>NZ_LR962863.1:0-315280 GCF_900458895.1 Staphylococcus schleiferi
ATGTCAGAACAAGAAATTTGGGATAATGTTCTCAACTTATGCAAAGAAAATGTTACTAATGTTTCATATGACACTTGGCTCAAAGACACAACATTACATGCTCTATCTAATAAAGAAGCTGTCGTTATTGCTGCACAGCCATTTATTGCAAATTGGCTAACGACCAATTATACAGATCTCGTCAAACAATTTTTAGAAGCTGTAACGGGACACGATATTGAGAACATCAACTTCATTACTGAAGAAGATTTAGCAGAGCTCAATGTCGCGTCATCCTCTAAAAATTCAGAGCATCATTCGCATGTTGAACCTGTCGTGTCAGGTGAGCAATTTAACACGAACAATACATTTGAAACATTTGTCATCGGTCCCGGCAACCGCTTCCCGCATGCTGCGAGCCTTGCTGTTGCGGAATCACCGGCAAATGCCTATAATCCGCTTTTCATTTATGGTGGTGTAGGTTTAGGAAAAACGCATCTGATGCATGCGATTGGTCATTATGTCCTGGAAAATAATCCTGATGCGAAGGTACTTTACACATCAAGCGAAAAATTTACAAATGAGTTTATTCAATCCATTCGTAACAACGATACAGAGTCATTTCGTGAAAAGTACCGCAATATCGATGTTTTATTAATTGATGATATTCAATTTATTCAAAAGAAAGAACAGACACAGGAAGAATTTTTCCATACTTTTAATGACTTGCATCAAAACAAAAAGCAAATTGTCATCTCCAGTGATCGTCCACCGAAAGAAATTTCTACTTTAGAGGAACGTCTAAAATCCCGCTTCCAATGGGGGTTAATCGTTGATATCACACCACCAGATTTTGAGACACGGATGGCCATTTTACAAAAGAAAACAGAAGAAGAAAATCTAGATATTCCTATCGAATCTTTAACTTATATCGCAAATCAAATTCAAACGAATATTCGTGAACTTGAAGGTGCTTTAACGCGTGTACTCGCATATTCAAAATTACAAGGTAAACCGATTACGACCGAATTAACCTCTGATGCTTTAAAGGATATTATTCAAGTTACAAAATCTAAAAAAATTACGATTCAAGATATTCAAAAAGTTGTTGGTGAGTATTACGGCGTACGTATTGAAGACTTTGCAGCAAAGAAACGTACAAAATCGATTGCCTATCCAAGACAAATCGCGATGTACTTATCGCGAGAGCTAACTGTTTTTTCTCTACCAAAAATTGGAGAGGAATTTGGAGGACGCGATCATACGACAGTCATTCATGCGCATGATAAAATAAAAAAAGATATCGAAAATGACCCTACATTACGACAAGAAATAGAAGGTATTGAAAAAGAGATCAGAAGTTGATTTGTGGATAGTGGGCAAAAGTTGTACACATCATACACAACTTATCCACATGTGAATAACCTTTGATATCAATCAATTTTATGAGTTATCCACTAATCCACAGCCCCTATGACTATGATTACGACTTTAAATAATAACTATAACTATTATAAACGACTGAAAGGAGTTTATAGAATGATGGAGTTTTCTATCCAAAGAGATTATTTTATCACTCAATTAAACGATACATTAAAAGCCATTTCACCAAGAACGACATTACCAATATTGACAGGTATTAAAATTGATGCCAAAAACGAAGGCATTGTCTTAACTGGATCAGATTCAGAGATATCAATTGAAATTACAATCCCGAATCAAGTTGATGGAGAAGAAATTGTTAATGTGACAGAGCCAGGTTCTGTCGTATTGCCAGGGCGTTTCTTCGTTGACATTATTAAGAAATTACCAGGTCGAGAAGTTAAGCTTTCTACAAACGAACAATTTCAAACATTGATTACATCAGGTCATTCTGAGTTCAATTTAAGTGGTTTAGACCCTGATCAATATCCATTGTTACCACAAGTATCTAGTGAAGATGCATTGCAATTACCAGTCAAAGTATTGAAAAACGTGATTGCACAAACTAATTTCGCAGTGTCCACCTCAGAAACACGTCCAGTTCTTACAGGTGTAAACTGGCTTATACAAGAAAATGAATTAATATGCACAGCGACTGATTCACACCGCTTGGCTGTAAGAAAGTTGAAACTTGAAGACGAAGAAATTGGTGATAAAAATGTCATTATTCCAGGTAAAGCTTTAGCAGAATTAAATAAAATTATGACAGAAAGCGAAGAGCATATTGATATTTTCTTTGCATCAAACCAAGTATTATTCCGTGTTGGTAATGTAAACTTTATTTCACGCTTACTAGAGGGACACTATCCTGATACATCACGCTTATTCCCAGAAAACTATGAGATCAAATTAGCATTAGATAATTCTGATTTTTATCATGCCATTGATCGTGCTTCTCTTTTAGCAAGAGAAGGTGGTAACAATGTCATTAAATTAAGTGCAGGCGATGAGCAAGTGGAACTTTCATCTACATCACCTGAAATTGGGACAGTGAAGGAAGAAGTTACTGCAAACGAGGTTGAAGGTGGCAACTTAAAAATATCTTTTAACTCTAAATACATGATGGATGCTTTAAAAGCGATCGATAATGACGAAGTTGAAGTCGAATTTTTCGGTACGATGAAACCATTTATTTTAAAACCAAAAGATGATGACACCGTTACACAATTAATTTTACCGATACGTACTTACTAAATAATTTAAAAAGCCTATGATACAAAACGCAGTTGGACTTAACCAACTGCGTTTTTTGTGTGACTTAATAGCTCAGTTTCCATACGTAAAGTTAGTAAAAAAATAAAGTCATTTGAATCGTTCGCGCGTGTAATATTCAAAGCAGCCTGATTTTAGTATAATTAAAAGATAATGTGATGGAGGATTGGAATATGAAAAGTAAATGGCCTTTAATTTTAACAATTATAGTGGTACTCGCAATTGTAATAGCAATCATTATTAGAATGAGTACACATAATTCAGACCCTAATGCAGCGCGTCAAAATGAAAAAGAAATGGTGACAGATACCCAATCAAAACCACATCAAGGCGCAAAAGAGAATAAAATTGTAATTGTGGAATATGGTGATTTTAAATGCCCTTATTGTGGTGCATTTGAACGTAACATTAAGCCACAACTACAAAAAGAATTTATTGATACGCAAAAAGTACAATTTCGCTACGTTAACGTTTTAATACATGGAGAAGAGTCTGAATTAAGTGCAAAAGCTGCATTAGCAGTAAATCAGATTGCGCCGAACCAATATTGGGCGTTTCACAAACTTTTATATCAAGGTCAACCATCGAATAAAGATGACGTGACTACAAAACATTGGTTAACAGATAATTTTATTCAACAACAGCTAAAAAAATTAGACTTGTCACCTAAACAATTAGAAAAGATTACTTCGGCTTATCGAGACAAAAATGGAGAAATCGCTAAAAAAGCGCGAAACGATAATAACTTAGCTAAAAAGTATAAAGTGCCACAAGTGCCATCGTTATATATCAACGGTGAACCGATAGAAGATACTACGGATTTTGACACGATTAAATCTAAAATTGATCAAGTGATTAAGGATCAAAAGTCCTAACACATGATGGGTCATTCATCATTTGTTCCACATGAAACTTTTACTCGAAAATTGCCTTCTGTACATGAAATTTTTGCGATAAAACGGTATAATATATAGGTGAGCAAATATGAATGGAGTGATTAAATTGGCTGAGGAAGTAATTGTTGATGGTGAACTCACTTTAGGACAATTTTTAAACTATGAAGGCATCATTGAATCAGGAGGACAAGCGAAGTGGTTTTTAAGTGAATATGATGTTTTCTTGAATGGCGAGCATGAATCGCGTCGTGGCAAAAAGTTACATGACGGGGACCGTATAGAAATTCCTGAAGTAGGTTCATATATCATCAAATTCGGTGAGCAATGAAACTTAAAACACTCCAATTAGAAAACTATCGAAATTACGAAGAGATATTGCTTCAATGTCATCCTGAAGTCAATATTTTAATTGGTGAAAATGCACAAGGAAAAACCAATCTATTGGAATCTATTTACACCTTAGCCTTAGCGAAGAGTCATCGTACGACGAATGATAGGGAATTAATTCGTTTTAATACTGAGTATGCTAAAATAGAGGGTGAGCTCAGTTTTCGCCATGGTACGATGCCGCTCACAATGTTTATCACGAAAAAAGGTAAAAAGGTAAAAGTAAATCATTTAGAGCAAAGTCGTTTGACGCAGTATATAGGCCATTTGAATGTGGTCCTTTTTGCGCCTGAAGACTTAAATATTGTCAAAGGCGCACCACAAGTGAGAAGACGTTTTATCGATATGGAACTTGGGCAAATTTCAAATTTATATTTAAATGATTTATCGCAATATCAACGTATTTTGAAACAACGCAATCACTATTTAAAGCAGCTGCAATTGAAACAGACAAAAGATACAACGATGTTAGAAGTACTGAATCAGCAATTTGCTGAATATGCAGTGAAAGTGACACAACGCAGAGCACAATTTATTGCAGAACTAGAAACTTTAGCAGAGCCCATTCATTCAGGTATTACGAATGGTCGCGAAGCTTTGACATTAAAATATTTACCTAGTATCAAAATTGAAGACACCTCGCAAGCAGAGGCAGTCTTAATTCAAAAAGTACTCGAAGACCTTCAAAGTCACCAGAATCGTGAAATCGAGCGCGGTGTGAGTTTAAATGGACCACACCGTGACGATTTAGCTTTTCAAGTGAATGGCATGGACGCACAAGTTTATGGCTCTCAAGGTCAGCAACGGACAACAGCGCTTTCGATTAAGTTAGCAGAAATTGAATTAATGAATCAAGAAGTGGGGGAATACCCCATTTTATTACTTGATGACGTTTTAAGTGAACTAGATGATGCACGTCAAACGCATCTTTTAAGTACAATTCAGCATAAAGTTCAAACATTTGTGACAACCACTTCGGTAGATGGTATTGATCATGAAATAATGAAAAACGCGAAGATATATCAAATTGCACAAGGAAATATTAAGCAGTAGGAAGAAAGTGAAGGTGGGAAGCATTGGCTGATGTGAACAACTCGGAAAATTATGGTGCGAGTCAGATTCAAGTTTTAGAAGGACTTGAAGCGGTACGTAAGCGACCAGGTATGTATATTGGTTCTACTTCAGAACGTGGTCTACATCATCTTGTTTGGGAAATTGTCGATAACAGTATTGATGAAGCACTTGCAGGATATGCAGATGATATTGAAGTGATCATCGAAAAAGACAATTGGATTAAAGTTACAGATAATGGACGCGGTATTCCTGTCGATATTCAAGAAAAAATGGGACGTCCTGCTGTAGAAGTTATTTTAACTGTATTACACGCTGGTGGGAAATTTGGCGGCGGTGGCTATAAAGTTTCAGGTGGTTTACACGGTGTAGGTTCATCTGTTGTAAATGCATTGAGTGAGACGTTAGAAGTTTACGTTCATAGAAATGGACGTATTCATCATCAAGCCTACCACATGGGTGTACCTGCATTTGATTTGAAACAAATTGGTGATACAGACCAAACAGGGACAGTGATTCGTTTTAAGGCAGATGGCACGATATTCCAAGAAACGACAGTGTATAACTATGAAACTTTGCAAAAACGTATTCGTGAATTAGCCTTTTTAAATAAAGGTATCCGTATTACGCTCAGAGACGAGCGTGACGAAGAAGAAATTCGTGAGGATAGTTACCACTATGAAGGTGGAATAAAGTCGTATGTCGAGCTTATAAACGAGAATAAAGAGCCATTACATGAAGAACCTATTTATGTTCATGAGACACGCGATGACATTGAAGTCGAAATCGCTATTCAATATAACAGTGGTTTTGCGACAAATTTACTGACTTACGCGAATAATATCCACACATATGAAGGTGGGACGCATGAAGATGGCTTTAAACGTGCGTTAACGAGAGTATTAAATAATTATGGATCTCAAAATAAGTTAATCAAAGATGAGAAAGAACGCTTGTCAGGTGAAGATACGAGAGAAGGTTTAACTGCTATCGTTTCCATCAAGCATGGAGATCCTCAGTTTGAAGGACAAACAAAAACAAAATTAGGCAACTCTGAGGTTCGTCAAATTGTTGACCGCGTATTCTCGGAGCTTTTTGAACGTTTCTTATATGAGCATCCACAAATTGGACGAATTATTATCGAAAAAGGTATTATGGCTTCTCGCGCACGTATCGCTGCGAAAAAAGCGCGTGAAGTCACACGTCGTAAGTCTGCACTTGATATTTCAAGCTTACCAGGTAAGTTAGCAGACTGCTCAAGTAAAGATCCATCTGAAAGTGAGATTTTCTTAGTAGAGGGTGACTCTGCCGGGGGGTCTACAAAATCAGGTCGAGACTCACGTACGCAAGCAATATTGCCTTTAAGAGGGAAAATTTTAAACGTTGAAAAAGCACGTTTAGATAAGATTTTGAATAACAACGAAATTCGTCAAATGGTCACTGCATTTGGAACAGGTATCGGCGGAGAGTTCGATATCTCAAAAGCCCGTTACCACAAGATTGTCATTATGACTGATGCGGATGTCGATGGTGCGCATATTCGGACGCTTTTATTGACGTTCTTTTATCGTTTTATGCGCCCACTTATTGAAGCTGGTTATGTTTATATCGCACAACCGCCATTGTACAAGTTAACACAAGGGAAACAAAAATATTATGTCTTTAATGACCGCGAATTGGATAAATTAAAAGAAAGACTTAATCCAACGCCAAAATGGTCAATTGCACGTTATAAAGGTTTAGGAGAAATGAACGCAGACCAATTATGGGAAACAACAATGAATCCTGAAAACCGTGCAATGCTTCAAGTGACTTTAGATGATGCAATCGAAGCGGATCAGACATTTGAAATGTTGATGGGCGATGTCGTCGAAAATCGTCGTCAGTTCATTGAAGATAATGCCGTATATG
Source organism: Staphylococcus schleiferi (assembly GCF_900458895.1). Taxonomy (NCBI): domain Bacteria; kingdom Bacillati; phylum Bacillota; class Bacilli; order Caryophanales; family Staphylococcaceae; genus Staphylococcus; species Staphylococcus schleiferi. Next base: position 6,939 of record NZ_LR962863.1, read on the forward strand.
CCAACCTAGATTTCTAGAATGAGAATTGGAAAATGAGAAGGAGGATATCTTGATGGCTGAAACACCTGAATCAAGAATTAATGAACGTAATATCAGCAAAGAGATGCGAGAATCGTTTTTGGATTATGCCATGAGTGTTATTGTGTCTCGTGCTTTGCCAGATGTCAGAGATGGTTTAAAACCTGTACATCGTCGTATTTTATACGGCCTCAATGAGCAAGGTATGACGCCAGACAAACCGTATAAAAAATCTGCCCGTATCGTAGGGGATGTAATGGGTAAATATCATCCACATGGGGACTCTTCTATTTATGAAGCAATGGTCCGTATGGCACAGGATTTCAGCTATCGTTATCCACTTGTAGATGGACAAGGTAACTTTGGTTCTATGGATGGTGACGGCGCAGCAGCAATGCGTTACACTGAAGCGCGTATGACAAAACTTGCCTTAGAACTGTTGCGTGATATTAATAAAGATACGATTGATTTTATTGATAACTATGATGGAAATGAACGGGAACCAAGTGTATTACCTTCACGTTTCCCAAATTTATTGGTTAACGGAGCTTCAGGGATTGCGGTAGGTATGGCAACGAATATCCCACCACATAATATGCGCGAAGTCATTGATGGTGTCCTAAGTTTAAGTCATAATCCAGAAATTACCATTAATGAATTAATGGAAAATATTCAAGGCCCAGACTTTCCAACGGCAGGCTTAATTCTAGGTAAAAGTGGTATTCGACGTGCATATGAAACAGGCCGTGGCTCTATTATTATGAGAGCAAAAGCTGAAATTGAATCACGTGGTGGAGGCCGTGAACGTATTGTTGTGACGGAAATTCCATTCCAAGTCAATAAAGCACGCATGATTGAAAAAATTGCTGAATTAGTACGCGATAAAAAAAATTGAAGGCATCACAGATTTACGTGATGAAACGAGTTTACGTACAGGGGTTCGTATCGTTATTGATATTCGTAAAGATGCGAATGCAAGTGTAATATTGAACAACTTGTATAAACAAACGCCCCTTCAAACTTCATTTGGTGTTAATATGATTGCGCTCGTTAACGGTAGACCGAAATTAATTAACTTGAAACAAGCGTTATATCACTATTTAGAGCACCAAAAAGAAGTAGTTCGTCGTCGCACAGCTTATAACTTACGTAAAGCAAAAGACCGTGCTCATATACTAGAAGGTTTAAGAATTGCACTAGACCATATCGATGAGATTATTACAATTATTCGAGAATCTGAAACAGATAAAGTGGCAATGGAAAGCTTACAATCACGTTTTGAACTTTCTGAACGTCAGGCACAAGCAATTCTTGATATGCGTTTAAGACGTCTGACAGGCTTAGAACGAGATAAAATTGAAAACGAATATAACGAACTTCTTGCCTATATTGAAGAATTAGAAGCAATCTTAGCAGATGAAGAGAAGTTATTAGCACTTGTTCGTGAAGAGCTTACAGAAATCAAAGAAAAATATGGCGATGATAGACGTACTGAAATTCAACTTGGCGGTATAGATCAACTTGAAGATGAAGATCTTATTCCAGAAGAACAAATCGTTATTACACTGAGTCATAATAACTATATTAAACGTTTACCAGCATCAACATATCGCTCACAAAATCGTGGCGGTCGTGGTGTACAAGGTATGAATACGTTAGAAGATGATTTTGTGAGTCAGTTGGTTACAACGAGTACACACGACCATATCTTGTTCTTTACGAATAAAGGTCGGGTCTACAAACTCAAAGGTTATGAAGTGCCAGAACTCTCACGTCAGTCTAAAGGTATTCCTATTGTTAACGCGATAGAACTTGAAAGTGACGAAAATATCAGCACAATGATTGCTGTTAAAGATTTAGAGTCTGAAGAAGACTTCCTTGTATTTGTAACGAAAAAAGGTTTAATTAAACGTTCTGCATTGAGTAACTTTAACCGTATCAATCGTAATGGTAAGATTGCGATTAAATTTAGAGATGATGATGAGTTAGTAGCTGTACGTTTAACTGATGGCGAAAAACATATTCTGATTGGTACAGCAGATGCCTCTCTTATCCGTTTTAAAGAGACAGATGTTCGTTCCATGAGTCGTATCGCAGCGGGTGTCAAAGGGATTAAGCTTCGCGATGGTGACGAGGTTATTGGCTTAGGCGTTACGAATGAAGAAAGTAATGATGAGATTTTAGTAGTCACTGAAAAAGGTTACGGTAAGCGTACCTCTATTGAAGAGTACCGTTTGTCTAACCGTGGTGGTATGGGTGTTAAAACTGCCAAATTGACAGAGCGAAACGGTCAACTCGTATGTATTGCAACTGTTGAAGGTGATGAAGATTTAATGGTTGTTACAAACCAAGGTGTGATTATTCGTATGGAAGTGAGCGATATTTCAGTGAATGGACGTATGGCTCAAGGTGTACGTTTAATTCGCCTAGATGATGAACAGTTTGTATCTACAGTGGCTAAAGTGAAAAAAGAACCAGAAAATCTTGAAGCGGAAAATGATGAACTAGAATCAGAGACAGAGACTGTTATTGAAGACGATGTACCTGGTGCTACAATTCATACAGAAGCGCCTGAAGTGAGCGACAACGACACAGAAGAACGAGAAACGTTAAGACAAGATTTTATGGATCGCGTTAATGAAGATATTGAAAATGAAGATGAATAAAATCAGATAAATTAAGAAGCGACGATGATTCTATTGGGAATCACCGCCGCTTCTTTTTTAATTGAACAGAGTCATGAAAACAGCATCAAAGGATTTCGACCACTTCATGCATTAACGAAGAATGATATTTTAATCTTCCAATTGTTTCATTGCGTATGGAATTTCGTCAATCATTCTTGAAGGGGGTACAACATACATCTCCTGAGAAAGTTTTTCTCCTATATAACTATGTGTGTATGTGGCACTGGTAATTGCATCAACAAGATTGTCAAATTGACCTACAAAGCTTGTTATCATTCCAGCAAGGGTATCCCCCATTCCGCCTGTCGCCATCGCAGGGTTGCCAATTTGTAATTGATATTCTTCGTCTTTAAAGAAAATTTCTGTTCCATGTTTCTTTAGGACAACTGTGCCCCCAAGACGATCGACGGCTTCTCGGTTTCGTTCATAAGTTTGTTCTTCTATTGGAATGCCACTCAAACGCTCCCACTCTTTCTGATGTGGTGTGTAGATGACATTGCAAGCTGGAATTTCAGGTTTTAATTTACTTACAATTGATATCGCATCGCCATCCACAATGAGCGTATGGTGGGGTTGAATATTTTGTAAAAGAAATGTCATAGCATTATTGCCTTTAAAATCAAGACCCAAACCTGGACCAATTAAAATACAATCTGAAACTTCAATCATCTTTGTCAGTTTTTTCGTATCATTAATATCAATGACCATAGCCTCTGGACAGCGAGAATGAAGTGCAACATGATTTGTTGGATGTGTTGCGACTGTAATTAATCCACCACCACTGTAAACACACGCACGTGCTGCAATCATAATCGCACCACCAAGATTGGCATTGCCACCAATTAAAAGTATACGACCGTAATCTCCTTTATGCGTATCACGCTTACGTTTAGGTATGCTGACAGCTGACAATGTTTTCACGTTTGTGACCCTCCTATCTGGAATTTCCATTATTACAACAAGATATATTATACCTGGTTTGTACTTTCGTCAATACCAATTCAAAGCTTCTAGAATGCGGTCATGCTTACCGATAATAGGAAAGGCTGATGTCATGCGGTTAGCCTTTAGATATTTTTATCATTTTGAGCTCAAAATGCGGAATAGAATTGATATATCGCTATCCTCAAATGAATCTCGTCTCCAGTTCATCCTTGTACTAAAATGGATGATTAAGCTTCTTCTCATTTGTTTAACACGTTAAAAGATTAATTTAATACCATGTTACGAATATTATGAAAACTATTGTTTAAGCGATTTAAGAATCCTATACTGATTATTAAGTGTGATGGGGATGGGACAGCATCAAAATTGAGTAGACGAGCTAAAAGATGTCCGATGCGCATCAAAAGCTAATATATGATAGGGGTGGATAATGATGACTTTACGTCTAAATGGGGATCAACTCACAATTGAAGCGATTCGCCAATTTCTAGCTACTGGAGATCAAATTGAAATTAGTGAAGAGGCACATGCGCGTGTCAAAAGAAGTCGTGCGATTGTGGAGCGCATTATTGCAAATAAGGAAACAGTATATGGGATTACGACAGGCTTTGGGTTATTCAGTGACGTATTAATTGATCAACAAAAGTATAATGAATTACAAGTCAACCTGATTCGTTCACATGCTTGTGGGGTCGGTCAACCTTTTGCACAACGCGTCGCTTTAGTAATGATGGTCTTGCGTCTTAATACTTTATTGAAAGGTCATTCTGGTGTCACAACCGACCTTGTTGATCAGCTTGTCTTTTTTATTAATAATCGGATTATTCCAGTGATTCCGCAACAAGGTTCTTTAGGTGCATCGGGTGATTTAGCACCATTGTCTCATCTCGCTTTATCTTTAATCGGGGAAGGCAAAGTTGAATATCAAGGTGAGATTTTAGACAGCTCGGATGTCTTAAAACGCCTTGACCGTGCTCCTTTGGCACTTCAAGCTAAAGAAGGCTTAGCATTGATAAATGGAACACAAGCCATGACTGCACAAGGTGTGATTACATTTATTGAGACAGAGAGTCTTGCATATCAAGCAGAATGGGTAGCTGCTTTAACACATCAAGCTTTGAATGGTATAACAGATGCATATCATGAAGCGGTGCATAGAGTGCGTAATTTCGAGGAACAAGTCGCGGTAGCAGGACGGATGTTAGACTGGCTGGAAGGTTCCCAATTGACTACACGCCAAGGGGAAATTCGTGTCCAAGATCCTTACACATTACGTTGTATTCCTCAAATTCATGGGGCCAGCTTTCAAGTCTTCAATTATGTACGTGAAAAATTAGAATTTGAAATGAATGCGGCAAATGATAATCCGCTTATCTTTGATGAAAATGATGAAACCCTCGTAATTTCTGGTGGTAACTTTCACGGTCAACCTGTCGCATTTGCACTCGACTTTTTAAAAATTGGAACAAGTGAACTCGGTAATGTGTCTGAAAGACGTCTTGAACGATTAGTTAATCCACAATTGAATGGTGGGCTACCTCCTTTCTTAAGTCCTGAACCAGGTCTACAAAGTGGTGCAATGATTATGCAATATGCTGCAGCCAGCCTAGTATCAGAGAATAAAACATTAGCGCATCCAGCGAGTGTCGATTCTATCCCATCGTCAGCTAACCAAGAAGACCATGTATCAATGGGAACGATCGCCTCACGCCTTGGTTATCAAATTCTAGAAAATGTACGTCGTGTTATCGCAATTGAGGCAATTATTGCGCTTCAAGCCGTAGAGTTGAAAAATGTATCTCAATTATCGCCTAAAACCTATGAAAAGTTTACGGATTTACGTAAAATCGTCCCTTCAATCAAAGAAGATCGTCAATTCCATCGAGATATTGAAAATGTAGCAAATTATTTACAAAATGTGGCATATCAGAAATAAGCTTGCTATTCAAATTTTTCTTTGATATATTAAATGTAAATTAATAGAGTACATTGTTTGTGGAATAAGTAATATAGGAATGGAATTAGAGAGTTTGTGGTTGGTGAAAACAAATGTACGGCACTATATGAAATCTATCCACGTATAGAAACAATTCGGGTCAAACCGTTAACTTTTGTAAGAGTGCAGACATATGAAGATGTCTGTTAAATAGGGTGGCAACGCGTCAAAACCACGTCCCTTGTGTTGAGGGATGTGGTTTTTTATTTTCGTGATGTTTCCTCATCTTAAATTTTAAAAAACTTGTGAAAGGAAGTTGGCATATGTTAGACATTAAATTATTTAGAAGTGAGAAGGAAAAAGTTAAAGAGAAAATTGCTTTAAGAGGTATGGATCCTGCTGTTGTGGAAGAAGTTTTGACTTTAGATCAACAACGTCGTGACTTGATTCAACAAACAGAAGATTTAAAAGCAGAGCGTAATAAAGCATCACAACAAATCGCAGAAAAAAAACGAAACAAAGAAAATGCAGATGATGCGATCAAAGCACAACGTGAAGTAGGGGAGAAAATTAAAGCGATCGATGCACAACTTAAAGAAGTTGACGATACATTAAAAGACAAACTTTCTCGTATCCCTAACCTTATTCACGATGATGTCCCTGAAGGTAAAGATGACAGTGAAAATGTTGAGTTGAAAAAATGGGGCACACCACGCGAATTTAATTTTGAAGCGAAACCCCATTGGGATCTTGTAGAAACTTTAAAAATGGCTGACTTTGACCGTGCAGCACGCGTATCAGGAGCACGCTTTGTATACTTAACAAATGATGGCGCGAAATTAGAACGTGCTTTAATGAACTTTATGATTACGATGCATACGACACAACATGGTTATTCAGAAATGATGGTACCTCAACTTGTAAATGCTAAAGCAATGTATGGCACAGGACAATTACCAAAATTTGAAGAAGATTTATTTAAAGTAGAAAAAGAAGCTCTCTATACAATTCCAACAGCAGAAGTGCCATTGACAAATTATTATAGAGATGAAATTATCCAGCCAGGTGTCTTACCTGAAAAATTCACAGGTCAATCTGCATGTTTTAGAAGTGAAGCGGGTTCTGCCGGCCGTGATACACGTGGACTCATTCGTTTACATCAATTTAATAAAGTAGAGATGGTTAGAATTGAGAAGCCAGAAGACTCATGGAATGCTTTAGAAGAAATGACGACTAATGCTGAAGCGATTCTAGAAGCACTTCAATTACCTTATCGCCGTGTCATCTTGTGTACGGGAGATATCGGATTTGGTGCAAGTAAAACATATGATTTAGAAGTTTGGTTACCAAGTTACAATGACTATAAAGAAATTAGCTCTTGTTCAAACTGTACAGACTTCCAAGCGCGTCGTGCTAACATCCGTTTTAAACGTGATAAAGATGCGAAACCTGAATATGTTCATACATTGAATGGTTCTGGTTTAGCGGTAGGTCGTACATTTGCGGCTATTGTTGAAAACTATCAAAATGAAGACGGTACGATTACTGTACCAGAAGCGTTAGTGCCATTTATGGGCGGTCAAACTGTGATTGAACCAAAATAATTGTGAGATGATTGAATACGCATCTTTAGGGTAAATACTCTAGAGATGCGTATTTTTTAAGGAGGTATTTTAATGGCACATTTTAAAGTTGATCCAGCACATAGTCATGTCGGTTTTGCGATTCAACATATGATGGTGAATACATTGAAAGGTCAATTTCATGACTACCAATTTGAGATTGAAGGCGATTTAGATCAGCCGACATCTTTACAAGCTAAAGGTACAATTCAAGTGAACTCTATCGATACGTATGTGAGAGATCGAGATGACCATTTACAAAGTGAAGACTTTTTTGATGCAAAACAATACCCAGAAATTAAATTTACAACGAAAGCGATTGAGCCAGCGGGAGATCACTACAAAGCACAAGTTGAAGTGACATTTAAAGGACATACTCAAGATGAGGAATTCGAGCTTTATGTCAATGGTTCAGGTAAAAACCCTCTAAGTGGCGATACAAATGCAGGGTTCACCTTAAAAGGTGAACTTAACCGCGAAGACTACGGTCTTACTTATAATGCACCTTTAGAAACAGGCGGTGTCTTTATAGGTAAAAAAGTTAAAATCGAACTTAACCTTGAAACAGTTGTAGAAGGATAATTAAGATTATCGTTTTATTAATGATATAAAATTTGAATTGGCGTTTAAGAAATATACGTCTTGATATTTGTTAGAGCGAGACAACGAAATCAAAATGGTTTCTGTCTCGCTCTATTTTTGAGCATGTAAATAGATAAAATGATATTATAACAGCTTTTACAACAGTTAAAAAATCTGAAAATTTTATTTTTTTAAACCCCTTTGTTAAGCCTTTTTAATACAATCGTTAGACTTCGGACACTATGACGTTAGACTAACCTGATAGAGAATTTGATAATCTTGTATTATAATAAGATTAATTTTTTTAGAAGGGATGTGTCATGGTGTCGCATACAACTTTTAAGCAAGGCGTACAAGAATGTATTCCAACTTTGTTAGGCTATGCAGGGATAGGATTTTCCTTTGGCGTTGTCGGTGTTGCTTCTGGTTTTGGCTTACTTGAAATCGTGATGTTATCGATGCTTGTTTATGCCGGAGCTGCTCAGTTTATTATTGTCGCTTTAATGGTTGTTCATACACCAGTTTGGATTATTGTACTGACAACGTTAATCGTAAATAGTCGCATGTTCCTATTGAGTATGACACTAGCAAATAATTTTAAGCAGGAAAGTTTACTTCATAGAGTTGGGGTAGGCGCGTTACTCACTGATGAGACTTTTGCTGTGGCCATAACGCCTCATTCAAAAGGTCTCCCCATAACACGTAATTGGATGTATGGACTAAATTTAACAGCCTACTTATTTTGGATTTTTGTCTCTATTTTGGGGGCGTTACTTGGCAACTTTTTTAAAAATCCAGATGCATTTGGTTTAGATTATGCCATTATAGCGATGTTTGTATTTTTAACGATTGCACAATTTGAAGGAATCACCAAGTCAAAGATGCGTACTTATTTGTTATTGATGCTGATTGTCATTGTTATGATGTTATCGCTAAGTATGGTCATGTCTTCCTATTTAGCAATTTTATTCGCGTCTACTATCACTGCAGCAATAGGGATGGTGATTGATCGATGACACTTTATATCTTATTGGCAATTATAGGTTCGGGAATTGTCACTTTACTTTTACGTATTACACCGCTTGTGATGATTTCTCGTGTACAGCTTTCTGATAAAGTTTTAAAATGGCTCACTTTTATTCCAATCACCCTTTTCACAGCTTTAGTCGTGGATGGTTTAATCCAGCAACAAAAAGGTGTGATGGGTTATACATTAAACTGGAACTTTGCCTTAGCGCTAATACCCACTGTTATTAGTGCTTTTTGGCTTAGAAGTTTAACAATAACAGTTATTGTAGGTATGATTAGTGTCGCATTATTGAGAATAGCCGGATTATTCTAATAATCGTTTGCATGTCGATAATGAATGAGGTATGATAAAAAACAAAAATATACTTATTAAGAGAAGTTGAGGGATTTGGCCCTGTGACGCTTCAGCAACCACTTATTGATAAGTACGGTGCTACAACCAACCATTGCGGATGATAAGTTAACATAGATGTGCTTACAAAGGTTGTATTACCGTTATTTCGGAAATACAACCTTTTTTGAATTTTAGAGGGAGGGCATACTAAAATGATGAATTATCGAGTTGACACATTAGAGTTAGGCGCTTTTACAACTGAATCTGGAGAGAAAATTGAAAATTTAAAGCTTCAATATGAACATGTAGGTTACCCAGGTCAACCTTTAGTGCTTGTTTGTCATGCGTTGACAGGCAACCATTTAACATATGGAACAGAGGAAAATCCAGGGTGGTGGCGTGAGATTATTGATGGGGGTTACATGCCGCTTCATGATTATCAGTTTCTTACTTTTAATGTTATCGGTAGTCCATTCGGTTCTAGCTCACGTGTAACAGATCAAAATTTTCCTCAGCACCTTACAATGCGCGATATTGCCCATGCGCTTGAAAAAGGAATTGAAGCTTTAGGCTTCCGTAAAATTGATGTACTCATAGGCGGTTCTTTAGGCGGTATGCAAGCACTTGAGCTCCTTTATCGGCATAAATTTGAAGTAGAAAAAGCAGTGATTCTTGCAGCGACCGCAAAGACATCTTCGTATAGCCGTGCATTTAATGAAATTGCGAGACAAGCCATTCACATAGCAGGTAAAGAAGGTTTAAGTATTGCGCGTCAACTCGGTTTCCTGACGTATCGATCATCTAAAAGCTATGAAGCCCGTTTTACACCTGATGAAGTCGTCACATATCAAAAATATCAAGGTGATAAATTTAAAGAACAATTTGACTTACAGTGCTATTTAACATTGCTAGACGTCTTGGATAGCCATGATATTTATAGAGGAAGAGAAAATGTGGACAAGGTGTATCAATCATTGAATACAAAAGTGCTGACACTTGGTTTTACCGATGATTTGTTGTACCCCGATGATCAAGTTGCTGCACTTGGTAAGCACTTCAAATACCATCGTCATTTTTTTGTGCCTGATAATGTTGGGCATGATGGCTTTTTGCTTAATTTTAATGACTGGGCGCCCTATTTATATCATTTCTTAAAAGTTTCGCGATTTCGACGCTAATTTTAGACGATAATGTTATCTATTTGTTATAATTGCGTAAACTAGAAATACTAGACAATAAGCTGTATTTTAGGGATAATAGCTAAAATATAGCTTTTCTTTGTGTTTGAGGAGATGTAAAGATATGTCATCTAATCAACACAAATTGTATTCATATTACAAAGCTTGTAAAATAGAAGTTATAGAATAAATTAGTTTGGAAGTGGCGTCTTTGTTTTCTAAAATCAAGCCTAAAGAAACCCTAGTAGGTACAATTGTTCTATTAGCGGTAGCTTTAGTACTGCATTTTATGCCTTGGTCAGTAATGATTATCGCATGTTTTGCAACCTTACCAGGAATCATATTATGGTACCGTTCCATTCATTCTTTTGGATTGGCTACTTTAATTACGATATTACTCTCAACATTAACGGGCGACTTGTTTGTAATGACCTTTATGATCATTTTATTAGCATTGAGTGCAGTGATTGCACAATTGCTTAAGCAACGTGCCTCAAAAGAACATATTTTGTATGTCGCAACACTTGTGACGAGCATCATTACAATCGGTGCTATCATGATTTTGCAAGGTTTAAAACAATTACCATATGCACAAGTGTTATTAGAGCCTTATCAAAAAATCGTTAATCAAATGATTGAGATGCAAAATTTAGATCAACAGGCAAGAGAGGTTTTAAATAACTCTGTGCATCAGTTGGCAGTTCAATTGCCAGCTATGATTGTTGTGACGATTGCAATTTATTTAATCATCACGTTGATGATTATCTTTCCAATCTTACGTAAATTCAAAATTGCAACGCCTGTTTTTCGTCCATTATATTTATGGCAAATGAAACGTTCTCTATTTATTATTTACGCCATTGCGTTGTTGGTCAGTGTGACAACAGAACCTGCCACAACAATCAATAGTATCGGTATTAATTTTCAAATTGTATTAGGTTTCTTATTAGTCATTCAAGGTTTAAGTTTTATACATTACTTTACTACAATAAAACGAATGCCAGTTGCTGTGTCTGTCATCTTTATTGTGTTAGGTATTATTTTTTATCCAATGACACGTTTGATTGGTTTATTAGATCTTGGGTTAAATTTAAAAAGTATGATTAAAAACGATAAGAGGTGACAAACAAGATGAACCGTCATTCAATGAAGAAAGCACTGATCGTTCCATTCCTTGTAATTACGATGACAGCATTGATTATTGTAGGTGTGTCCTTTTTCTTTAATCGCTTTTTGGCTTTTATAGCTGCTATCATTGTTTTTGTGATGCTCATCGTCAGTTTGTTCATTTTTAGACGGCTGTATCGCCGCTTTGATCGTTATTTAGATGATTTGAGCGGAAAGGTGTCGCTCGCAAGTGATAGAGCTGCCAAAACGATGCCTATGGGCTTAATCGTATTGGATGAAAATGATCGGATAGAATGGGTCAACCCTTTTATGACCGAACGTTTTGATCGCAATGTGATTTCGGATCCTATTAATGAAATCTATCCTAATATTTTAAAGCAGCTTGAAAAAGCAAGAGAGATAGAGATGCAAGATGGTGCATACCATTATCGCGTGAAGTATTCAGAAGATGAAGGAATTTTGTATTTCTTAGATTCAACTGAAGAAGCTGAAATACAACAAGCTTACGATGATCAACAGCCAATTATTGCAACGTTGTTCTTGGATAACTATGATGAGTTAACGCAAAATATGAATGATACACAACGTTCAGAAATCAACTCTATGGTCACTCGTGTGATTAGTCGATGGGCACAGGAACACGATGTCTTTTTCAAAAGGTACAGTTCCGATCAATTTATTGCCTATATGAATCGTCGTATTTTACGAGACATTGAAGATACGAAATTTGATATTTTGAGCCAGCTTCGTGAAAAAAGTGTGGGTTATCGCGCACAATTGACACTCAGTATTGGTATTGGGGAAGGCTCTGAAAATTTAATTGACCTTGGAGAACTGTCACAATCTGGTCTAGACTTGGCATTAGGTCGTGGTGGAGACCAAGTTGCGATTAAAAATATGAACGGGAATGTTCGTTTCTATGGCGGTAAGACTGACCCGATGGAAAAACGGACACGTGTAAGAGCACGCGTCATTTCTCACGCATTAAAAGATATATTATTAGAAGGCGACAAAGTGATTGTAATGGGTCATAAGCGCCCAGACTTAGATGCTATCGGTGCAGCAATCGGTGTGACACGCTTTGCAATGATGAATAATCTTGATGCCTATATTGTGTTAAATGATTCCGATATCGATCCAACACTTCGCCGTGTGATGGATGAAATTGATGAAAAACCAGAATTAAAAGAACGTTTCATCACATCGGATGATGCATGGAATATGATGACGTCTAGAACGACTTTAGTCATCGTAGATACGCATAAACCAGAGATGGTGATTGATGAAAATATTTTAAATAAAGCCAATCGTAAAGTCGTAATTGACCACCATCGTCGTGGTGAAAGCTTTATTTCCAATCCTTTACTTATTTATATGGAACCTTATGCAAGTTCGACGGCAGAACTTGTTACAGAGTTACTCGAGTATCAACCGACAGAACAGCGTTTGACGCGACTCGAATCAACAGTGATGTATGCAGGTATTATTGTCGATACACGTAACTTTACATTGCGTACAGGGTCACGTACTTTCGATGCTGCGAGCTATTTACGTGCACACGGTGCAGATACGATATTAACGCAACATTTCTTAAAAGATGACATAGAAACGTATATCAATCGTTCAGAGTTGATTCGTACTGTGAAACTACAAGAAAATGGCATTGCGATTGCACATGGCTCGGATCAAAAAATTTATCATCCAGTTACAGTTGCACAGGCAGCGGATGAACTGTTAAGTTTAGATGGAGTAGAAGCATCCTATGTTGTAGCAAGACGCGAGGAAAACTTAATTGGTATGTCAGCGCGCTCACTTGGTGAATTCAATGTTCAATTGACGATGGAAGCACTCGGTGGCGGTGGTCATTTAACCAATGCAGCAACACAACTTGAAGGTGTGACTGTGGAGGAAGCCATTGAAAAATTACAACATGTGATCAACGAACAAATGGATAGGAGTGACGAATCATGAAAGTAATTTTCACACAAGATGTTAAAGGTAAAGGTAAGCAAGGAGAAGTTAAAGAGGTACCAGTTGGTTACGCGAACAACTTCTTAATTAAAAATGGCTATGCAGTTGAAGCAACACCTGGAAACCTTAAACAATTAGATCAAAAGAACAAACGTATCGAAAAAGACAAGCAACAAGAACTTGAAGATGCGAAAGCGTTAAAAGAAAAATTAAGTGAACTTGAAGTCGAAGTTAAAGCGAAATCAGGTGAAGGCGGCAAATTATTCGGTTCTATTAGTACGAAACAAATTGCTGAAGCACTTAAAGCGCAACATAACATTAAATTAGATAAACGAAAAATGGACTTACCTCAAGGTATTCACGCGCTAGGTTATACAAATGTGCCAGTTAAACTTCATAAAGAAGTGGAAGGTACAATTCGTGTACACACTGTAGAGCAATAAGCATAGAAAAAGCTGGGACGACAGAGTCACCAGCTTTTTTATATCATATCCCTTTATCACGGCATCTAACGGACAACCATTGCCGGAATGTATGGTTTATAATAGAATATGTTAAGATATGTAACAAATATGAGGAGGTCCTCGGCATGGATGAAATGTTTGAACACAATCGAATGCCACACAGTCATGAGGCAGAGCAGTCTGTCTTAGGTGCAATCTTTTTAGATCCAGAATTGATGTCATCGACACAAGAAGTGTTGTTGCCAGAGTCTTTTTACCGTGGCGCACATCAACACATTTTCCGTGCCATGATGGATTTAAACGAAGATGGACAAGATATAGATATTGTGACTGTCCTTGATCGACTAACACAAGAAGGTGTTGTGAATGAAGCAGGTGGACCACAATATCTCGCTGAAATTACAACGAATGTACCGACAACGCGTAATATTCAATATTATACGGATGTCGTTTTTAAAAATGCGATTAAACGTAAGTTGATTCATACAGCAGATAGCATTGCGAATGATGGCTATAACGATGAATTAGATTTGGATACAGTCTTAAACGATGCTGAACGTCGTATTCTAGAACTCTCTTCTACACGTGAAAGTGATGGTTTCAAAGACATTCGTGACGTATTAGGACAAGTTTATGACAATGCGGAACAGCTCGACCAGAATAGTGGGCAAACACCAGGGATTCCTACAGGGTATCGCGATTTAGACCAAATGACGGCAGGATTCAACCGAAATGACTTAATTATTCTCGCAGCCCGACCTTCTGTAGGTAAGACTGCCTTCGCTTTAAATATTGCGCAAAAAGTTGCGACACATGAAGACCAATATACAGTGGGCATTTTCTCGCTTGAAATGGGTGCAGACCAACTTGCGACACGTATGATTTGTAGTTCTGGTAATGTCGATTCCAATCGTTTGCGTACAGGGACCATGACTGAAGAAGACTGGAATCGATTTACTGTGGCAGTGGGGAAATTGTCACGAACTAAGATTTTTATTGATGATACGCCAGGGATTCGTATTACGGATATTCGTTCGAAATGCCGCCGTCTTAAACAAGAGCACGGTTTGGACATGATTGTAATCGACTATTTACAATTAATACAAGGCAGCGGTTCTCGTTCATCAGATAACCGTCAACAAGAAGTTTCTGAGATTTCTCGAATGCTTAAAGCGATTGCGCGTGAGTTAGAATGTCCTGTGATTGCGTTGAGTCAGCTTTCACGGGGCGTAGAACAACGTCAAGATAAGCGACCAATGATGAGTGATATACGTGAATCAGGGTCAATCGAGCAAGATGCGGACATTGTGGCATTCTTATATCGTGATGATTATTATAATCGTGGCGACGGAGATGATGATGACGACGATGGTGGTTTTGAACCGCAAACGAATGATGAGAATGGAGAAATCGAAATTATCATTGCAAAGCAACGTAACGGTCCAACTGGAACGGTCAAATTGCATTTCATGAAACAATACAATAAATTTACGGATATTGATTACGCTCACGCAGAGATGGGATAAAAAAATAATTAGCTTAAAAACCGTACGAAAAACAATTTTTTGTTTTTAAAGTACGGTTTTCAGTTTGGTTTCTTTGCTTATATTTATCGTAAGTTAGGATTTTAGAAATTGTATGAAATGGCATTCAATGCTTCTATTACGCATGGTTCTAGGTTTCGCATTACTTTATATCATATGCTAGATGTCATCATCTAGGTGATACAATAATGTTCGTTTTTTGATTTGCAATCATACTGTGATACTGGTAGAATACTCTTTGGTTAATTGAGAAAACTTGGAGGTGCTCTTATGTCATCAATCGTAGTTGTTGGGACACAGTGGGGAGACGAAGGAAAAGGTAAAATTACAGACTTTTTAGCGGAACAAGCAGATGTTATTACACGTTTTTCAGGTGGTAACAATGCAGGACATACCATTAAATTTGATGGTGAAACATACAAATTACATTTAGTACCATCTGGTATTTTTTATAAAGATAAACTTGCAGTGATTGGTAACGGTGTAGTTGTTGATCCTGTTGCGTTATTAAAAGAATTAGACGGTTTAAATGAAAGAGGTATTTCAACAGATAATTTACGCATCTCAAACCGCGCACACGTCATCCTACCTTATCACATTAAGCAAGATGAGCTTGAAGAAGCGCGTCGTGGTGATAATAAAATCGGTACGACTAAGAAAGGTATTGGCCCAGCATACGTAGATAAAGCACAAAGAATTGGAATTCGTGTTGCAGATTTATTAGATAGAGAAGTTTTCGAACAACGTTTAAAAGAAAATTTAGAATATAAAAATGATTATTTCCAAGGCATGTTTCATCAATCTGCACCATCATTTGATGAAATCTTTGAGACATACTATCAAGCAGGGCAACGTCTTGCACCTTATGTGACAGACACTGCAAAAGTGTTAGACGATGCATTTGTAGCTGATGAGCGCGTTCTTTTTGAAGGTGCGCAAGGGGTGATGTTAGACATCGATCACGGAACATATCCTTTTGTAACATCAAGTAACCCTGTAGCGGGTAACGTGACAGTTGGTGCTGGTGTAGGGCCAACAAATGTATCAAAAGTAGTTGGCGTATGTAAAGCATACACTTCACGTGTAGGTGATGGGCCATTCCCAACAGAATTATTTGATGAACAAGGGCACCATATTCGTGAAATCGGACGTGAATATGGCACAACAACAGGTCGTCCACGCCGTGTAGGTTGGTTTGACTCCGTTGTATTACGTCACTCTCGTCGTGTAAGTGGGATTACAGATTTATCAATCAACTCTATCGACGTCTTAACTGGCTTAGAAGAGGTTAAAATCTGTACAGCTTATGAATTAGATGGAAAAGAGATTACGGAATACCCAGCAAACTTAAACGACTTAAAACGTTGTAAACCTATCTTTGAAACATTACCAGGTTGGACTGAAGATATTACAGGTGTACGTAGTTTAGACGAACTACCACAAAATGCACGCCGTTACTTAGAGCGTATTTCAGAATTATGTAACGTCCATATTTCTATCTTCTCTGTAGGTCCTGACCGCAATCAAACGAATATCGTTGAAAAATTATGGTAAGTATTTAGACTTCGGTAAGTCTATCGGCAACACTTCGGTAAGACTACCCCCCTTATAAATTAGTCTATAAAAATCAATTATAAAAGCGACAAGCGAGGGTCTTTTGAGGGGCCACTGCTTGTCGCATTTTTGTTTATTCATCTTTATAGTGATCTTTAATATAAACTTTCGTCATCGCAATCCCGATCCAACTGATGAGAAGGACAGGTAGGATAACGATATTCAATAATGCGATATTCAGAGAATGTGTGTTGATTTTTAAGGTACTAATAAAAGCCATCGTCCCTTTTGATGTAACAATAAATTGATAAAGTGTAAAGAGTATGGTGGTCCATTGAATAAAATACTCTAAAATTTCAATTAACGTTTCGTTATAGGCATTCAATCGCATCATATAACGAACAAAGAAAAACTGTAAAAAACCACCAGCCAAAATAGAAATAACTAATATATTAAATATACTCCCTTTTTCATGTAATAGAAAAGCGAATAAGATATAAACAAGACCGCCCGCTATCGCAAGTGATAATAAAGCTGTAACCATAAGGACAAGACTGACACCACATGCCTTCACAAAGAGCCAGTCATCTTTGTATGTCCCAGACATATAACCAATTAATAGAAATAAACCTAAAATAATGATGACATTGATGATAATCATTGCGATTCGACTAATCTCCTTCTCGTTTCTCGATGATCGCCATATGTAAATCGTGAACCATCGCAATCAAAGGACGGATAATCATTTGAATACTCCCAATTACAAATAAAACGGTACCGTCAAAGACAGTTGAATCAGAAAAGAAGAGAAAACTTCCTATTAAAAAGATAACGCCTAGTACGACATCATTGAGTTGGTACAATGCTTTATAAATGAGCGAACGGCTATTTTGATGTGCTTGTAATCCAAAAGGGATTTGTGATTTCTTTTTCTTCATCGTTAACCTCCTTTATCATTAACATTAATGAATATCACGTTTACGATGATTACCGCCACGAACTTCAGAAACATTACCTATAGATAAGAATGCGGTTTCATCAATGGCCATGACAATCTCTTTTAATTTTGCTTCTTCTAATCGTGTAATGACACAGAAGATGACACGCTTATCTTCTCCTGTATAAGCGCCTTCTCCTTTTAAATATGTGACGCCACGACCGAGACGTGAGTTAATAGCTTCTCCTATTTCTTTATAAGCATCACTAATAATCCATATTGATTTCGATTCATCAAAACCAAGTAAGACGGTGTCAATCATTTTAGAAGCGATAAAATAAGCTACAACACTGAATAAAGCACTCTCCCACGTAAAAACAAATCCGGCAATACCAAATATGAAGAAATTAATAAACATCACGATTTCTCCAACTGAAAATGGTATTTTCGAATGAACTAAAATCGATAAGATTTCTGTACCGTCGAGGGATCCCCCATACCTTAAGACAATACCGACACCGACACCTAAGACAGCCCCACCAAAAATTGTTACTAAAAATTTATCATGTATGACAGGATCAATTGGATGCAAAACGATAGTGACAATAGATAAAACAGAAATCGCATATAAAGTTGAAATCGCAAAAGTTTTCCCTATTTGTTTATAACCTAAAAAGAAGAAAGGTAAATTCAGTATAAAAATGAATATCCCTAACTTGAGCCCTAATAAATGAGAAAGGATAATTGAAATCCCTACAATGCCCCCATCAAGCAAATGATTTGGAACGAGAAAAAGTTCAAGTGCGACACCCATCAATACTGCACCCAATGTCATAAAGAAAAACTTTTTAAAAAATTGAAGTTGCTTTTTTGGCTTTTCTTTCGTGTATGGAACGGCTGATTCTACTTGTTTTTCCATATGTTGCCCCCTTTTAAACATTATATGAAAAATTATACAAAAAAAATTCAAAAAAATCTTGTCAACTTGATTTCCTGATGCTATAATCAATCTTGTGTTTAAGAAAGGCTCCTTGGTCAAGCGGTTAAGACACCGCCCTTTCACGGCGGTAACACGGGTTCGAGTCCCGTAGGAGTCACCATGAAAAATGGTCCCGTAGTGGAGCGGTTTAACACGCCTGCCTGTCACGCAGGAGATCGCGGGTTCGAGTCCCGTCGGGACCGCTAAATCAGGCTAAAACAGTGGTTTTAGCGCAAACGAAAGTCATTGAAGTTCATGTAAGTGAACCGCAATGGCTTTTTTTCATAAATATAAATGTGTATCAAAATTGAGATACTTTGTGGCTGTACACTTTATATGGTGGTTATGTGTCTATAATAATTAAGTCGCAAACTTCCGATTGCTTCTTCGAGTCTCGCTTTCCCAGGCGCCTTACCTCAACTAATTTTGGCTTTTATTGTAGCTCATAAGAAGCCAAAATGGATTTTCGGTTTCGGCTCTATGCCTCGGGAGTCTCGACTCGGTACGCAATCTATTTAAGCAATTTCACTATTGAAAAGTGGCATTGCTTTTTTCTTTGGTCTTTTATACAGTCTAAAAATGAAGAACCTACTTTGTTAAGGTGAGTGACGTGTTTTTTTCAATAAAAGTGTATAGAAATGAGGATGATCGCTGTGTTTAAAAAAGAAGTTCAACCCACTGAGAAGATATTATTTATTAGTGGTTTAGCTATTGTGCTTATCATTGGTATATTAGCATTATTGGATGTCGTGCAATACAAAAATCATGTGATATTCTTATTGAATATCGTTGGCTTATTATTGATGACACTCTCTGTCGTGCGTATACAGAAAAAACTCGGTATCTTTTGTGGCATCGTCATTGTTTTATTAATCTTAATTCATTTTATTTAAATAGAAGTTATCCTACTCAGGCAGTGAAGCAGTCTTAAAAGAGGCTGAGGCACTGCTTTTTTGTGCATTTAAATGCAGGTCATTGTCATCCGCATTCGTTTTATAGAAGCAAATAGTTAAATAGATAGAATTCACAAGACTTTAGTGATACATTATAAGGTATAGGATTATGCCAGTTTGTAACGAATAATCATTGCAATTTTAAGAAATGGGGTCATGTTTTATGGCAAGAAAAGTGGTCGTAGTCGATGATGAGAAGCCAATTGCAGATATATTAGAATTCAACCTCAAAAAAGAGGGATATGACGTTTTTGTTGCTTATGATGGTAACGATGCGGTGGATTTGATTTATGAAAAAGAGCCGGACATTGTTTTATTGGATATTATGTTACCAGGACAAGACGGTATGGAAGTGTGCCGTGAAGTTCGCAAAAAATTTGATATGCCCATCATCATGTTGACTGCGAAAGATTCAGAAATCGACAAAGTGCTTGGCCTTGAATTGGGTGCAGACGATTATGTGACTAAACCATTTAGTACACGCGAATTGATTGCACGTGTAAAAGCCAATTTACGTCGCCATTATGCCCAACCGAGCCAAGAAAATCATATGCAAACAAATGAAATTACAATTAAAGATATTGTGATTTATCCAGATGCATATTCTATTAAAAAACGCGGTGAGGACATTGATTTAACACACCGTGAATTTGAGCTTTTCCATTATTTATCTAAACATATGGGACAAGTCATGACACGTGAACATTTACTTCAAACGGTTTGGGGTTATGACTATTTTGGTGATGTGCGCACGGTTGACGTTACCATTCGTCGATTACGTGAAAAAATTGAAGATGATCCTTCTCATCCAGACTATATCGTGACACGTCGTGGAGTAGGATATTTCTTGCAACAACATGATTAGAGGACGCGCAATATGAAGTGGTTAAAACAATTTCAATCCCTTCACACGAAACTTGTTATTGTCTATGTCCTATTGATTATTATTGGTATGCAAATTATTGGGCTATATTTTACAAATAGTCTCGAAAAAGAAATGACAGAGTCATTTAAAACGAATATATCTCAAAATGCAAAACAAATTGAGCTCGGTATTGAAAAAATATATGCGGATGATAATGAATCCGGAAATATTCAAAAAGATATTCAAAATTTATTAAACGAATATGCAAATCGCAATGAAATGATAGAAATTCGTTTCATTGATAAAGACCAAATTATTATTGCGACATCGAAACAGTCAAATCGTACAATTATTAACCAAAAAGCAAATGAGAGTTCGATTCAAAAGGCCTTATCATTAGGTCAAGAGAACTCCGATACCGTTTTAAAAGATTATGGTGAAGGTAAGCAACGGGTATGGATTAAAAATATGCCTGTAAGTACGAATGACGGTTTAATTGGTGATATTTATATTGAATCTAACATTAACCAAGTTTATGACCAATTAAATGATATCAACCAAATTTTCATTGTAGGTACAGGGATTTCTTTAATTATTACAGTCATTTTAGGTTTCTTTATTGCGCGTACGATTACTAAACCTATTACAGATATGCGTAATCAAACGGTCGAAATGTCAAAAGGGAACTATACGCAGCGTGTGAAAATCTATGGTAATGACGAAATTGGTGAACTTGCACTTGCTTTTAACAACTTATCGAAACGTGTGCAAGAGGCACAAGCGAATACAGAGAGTGAGAAACGACGCTTAGATTCTGTTATCACACACATGAGTGATGGTGTCATCGCCACAGATAGACGTGGGCGTGTGCGTATCATTAATGACATGGCACTTAAAATGTTAGGTAAGTCTAAAGAGGAAGTCTCAGGACACTTTATTTTTGATGTCATTGATTTAAGTGAAGAATTTACGCTCGAAGAATTAAATGAAAACAATGATAGTTTCTTATTAGATATTAATGAAGAAGAAGGTATCATTGTTCGCGTTAATTTTAGTACTATTGTTCAAGCAACTGGCTTTGTGACAGGTTATATCGCTGTGTTACATGACGTTACAGAACAACAACAAATTGAGCGTGAACGACGCGAATTTGTGGCCAATGTATCGCACGAGTTACGTACACCGTTGACTTCAATGAATAGTTACATCGAGGCCCTAGAAGAAGGCGCATGGCGAGATGAATCGATTGCACCTCAATTTTTATCAGTCACACGTGAAGAAACGGAGCGGATGATTCGATTAGTCAACGATTTACTCCATCTTTCTAAAATGGATAACGAAACAGAACCTATTACGAAAGAGATTGTCGATTTTAATATGTTTATCAATAAAATTATTAATCGACATGAAATGGCTGCGAAAGATACGACTTTTGTCCGTGATATTCCTAGAGAAACCATTTTTACGGAAATTGATCCAGATAAGATGACACAAGTGTTTGATAACGTGATTACGAATGCGATGAAGTATTCTCGCGGTGAAAAACGCGTAGAGTTCCACGTGAAACAAAACACAGTGCATAACCGTTTAACAATTCGGATCAAAGACAATGGTATCGGGATTCCAATTAATAAAGTCGATAAAATCTTTGATCGTTTCTTCCGCGTAGATAAAGCAAGGACACGAAAAATGGGGGGTACAGGTCTCGGATTAGCGATTTCTAAAGAGATTGTCGAAGCGCATCAAGGTCGTATATGGGCCAATAGTGTTGAAGGACAAGGTACATCGATTTTTATCACACTTCCATGTGAAACAATAGAAGATGGTGATTGGGATGCGAACTAGAGAACTGATTAAATCTATCATATTAGTGTCACTCGTTCTTTCCAGTGTAGTGCTTACAGTTATGATTTGGAATTTTTCGCCAGATTTAACGAACATTGACAACCCGCAAACAAAAGATACACCGAAAGCGATTGGTACGCGATATGACAAGCAGTTTAATCAGGTCATCACGCCTTTACAGCTCGTACATGTGGATCATGATCATTTGAAAGGAATGCCTGCAAATAAAGAAGTTAATGAGATGATGTCTCTATTTCAAAAACATCGCATTATTGAAGTTGAAGATATCCAAAATGATCAAGTCGTGTTATTGAAAGATTTGAGCCATCATTTTGTCGTGTTAGACTTCCCGACAGACATACCGCTATCCATGTATCTCAACGAAGTCATTGAGATGCCAGCAAAAGTACCGGCGAATTTTAAATTTAATCGTTTGATATTGGATATTGATGATCATCAGCATGTCGTTTTATATGCGATGCAACCGAACCATCAGCGTGCTATTAAATTAGAAACGAATCTCGATACGAAATTGATTCAACAGAGAATAGATCATATGCATGATGAATTAGAACCTTATTCGGATATCGTAACAAATCGAAGTACAGTCAATAAAGCAACGTATTTATACGCTTTAAAAGCACCGAAAGATTTGAAATCTTATCGCACGATTTTTAATCATATTAATGTAGAAGATTTGAACTCGATTCTCTTTGATGACACGCCGATTGTACGTACTACGAATAGTGGTAACACAACGTACAATAACAATACAGGGGTTGTGAATTACAATGCGGAGAAAGAAACGTATGACTATACGAACCTGTCCGAAGATGAGCATAGTACACGCGATATGAATATTAGCTTACCACGTGCATTTGACTTTATTAATAAGCATGGGGGCTTTACAGATGATTTCCGCTTGTTTAGTGCGAATAGCAAGCAAGGGGAAATTATTTATCAAATGTTTCTCAACGGACGACCGATATTTTATCCAAACCAATTGAATGAAATTCGTGTACTTTGGGGTGAGCGTGGATTATACGAATATAGTCGAGGTCTCTTAAAAACAAATGTGACTATTGATAATGGTGATGAACCGAAATCGATGCCAGATGCGGAAGATGTACGTTCTACATTAGCAAGTAAAGGCAACATTGATTTGACGAAAGTGGAACAAATGGTGGTTGGCTATAAAATGAGTGCCATTCGTGGACCTCAAGATCGAATTGAAATTCAAGAAGGCAGCCAGTTTACGCCAACGTGGTATATTAAATACAATCATAAATGGTACGAATACAAAGATGGGGAGTTGGTGGAAACATGAACTGGAAACGCACTAAAACGTTGTTCATACTTGTCTTTCTCCTCGTCAATGTGTGTTTAATTTTTGTTTATCAAGATAAAGTGAATAAATCTAAAATTAGCGATGCCGAACATGATAATGCGGTCAACTTTGAACGCGAAAATATTAAACTGCCAAAAAGTATGCCTGATGTGAGTCATGTCAAAATGCAGTTGGTTACAGCACGTTCTAAAGACTTCAAAGAAGAAGCAGAAGATAACAGCAAAGCTAAGGTCAGTAATCACGGCCATACCTTATCTAAAGAAATGGACGAACGTGTAGACGTCAAAGTTGATCCGATTTCTCATTTAAAACCTTATATAGATGATAAAATCTATAAAGGAAATGAGTACCAGTACCATGAAACCAGTGACGGTCAAATTAAATACGAACAAACGTATAGAGGCTTTCCGATTATGAATAATAATCGCGCAGAGTTGACTTTTGAGGTGAAAGGTGACAGTACAAAATCATATGAACAGTCCACTATGGAAGACATCCTTCCGTCTAAGGGGACCAATAATGAGCCTAAAAAAGTCATACGTGCAAGAGAAGCATTGGAAGCACTTTACTATAATCAGTATTTAAAACATGGTGAAGAAGTCGAAAGTATCCGTCTCGGCTATTACACTGTTGTAAAAGAAACGAATATTCAAGTTTTACAGGCCAACTGGGAAATTAAAGTTAAAGATAAAAACGGGGTGCATACATATTATGTAGAAGCTGTATCCTCGAATCCACAAATTATAGAACAATAGAAAGGGTGGTCACTTGATACGAATGAGTGTACTCGCAAGCGGTAGTACCGGCAATGCGACATATGTAGAAAGTGAACAAGGCAGCTTGTTGGTCGATGTCGGACTAACAGGGAAAAAGATGGAAGCACTTTTCGATCAAATCGACCGAAAAATTTCAGATTTAAGCGGCATTCTCGTGACACACGAGCATAGCGACCATATTAAGGGGCTCGGTGTCATTGCACGTAAGTTTGGTGTTCCAATTTATGCGAATGAAAAAACATGGACACGTATTGATAAAAAAGATTCTAAAATTCCGCTAGACCAAAAGTTTGTATTTAATCCATATGAAACGAAGTCTATTGCAGGTTTTGATATAGAATCATTCAACGTTTCACACGATGCGATTGATCCACAGTTTTATATCTTCCATAATAATTATAAGAAGTTAACGATGATTACGGATACAGGTTATGTCTCTGATCGCATGAAAGGTATGATTCGTGGTAGTGATGCCTTTATATTTGAAAGTAATCACGAC
The DNA here is from genome assembly GCF_900458895.1 of Staphylococcus schleiferi. Classification (NCBI taxonomy): domain Bacteria; kingdom Bacillati; phylum Bacillota; class Bacilli; order Caryophanales; family Staphylococcaceae; genus Staphylococcus; species Staphylococcus schleiferi. Next base: position 32,133 of record NZ_LR962863.1, read on the forward strand.
GTCGATATGTTAAGAATGTGTCGTTATCCGTGGAAGACGAAACAACGAATCTTAAGCGATATGGGCCATGTGTCAAATGAAGACGCAGCTCACGCAATGAAAGATGTCATCACAGGTCAAACGAAGCGGATTTATTTATCGCATTTATCACAGGATAACAATATGAAAGATTTGGCACGAATGAGTGTCGGACAAATCTTGCAAGAACATGATATTGATACTCACAATGAAGTGAAGTTATGTGATACGGATAAAGCGATACCCACACCGATATATACATTATAATGAAATAATTGATAGATAGAAGCACATGAATTTCAAGTAAAAGTCTTGAGGTTCATGTGTTTTTTTATGTTGTTTACAGATTGAAAATTTTAAGCTTCAATATTTGAAAAAATTTTCCTTCCTAAAATGATAGGGAAGCATCTATTTGAGGCTAGTAAATTTTGATGAAAATTTAAAATGTTATCTTTATACAAAGTGTTTTAAAGGGTAAAGATCATATAAAGCTATGAAATGAGGGATGAAATAATAGGAACACGAAAGAGTGTCTGCGGAAGTGAATAAAAGTTCAAAATGTGGCGCACTTATCCCCAAATGTGTGCACAAAGTATATGACTTACACACAATTCACATGTTAATAACGTAGTTACTAACAAAGTTATCCACATATCAACAGGTTTATACACAATGGAAGGATGCAATTTCTAAAATACTGTGTACAAACTTTATGCAAAAAACGTTATAATGGGTATAAACATGTGAATAACTGAATAACTTGTGGATAACTTTACGTTTATACACAATGGAGGTCAAAATGAAAATTACTGTTGTCGCAGTTGGAAAACTGAAAGAGAAATATTGGAAGCAAGCCCTTGCAGAGTACAGCAAAAGACTAGGGGCATACACAAAATTAGAAATAATTGAAGTTCCAGATGAAAAAGCACCTGAAACGATGAGTGATAAAGAAGTGGAACAAGTGAAACAAAAAGAAGGCCAACGTATTTTAAGCAAAATCAAACCACAATCTACAGTCATCACATTGGAAATCGAAGGTAAGATGGTTAGCTCTGAAGCCTTATCCACAACATTAAATCAACGTATGACGCAAGGCGCGAGTGACTTTACCTTTGTGATAGGGGGATCTAATGGCTTACATCAAGACGTTTTAAACCGAAGCAACTACGCATTGTCATTCAGTAAAATGACATTTCCTCATCAAATGATGCGCGTCATCTTGTTAGAGCAAGTATATCGAGCATTTAAAATAATGAGGGGAGAAGCATATCATAAGTGATTAAGAATTTATCAAAATGAAATAATTCAAGTTTAATTTGTTATATGGGGGGAGAAATATGACAGAATATAAAACAAAACAGCAGGTTCATAATAGAGCTAGAGAAGCAGTTGGTAAAACATTAATGGAACTAAATGGAGGTGTATCGGTTACAAAGACTAAAAGTTCAGCTGGGGATGCTTTTGAAAAGTGGTTTGGTAAACAGAAAGACAGTGATAGTAAACCTGATATGGAAGAAGCAGGTGTAGAATTAAAAGCAACACCTATTAAAAGATTAAAAAGTGGGCAGTATAGTTCTAAAGAAAGATTGGTCTTAAACATAATAAATTATGAGAAAGTAGCAGAAGAAACCTTTGAAAAAAGTAGTTTCTTGAATAAAAATGGTACGATTGAATTAGCATTTTACGAATATAATAAACAGGTCGATCGTAACGAGTGGCTAATTAAAGAGGCAGTCTTATATGAGATGAAGCATAATCCTATTGATTATGAAATTATTAAAAAAGATTGGGAAATCATTCATCAATATATTCGAAATGGAAAAGCACATGAACTTAGTGAAGGTTTAACAAATTATTTATCTCCATGTACTAAAGGTGCAAGTTCCAAATCTGTTAGAAACCAACCCTATTCAGATATTAAAGCAAAACAGAGAGCTTTCTCATTTAAATCAGGTTATATGACATCACTGTTAAGAAAATATGTATTAGGTGACGAAGTTATTGACTCTATCATAAAAGATAAATTTGAAATTGAAGAAAAATCAATAGAAGATATTGTTAGAGAGAGATTTAATCCATACATAAGTTGGACAATCGACGAATTATGCGAGCACTTTAACATTAAGAAAAGTGCTTATAATTTAAATTATAGAATTGCTTCTACAATTTTAAATTTAAAAGGTAAAAGCACAAGAAGTAATCCATTCCCTCAAGTTGAAGAGTTTGAAAAATCATCAATTGTAGTAAAAACAGTTAAATTTAATGAAAAAAATCAAAATAAAGAAAGCATGTCTTTTGGTGCATTTAAATTTGAAGAGCTATCAAAAGAACAGTGGATTGATGAAGATGGTTTTCCAAGTGCTCAATGGCATAATTTCTTACTAGAAACAAGATTCTTATTTTTTGTTATAAAAAATGAAAAAGGAAAAGATGTATTTAAAGGCATAAAATTCTTTAGCATGCCAGAAGAAGATATCGAAGGTCCTGTTCAAAAAGTATGGAAAGATACAGTTAAGAAAATTAATGAAGGTGTTGTTTTAGAAGCAGTACCAGATAAAAGTACAAAAGATGGATGGAAGATTACAAATAATTTTATTAAAAAATCTGATAACTTAATATGTCATGTTCGACCTCATGAACAAAAAAGAGATTATAGTGAAAATGGTTCATATGCAGATAAATTACCTCATCCAGCTCATTGGATTAATAAACCTGATAGGAAAGAATATTCAAACGAATGGATGACTAAACAATGTTTTTGGATTAATAATGATTACATAAAAAAGCAAGTTGAGGAATTACTTTAGCAAGTTTATGTTATAATTTTATATGTTTTATTATTCTAATAGGTAGAACGATCGTTCGCTTTTGTGTTATAATAATTAGCAAGTAATTTTAGGAGGTCGCCTAATGAATAATATAAATGTAGTAGAACTATTTGCTGGAGTTGGCGGTTTTCGTTTAGGTTTAGAACAAACAAAAAATCAAATTTTTGATGTCAACTGGGCAAATCAGTGGGAGCCTTCTCGTAAAGTACAACATGCTTTTGATTGTTATAACAAGAGATTTAGTACTGGAGAACATGTAAATAAAGATATTGCAGAAGTTTCGGACATGGAAATGGCCCAAACAAATGCTGATATGATAGTTGGTGGTTTTCCTTGTCAAGACTATTCGGTTGCTCGTACCTTGAATGGTGAGCTAGGTATTGAAGGAAAAAAAGGAGTATTATTTTGGCAAATAATTCGATTTATTCAAAATACCTATCCTAAATATTTATTACTAGAAAATGTGGATCGCTTGCTTAAGTCCCCGTCGACTCAAAGAGGTAGAGATTTTGCAGTTATGTTATCTACTTTAAATGAGCTAGGTTACGATGTAGAGTGGAGAGTAATCAACGCTGCAGATTACGGTAATGCGCAAAGAAGAAGAAGGGTATTTATTTTTGGATATAGACAAGATTTGAACTATAGTAACCAAATAAGTGAAGAATTACTTGAAGATATAGTATATAAAAAAGGAATGTTCGCTCAAGCTTTTCCAATAGAAAGTGAGCCGAATAAAAATAGAATAGCTCAAACTAGAATTTGGAACAATATAGTAGACGTATCAGACAATTTCAAGTTTCAATTTTATAATAGTGGTATTATGAGGAATGGTAAAATACTAACTATTGATACAATACCTAAATATGAGAAAGCAAGGACGCTACAAGAAATTATAGAAGAGAATGTAGATGCAAGTTATTCACTAAGCAAAGAGCAAATCGAAAAGTTTCGTTATCTAAGAGGCCCCAAAAAAAATCAAACGAACTACAAAGGAGGGTCACGAATACTACTTCTCGGAAGGTGGTATGTCAGAAACAGATTCTCTCGACTTACCAGCTAGAACGATGTTGACTAGTGAAGGCTCTGTGAACAGAAGTACACATTTTTTGAACATTGATGATACTTACCGTACCTTAACTCCAGTTGAAGCTGAAAGATTAAATGGTTTTCCTGATGACTGGACTGATACAATGCCTGATAGAATGAGATTTTTCTGTATGGGAAATGCGTTAGTAGTACCTATTATAACGAGAATAGGTAACCAAATAGAAAGAATAGAAAACATGAATGGCGAATCTTTTAGCCAGTTAAAACTATTTTAATCAGCGTGTTTTTATTAGGTACATAAATTCACTATATTTTAGGGGAACAACTTATTAAATAGAATTGGTGATAAACGAAAATAGTTTTCGCCAATTCTATTTTTTTGGATTAATTTTAAAAGTAACTGTAAATAATTAAGTGCTAAAAGAAAATCGCACAGAGTGTGTTCCAACAGAGTATTAGTCTTGTATAAAAAGCCAATTTAACATATGAAGCTAAAAACAGAATTTTTCCAGATATTTTATATTGTAATATAGTTAAAGATAATGAATGTTGTGATATTATAAATTATAAGAAAAATGTTTTAAAGGGTGGGATAAATTGGTGACAAAACAAGAACTTGTACAAAATTTACAAAAATACTTGAAGTCTTTTGGATTGGGGCTAACGTTTAATAATATGGATGATATAGATACTAAATTATTAAATAAAGAAATTTACAAATTAAAACTAAAAAAAGTATAACTAATACTTAATTTTAAATTCTTTCAAAATTAAAATTTAAATTAGAGCAAATTCAAAAATATCATCATGATAGTGATTACAAAAAATTCGAGAATTATTTAAATGAAATCAATGCTTACAGCAATAAAATTACAGGAAATAACTCGAATAATTTTCAAAATATTATAAAATTTTTAAGTAGCTCCTCAAAAGAATCAATAGTGAATTCAGAAGTTTTTAGTGATTTTAATAATTATATGCATGTAAAAAGGCCTATTCAAAATAAGTTAGAAAAAGCACTAATGAACCTTAAGTACAAGGAAAAAGGAATTATATTATTAGTAGGATCTGTAGGAGATGGTAAATCACATTTACTGTCATATTTTAATAAAAAAGAGCCTAATCTATTACAGGATGTAAAAATATACAATGATGCTACTGAAAGTAATAATCCATATAAGACTGCGGTTGAAACATTAGCTAGTGAACTTGAAAATTACCATAAAGAAATTACAAAAAAACTAGTAATAGCTATTAATATAGGGATGTTGCATAACTTAAAGGAATTTCTTATTAGGGAACAAGTTGAAATGGATGTAATAAATACTATAAAAAATAGTGATATTTTTAGTACGGACGGAATGAAAGAAGATTTATATGAAGATAATGAAATTACAATAGTATCATTTATTAATGAAAAAACAAATGAAATATCCGAGGGAGAAATTAAGAACCGATTTATAAGTGATATATTTAGAAAAATATTCGGAGAAACTAATCAAAATCCTTTTTATAGAGCATTTATAGAGGATGAGGGTTTTTCCCGAAAAGAAGCTATTTATATAAATTATAAATTAATGTTAGACAAAAATGTGCAAAAAACTGTGATACATTTATTGAATAAAATACAAATTGAAAATAAAAGAATATTATCTACAAGGTCATTATTAAATTTTATTTACGATATAATTGTTCCAGAAGGTATAGAAAGAGAAAATGACTCTATGCTAGTGAATTTACTTTTTAATAATTTGGATAAATCACAAATTTTAAACTCAATTTCACAACATGATCCAGTATTATTTCAAGATAGTAAAATAGATGTTCTAAATATTGAACTTTATAATGCATTAGATTTACAAAGTAAGTGTAAAGAAATCTTTGGAGAAGAAACTTACTTAAAAGTTAGTGATTATTTATATCTTATAGAAGGATTGGCCCATAATCGTAAGTTTGAAATTATATTAAGGTTAGATTATCTTTTTAATCATGAAAAGTATGAGCCGAGTATTTTTAGAGAATATGTTTACCTTTTAGAAAATTTGCCGAAAAATATTAAGTTAAAAAAAGATTTTGTTAATAAAATTTTGATTACTATCAATAACTGGAAAGGTTCCGCAAAAAGTGGTTTTATATATACCGAATCTTTAAAACCAGAGACAAATCTAAGGATAGGGTTAAAGTTTAACCCAAAGTTAAAAAATATTAAAATAACAAATAAATTAACATTAGAAGTTGAATTTAATATACAAGAAAATATTTATTTTTTAGAAGTAGATTATAACCTATATAAATTAATGGACAAAGTAGAAAAAGGTTATCTTTTAAAAGCACAAGATATACAGGAAACAGTTATTTTTTCTGAATTTATCGATAATGTAGTGAATGATTTAGAGTCTACTGATGAAACGTTAATTAATATTCCTAATGCGAATGATACATTTGTAATTAGAGAGGGCTTTATTGGATATGAAATTGAGAGGGTGTAATAATGGAAAGTGCAAGTACATTTATAATTAATAAATTAGCTTTGAATAAAGAAAAAACAAGATATACTCGTAATTTCAAGTATAAAATATATCCATTTTTTACTAGGGAACCAGAACGTGCGCAATTTAAAGGTGGCTTTACTCCTATTATAGGGGCGATTTCAAGAAGTGTTTGAATTTAAAAATTGATTATAACGAGAAAGACTATAATATAGAGGATATATATAATAGTGTAGAGGCAGTTTCGAATTTGAGCGATGAAGATAAAATTAAATTCTTAAATAAAGTATTTGGTTATAACAATATTCATTTTATTAATCATCCCTATTTAGTTAATTACTATCCTCTTACTAATGGCCCTGAGAAAACAGGGGAAATACAAATAGCTCAATATATTACTGAAATCTTTAATTTAGAAAAAAATAATAGATGGTGTCAATTTATAGGAGATAAACAAACCAAAAATCTAGTAGAAAAAATTCTTTTAGAATCAATTGAACAGCTACCAACTACTAAAAACAAAAACCCTTTTAAATCTATTTTAAGAGATGAATTTAAAGAGAAAAATGATGATTTAAATTATTTATTAAAACATAAAGAGTTTGCATTAAAAAATATCGATAAATTTTTTGCATTTTATTATTTTCAACATATTATTCAGACGATTTTGAACTTAAATAACACTGGTAATTTAATAAATGGCACACGGATATATCCTCTATATTTCACTTTAGAAACTGAAAAGTTAACTTCTAGTAGAAAAACTAATATAAATGGTTATAATCAGATAGCTGCGTTGAAGAATTACACATTAGTAAATGATAATCTATTGGGCTATTTAAATGATATGATAAACATAATTAATAATGATACAAAATTTTACACTTTGACAGAATTATTAAATTTACCCTTTAATCAAAGACTAGAACTCAATAAAGAACTCAAAATAGTTTTAAATAAATACAAATGCATTAATATGAAGGATGAGGAATTGAGTGAGGATTTATTAACTAACATAGAAATATTTAAAAAGTGGTTAAGTGAGGATTTAGCAAAAGAAACGGTTTATAGGTATCACCTTTCAGTTGAAGATATTGGTAACTATATGTTTTTAAAAAATAGAGGTTCCTTGGGTAAAACTTTAACTTTAAAAAAGGAAATGCTAATACTTCTTACAGCTATAATTGTAAAAGAAGAAAAAATGCTGATTAAGGATGTATTTATAGAGTTCGAAAAAAGAGGCGTATTTTTCGATAGATATACTCGAGAAGAAGTAGCATCATTTTACGAAAAAATGAACATATTAGATAAAAAGAGCGATAGTGGGGATGTAAAATATGTTAAATCAGTTCTATAGTTATTTGAATAAAGAGTTATTTAAATATATCGAAAAATCTGAAGCTCATCCAGGTGATCGATTTTATTTAATTATGGATAGTGATGATGAGTTGCGAAAATTGAAAAATGTGATACATCATTCAGAAGAAGCAAAGGTACATAATTTTTATAGTAAAGAATTTAATTATGAAACCCTGTACTGTATGATAAATGAGAAAAAAGTAGTGTTTGTTTTTGCTGATGACGGTATTACTCATGATTTTCTAGTAACAGTAAGAAATAAGGTTTCTTTACAAGAAGATGAATGGGCTAACTCTATAGCCATTTTCTTTATTAAAGATGATTTAGATAGTATAACAGGTGGTGCTTTTAATCTCTCTAAAAGGGGCGCCCCATTTCATAACAAGTCATTACGAACTAACTTAGCCAATATATTAAAAAAAGAAAGCGATAAGTTAGGCGATGAAGAAGTTGAAATATTAAAGTTCGTTGTTGATAAGAATTTTGATGATGAACTAGTTAGGTATGCATTGATTGACTTCGAAGCGGTTTATAGCATAATTGAACAAGGTTTTATTAGTAAAGATGATTATTTTAGATTGGGTTTGTTCAAAGATAAACAAATTAATACCTATAAAGATAAAGAGATTTTTAAAAGATTAGAAGAAAATAGACAGCTATTTGACGTTGTTCAGTCTATTCATGAAAGAGGAACTACTAAAGAAGAAATAAAGGAAAAATTTGAGGGTAATGCAATAAAGTCTTTAGAAAAAGATCAATGGTATGAAACTGAATTTGAAGTAGTAAAGAGAAGTAAAGACGCTAATGATGAGAGGAAAAAAGTTCAAATAGAATTTCTTGAAGAAGAATTTAGAAAGCAGTTTAAAAATATCGAAATTTGGGATAAGTCAGCAGGACATACAAAGACCAAAAAAAGGGAAAGAAATATAATTATATTTAAGAATAAAGAGTCAATAAACAGACTTATTTTGCCTTTTAGTAGGATAATTGACATAAATACAAACAATATTGTTACTCGTGGTATTAAACTACTAGATTTAAGTAATAATAAAAAAGTCGACATTAAATTCTCTACCCGTAATAAAAGCGACTTAGTTTTGGATTTAAGCCAGTTAGACTCTGAAAATGAGTATTATTTCGAATTCACTTATAGACATAATAATAGTAGCTCACTATCTTTTAAATTTAAAATACTATTAATAAATTTTGAAGAAAAATTGATTGGACACATTAAAACTAAATATAATTTGAAATATGATAATAAGGATAAAAAGGTTGAATTTAGTATAGCTGGAGTAAATAGCTTGCTGAAATTAAATGAATGTAATGAGCATAAAGTAGTAGTAAATGAAGTTGGAGAAAATTATTCGCCACAAGATTATTCCAGTTATGATTTTTCACCCCTAGTAAAAAAGGATAATGATAACATTTATATGGTTTTAAAAATTAATAACGTATCCTATAAATTCAAGTTGAAAGAAGTTCTCAATAAGCCTGTTCCTTTGAGTAGCATAAGTCTATTAAGGTTAATATATAATCAACAAGTATCTGGAAGTCTTGATGAGAATTTAGTTAAAGTAGGTACAGAAGAGTTTTACCTATACAATGATTTTAAAGAAACTATAAAAATCGAAGATAAAATGATTAAAGAAAATTATATGACCATTAGATTTGAAAGCGATATAATGACTGGGAAACAGCTTGAACTAGATAATCAAATTTTAGAAGCCTATACAAATTTTTGTGAATTAATTTTATCCAAAAATACATTACCAAGTTTATTATATTATGATCAAGAAGTAATAGAATGTGCAGAAAAATATTGTAAAGCTGTTGAAGAAGTTTTAATCGGTTTAAAAGATAATGAAAAAATCATTGATAAAAAGGTATTAAACCTCCATGAATTAGGAGTTGTTTATAAAAACGAAAATATCTATTTATCAGCGCTACACCCTTTAATTGTTAGATATGAAATTGAAAAAACTAAATCTTTTATGCAAGGTGTTACAAACGAAAAAGTCTTTGTTAAGTATAATCCTTCAAGTTTACTGCCTTATTATGTAGATAATCAAAGTAATTTTTATTTTTCAGAAGTATCTGATTCCAACTTTAGATGGCTAATATATAAGCCATATGAATCTTCTAATAAAATGACTTCAGAAAAAATGAGATATATTATAAAAACAAGAATGTTTGATTTTAAGGTGCATTTTAATTATTTATTCAGTGTTAATCCAAATTTTTCGTTTAAGGTTAAATTTTCTGGAATAAAAGATAAAAAGGTGGCTATACAAGGGATAATAGATTATATATTTGAAGAGCTTAAAGGTGCTTCTAATTTATATAAAGTTAACTCGATAGATGCTTATTTTGACAAAAGCGAAAACATTGATGAGATATTTAATTTTTACAATATTTTATCTTATAATGAATTGAATGATTTATTTGATATTTCTGTACCAAGTAAAGTCAAAAGAAAGTTTGAAGAAGAAGATGTTATTGAATTATTAAAAAGAAAAATTAATATTTTTACTACTAATAACAAGATATTAACGCATATAACATTTTTTAATTTTAATCAGCCACCTAAATTTAGTTTTAACAATTTGAATGAAATAGAATCATCTGTTACTAACAAAGGCTTACTTTCTAGTGTAAGTTATACTCAATTGGGCGATACTTATCTCTCTGGGTTTGGTATTAAGGGAATTTCAGATGATTACTTATTAATTAATAGTGCAAAACTTTGGAATAGCTTTGTTTCGAATAATCAAAATCATCATTTAAATCCTTATAAAGTTAATGAGGGTATTGTTAATAATATTAGTAGTATTGAAAATCAAAATTTAGAAGAAGTATTCAATAACACCAACTGGGTTACCTTTATAGACCCATCTGTAGATTTATCCTATTTTAATAATGAAGATTATAATCTATATATTATTCACTATAATGATCAAACTTCTTCCTTTAATTATGAGTCTATAACTGTAACAAATAATACTATGCAATACAGTAATATTTTAAAAGAATTTTTATACAAAGTTAATGTTAATTATGAGCCTAAAAATATAGAAAACATTATACGTTCCTTTAACATCCTAAACGGCGAATGGTTATTAAAAGTTATTGGAAGTAAATCATCACGTGGACATGCTACTAATAATTCTGTAAAAGAGAAACTAAGTATTGTTTCTGCATACAAACAAGTTTTAGCAATTTTAGATAATGATTATATTAAATGGATACCTATTTCTTTAGAAGAAATAATAAGGGTGAGTAGACAACAAGGTCTTGAATCCAGTTCAGACATTTTTTCGGCAAAAGAATTAAACTATCAAGGATCTATATCGGATGATTTATTATTTATTGGATTGGAATACGACAAGTCTGAAGTAACTGTTCACTTTATGCCAGTAGAAGTAAAAGTTGGAATAAACAATAGTAATGTCGTTTCTAAAGCTAAGTCTCAAGTCTCACATTTATATAATTTATTAAATGAAGAGATAATAATTGATTCAGAAGAAAAGTTAAATCAAAATTTTTATAGACAGTTTTTCTTAAATCTTTATTTTGGTAACTTAAAAAAATTCCTGGAAAATGGAGTTATTGATAGCGAAGACTATCTAAAGATTTTTAACGACAAATCAACGATAATGAATAATCAAATTAAGTATTCAAGTGCAATTAATGAAAATTATGGTAAAGGTATGATTGTACTATTTACAGAAGAAAATCCATACAGAAAAGTATTGATAGATCAAAAAGATAAAGTCATCGAAGTTCATTATAATCAATTAGATGCCTACGAAGATGCAGAAAAATCATTAAGCAAAGTTAAGAAAGAAGTGGCTAGTGGTACTAAAGGTATAGATTTAAAGCTGTTGCTTTCGCAGTATGTTGATGAAGTTAAAAACTCTAATAATATATATCCAATAGTTGAAGATGAACACAAACCATTGAAAGAAATCAATGACAAACTAAAAGAAATAAATGTCGAAAGTAGCGAATTAAATTTTGAGAAAGAAATATTAGGCAATGAGAAAGATAAAAACAAAGAAGAGTATTTATTAGATATAGAAAATGAAAATAGAGATTTGAAAAATATACGTATCCCATTGGGTAGTATAGTGGGGAGTAACCAAACTTTATACTGGGAATATGGCAATCCTAAATTATCAAATAGACATCTATTAATAAGTGGTAAATCTGGCCAAGGAAAAACGTATTTCATGCAATGCTTATTATATGAGATGGCAAAAGCTAAGATTGATAGCTTAGTTATTGATTATACCGATGGATTTTTATTACATCAATTAGAGAGTGATTTTGTGGAAACTTTAGGTGATGACTTAGTAAATAAATATATTTTTAAAGATAAGTTACCAATTAATCCTTTTAAAAAGAAAGAAATTGATTTAGGTGGTTTTAAAGTTCCTGAAGAAAATGATGATGTAGCAGATAGAGTTGTTCAAAATATAGACTTTGTATTTAATTTGGGTATACAACAAAGTAGTTTATTGAAGGAAGCTATTATAGAAGGGCTAAATATATACGGAGAAAGTTTTACGTTTACTAAACTTAAGAATCGACTTATTGAAAGTGAAGATAACTCGTCATTAAAACTTGTGGGTAGAATAAGTAAATTGCTCGATAAGGATCCATTTTTATATGACAAAAATAACTTTTCTTGGAATCAAATATTTAGCAACCAAGGAAAAGTGCATATTTTTCAATTAAAAGGTTATGTAGCAGATATTCAAAAAATTATTACAGAATTCATTTTATGGGATTTATATAATTATACTGAAAGTAATGGCGATAAGGACACGCCAATACCAGTATTGTTGGATGAGATGCAAAATCTTAACCATAAAGAAAGTTCTCCTACCACAAAGATATTAAAAGAAGGAAGAAAGTTTGGTTGGTCTTCATGGTTAGCTACACAATCAATAAGCAGTATAAAAAATAGTGGGGATATTTCTTCTTTATTTAATGCTGCTCTTCAAATACACTTTGCACCTCCTGAAGATCAAATTAATTTTATAAGTAAAATGATTACCTCAGATAATAATATAAGAAAGCAACTAGAAAATGATCTTTCAAAATTAGGTAAAGGCGAATGTCTAGTTAACGGATATGCAAATATCAACGGTGAGCTAAGAAAAATAGTGGAAAAAATTAAAGTTAGCCCTTTTAGCAAAAGATAATTTATCATAAGATTATAATTTTATTTTAATTATAAAACGAGCTGAATTTTTTTGAGTTGTAGAAAATGTCTTCAAATATGAAGGTTTTGAAGGCTGTTTACTACATAAAACCATAATTTATAGTATAAGTAGACATGCTATACTGATTTAATAGATTGGACTGATGGACTTAGTGATTCAATTTCATCAGTCCGATTTTTTTCTATGAGTAAAAAAATCAATCAGAAAAGCTTTTTAAAGACAAAATATTCAATTCTCTAAAAGTACCAAAAGAAAGTCGTAAATGGGATTGCCTGAATCGCATTTCTCAATCGCATCAAAAAAGCTAATTTAATACTGCACTTATAAACTCTTTTAAGAGTTTATTTTGGTTGTGTAAATGGCGGTTAAAAAATGTAGGAAAATGACGGAATAAAAATGCTGTTTTTCCCGCATTTTTTAATTATTTTTCTCTTATAGCTTATAGATTTCCTTGCTAATGATTAGAAAAGAAATTACATTCTATTTCAAGTATTAAATATATGAAAAGTGATTTACCATTTTCAAACTGCTAGAAAGTGATAATCTCAATTCACCATAATTATTGATGTATTATACTTTGCGATATCGTTTAAGGCCAATGATATTTAAAGCAATAAATAAAATGATGAAAACAAAAAGTATAAGGATGTCGAACCAAATGTTAGACCATCCTTGGCCCTTAATCATAATGTTAGTTAAAGCATCACCAGCATAGCGCAGTGGAAATAGATATCCAATATTACTTAACCAAGATGGCATATTTTCTAGTGGGAAGATACCCGAAAAGAATACTTGTGGAATAGCAACAATAGGGATAAATTGAACCATTTGGAATTCTGAGTTAGCAAATGTGGAAATAAATATTCCCATTACTAAAGCGGTGATTGCTAATAAAATATTGACGAGTAAGACATACACTAGACTACCTGCTAAATTGATACTTAATAAATAGATTGAGAAAAATACAATGATTAAAGTCTGAATGATAGCGAAGATGCCATAGCCTAGCAAATAACCAAAAACAATTTCACTTCTTCTAATTGGTGTAGCAAGTACTCGTTCTAAAGTTCCAGTTGTGCGTTCTCTCAATAAGGCGATACCTGAAATAAGAAAAACGAATAAAAAGACAAAGAATCCCATAAGAATTGGAAACATTTTATCAAAATAGTTGCTATTCTTATCCCCGTACAAATAACGATTGTCTAATTGAATGTCTTCAGAACCTTTATTTTGACTGGATTGTGGTAAGGAATTCAAAACTTTTTTTACATTATCCATTTTATCTTTTTGAATAGACTGATGGAGTAATTGCTTAATTGAACTGGATTTACTTGGATCTTCATTGGTATATATGACATGTAAAGTCTGATGCTCTTGATAAATAAATGCATCGAGATGATGTTGTTCAATTTTAGACTTAATTTTAGAATTAGACTTAAAATCTTTCAATTTAATGTCATCATTTGTGATGTGATCAGTGATTTTGTTCGATACAGAGTCGGCCACTCCAATTTTTAAAGATGTGTCTTCATCAGAATTAAAGATAAAATACATTAATGTAAGCACTAATAATGGTGCTAAGAACATAAGTGCTAATGTACGTTTATCTTTAAGTAATTCAATTGTGACACGTTGAATCATTGCTAAAAGCTTCATTAGTGTTTAACCTCCTCTGCTTTTATAAAGACTTCTTCAATCGTTTTAACTTTAAATTTCTGTTTTAATTCTTCTGGTGTGCCTAGTGCGAAAAGCCGACCTTCTACGATGAGTCCTATTTTGTCACAACGCTCTGCTTCGTCCATAACATGCGTTGTTATTATGACGCTTTTGCCTTGTTGAGTTAAATTCTTCAATTGACTCCATATTTGTTGTCTAAGTTTAGGATCAATGCCAACAGTAGGTTCATCTAATATAATAAGGCTCGGATTAGATAATAACGTAATTGCCAACGATAAACGACGCTTCATACCTCCTGAAAAGGTGTTTACTGTTTTATTTAATACATCTTCTAAGTTGACCAAACTTAAGTTTTTAGAAATACTTTCTGTTAATTGATTACCTTTAAGTCCTGCGAGATGACCAAAAAAGTTTAGATTCTCTTTTGCAGATAATGATTCATAGAGTGAGTTAGATTGTCCCATATAGCCAATATGGCTTAATACACGACGGTGTGGCATGCTATGATTAAATACTTCTGTGCGCCCTGAATTTAATTTTTCCATCCCCAGTAAGCACTTAATTGTGGTAGTTTTACCAGATCCGCTTGGTCCGATTAGTCCGATTAGTCCTAATAACTCTCCTTCTTGAATATTCAAACTAATATCATCTAAAACTTTATGTTTATCATAAAACTTAACGGCATTGGTTATTTTCGCGATAGTCCGAGCCATGTTATGACCTCCTTATTTGACACTGTGTTTAATTACTGTATATTCAATATAAATTATTTTTCTTAGATTGAACGCGTAAATTTGAAATAATCAGACATATCATTCATAAATGTTCAATAATGTTTAGGAGAGGTTAACTCATGTATGAAGAAATCATTGATAAACGTGTGTATAAAACGTTAATGAAAATTGAAAAAGGTATGATTCTATTATTAAAAACTAAATCTTATAAGGAGATAACTGTCAAAGATATTTGTCGTGAAAGTAATATTAGTAGGGGGACTTTTTATCAACATTATCAAGATAAAGAGGACTTCCTGTATCAATATCAAACATCAGTGATGAAAAAGGCTAAAAGAAAGTTGAAAGACGCTCAATTTGATCAGCGACTGCAATTTTTTGAATATGTATTAAATTTTTGGATTCATGATGGAGAATTATTACTGTTACTCCTGAAGGATCATAGTGCTTATATGATTCACCAAGATATGAAGAAGAATCTACAACAAAATATTGAAGTTCGTTTAGTACCGATAGTGGATACGTCTTCACTAACAAATAAAGAAAAATATTTTCTTATCATATTTATGAGTAATGCAATCTTTGGTATTTTACAAGATTGGGTCCAAAGAGGAGGAATAGAATCTCCTAAAGAATTGACAGTTATTATAGATAAGATTTTCAAAACAGTATTTGTTTAATGAAGATGGTTGTTTGTCACAAATACAAGCCTATTACGGTGGTTATGTAAATTAATAGATTCACGTAATATTAAAAAATACAGATTGCTTCAAGGGAAAGAAAAAAATTGGAGATATAATCATTAAATAAGCATAAATTTCCTGGGAAATAAGAGCTATAAGTACATACATAGTTCTTTTTTACTATATTATAAAGACATTAGATGGTGTGAAACGCTTTAACAGGTTATGTTGATTATAAAGTAGCTGTTATATGTGGATGTAGGCAATCAGATTAGATATTACAGAAAAGAAAATAAACTATCTCAAGTAGAATTAGCAGAAAAGATCTATGTATCAAGCCAAACCATTTCTAATTGGGAGAATGAGAGAAGTTATCCTGACCTCCATAATTTGATTGCGCTTACTTCCTTGTTTAACGTTTCTTTAGATGAACTTGTTAAAGGAGATGTTTTAAAAATGAAGAATGCAATAGATCTTAGTAATATGGATAAGTATGCAAAATTAATGATATTGTTTACAGTATTGAGTGCTATTGCACTAGGGGCAGCCTTAAAATTTAGTGATGGATGGTTTGGGTTGCTAGTTCCAGCTATTTTATGGATAATTTCGTTTTATTTCTCTTTAAAGATTGAGCGACTGAAGAAAAAATATGATGTTCAAACGTATAAAGAAATCTTGGATTATATGGAAAATGGGGAGAAGAGAACTATAGTGTACAGAAACAACACAAAATACTTTATTGAAAAGACAGTAACAGTTATAAGTTTTGTAGCAATCTTTTTAATTCTAGTATTAATCAGTATATTTTTATTTGATTTATTATAAAGGAACACCTGATAAATCTTCATTTAATATTTTACCAATCACAAAAAACACTTCCACTCAATTTTTCACTTTATGTGTCCTGTGTAATGGGGGATATCAAAATATGACTGGTGAGTAAAATCTAGAGGTTAATAAATGAAGTATTTTAATCTAAAACATTATACCGCTATACCCAAAAGCAACAGATGACATCATCTGCTGCTTTTATTTTCTTTCCATATGTTCTTCTATCTCTTCTAGTGTTACGACCGTTACTATAAGAATGATGTTAACTATCGTTGTTCCATAAGGGATATCTGGAACATTAAACCATAACAAGTCATAATCAAAGAAAAAATGTCCTATCCAATAGATAAATCTGGCTATTAGGAGAAAGTATAGGACAGCGATAAAGAATTTTACAATCTTTAACAAAATAGTTTAACGCACTGCTATCATCTTCAAAGTTCAAGTTTATTGGCTTAGTAGGTAAATTTTGTAGCTTCTGTCTTAACGAATGCTGAGAATTTCACGCGCTGACCTTTATAGTCCTGAGAAGAGATACTTTGCATCAATGTCCCGAATGTATTCTCATTATACGAAGACGCTTCATGAATTGATGCAGATTGTTTGCCACTATGGTATTCTCTTGAATCAAGCTTTACTTCATACATTTGAGGTGCGGTTCCAGAAATAATCCATCCTTTAATATCTTCTGTTGTCATATCTACTTCCTTCTCACTAATTTATGAAATACCCCTCATTAACTTGCGATGGTAAACCGTAAACTGCTTTAAAGCTTCTAGAGAACGCCTCTTGAGACTGAAAATTAAGCATAAAGGCGATATCGATGATACTCATATCTGTATAGAGTAGATAATGTGATGCATGAGCAATGCGTCTACTTGAAATATAATTGTAGAATGTGTAGCCTGTCTTTTTCTTGAAAATTCGCATCAAATGAAACTTAGAATAACCCGTCATCTGTACATAGTCATCTAGACCATAGTTCTCAAGTAGATTCTCTTCAACAAGCTGAATAATTTTATGAATACTTTCCTCATCTATACCTTACCACCTCATCCATATTGTAATAGAAATGAAAATATTGTTTTTGATAAATGTTGCTATTCATTACAATAAGCACGTTTTCAATATTTGTTATACTGTTATCCGGTATATTATCGGAGCAATAATAAAACAATTTATCTTTTCAAAGCAATTAGAAAACTTCTTATGAGCATTTTTCAATATATTCATAAGACCTATTTTTACTATTCTAATGATCATAAAATGACGCTGTTAAAAGATAGATTACAATTACGAACAAATTGATATATATTAAATAATATATATGCAAATGGTTATTATAGACATATAATTAAAAACCACATTATTTTACAAAACCTTAATATTGAATTTTAATTTTATTAAAAAAGAGATGATACACTATATATAGATTGATTAAAGGGGGGAATTAAAAGTGGAAAATATTTCAAAATTAGGTGAAGCAATTGCTAACACAGTATCAGCTGCTCAATCAGGTGATCACTTTGAATTAGCTAAAAGCATCGTGAATATCGTTGCTAGTGCTGGTGGCATTCTTCAAGATGTTGCACATGCATTCGGTTATTAAGTTGTAGCTTACATAGTTATTCTTATGTAAGATTTACAAAAGAAGGCTAGGTACTTTTAAAATGCCTAGCCTTCTTTTTACAACTAAAAAAGGTTGTATAATTTTTGAACTGAACCCCTCGTGTTGGGCACATAAAAGAAAAATTAATTCATTATTTTAAGTTAGTGTACGATTTTCCATTTGTGCTTCGAATGCATCGAGTAGTTCGCGTGCTTCAGCGATAGATTCAGTATTCATCAATTGATGGCGAAGTTGGCTCGCCCCTTTAATATCACGCACATATATTTTGAAGAATCTACGTAAACTTTTAAATTGACGGTCTTCATCTTTGTTATATTTTTGAAATAATGATAAATGTAATCTCAATAAATCTAATAGCTCTTTACTAGTGTGTTCACGGGGCTCTTTTTCAAAAGCAAACGGATTATGGAATATGCCTCTACCAATCATAATGCCATCGACACCATATTTTTCGACAAGTTCAAGCCCTGTTTGTCGATCTGGAATATCGCCGTTAATCGTTAATAATGTATCTGGCGCAATCTCATCACGTAAGTTCTTAATGGCTTCAATTAACTCCCAATGTGCATCAACCTTACTCATCTCTTTACGTGTACGAAGGTGGATGGATAAATTTGCGATATCTTGTTCCAAAACATGTTTTAACCAATCTTTCCACTCATCTATTTCGTAATAGCCTAGACGTGTTTTAACACTTACCGGTAGCCCACCTGCTTTAGTAGCTTGAATAATTTCAGCAGCAACTTCAGGTCTTAGAATAAGTCCAGAGCCCTTACCTTTTTGGGCGACGTTTGCTACAGGACAGCCCATATTTAAATCAATACCTTTAAAACCCATTTCAGCTAAGCCGATACTCATTTCACGGAATTGTTCAGGTTGATCGCCCCAAATATGTGCCACCATTGGCTGTTCGTCTTCGCTAAAAGTTAAGCGACCACGAACGCTGTGGATGCCCTCTGGGTGACAAAAACTTGCAGTATTCGTAAATTCAGTAAAAAACACATCAGGTCTTGCTGCTTCACTCACAACGTGACGAAAGACGATATCCGTCACATCCTCCATAGGTGCCAAAATAAAAAATGGCCGCGGCAATTCACGCCAAAAATTTTCCTTCATAATATATTTAAACCTTCTTCTTTATTAGTATCTCGCATTTTTACGCATAATGATATTACCACAGAGAGTAAATATATACAAAATGAATGTGTCAAATAACTAGGTGCAAGTCTAATTATTTTGATTTACTACTTATTTTTCAATCTATATTAAATTTGTAGATTTTTAAATGGCCATGTTCAAATAGTTTTATGTTATAATGAGATTAATAAAATAGTTCTCTTATTAAGAGTGAGTGGAGGGATTTGGCCCTTAGAAACTCCAGCAACAGCTAAAATGCGATGTGCTAATTCCAACAGTATTTAATACTGAAAGATGAGAAGATGTGTAAAGCTCTTCTTAATTTGAAGAGCTATTTTATTGTATATCATTTTAAAGGTGGTTATATGATGAAAACGTGTCGTGAACTATATGCAGAATTAGAATATTGGGACCAGTATCAACCTAATAACGCTTCGAGCAGTATCTTAAAACAAGCCATGCGTAATCAAATTAAGTCTCAAATTCGTGACCAGATTGATGTCTCTAAAAATAAAGATACCATTCTGAAAATCACAAATTAGTCTCCATAGTCATTGTTAAAGATGGAAAAATAATAGCTCTATGATGATTTTAACAATCATCTTAGGGCTTTCTTTATAGTCAAAACAGAATCCATTTAAAAAAATACAAATTTCTAATATAGTGTTTTCTTTTAATGAAAAAGATACATTCTAGATATTTTTGAATGTTGAAGGGTATAATTTGATACATAATGATTTTAAGCCTTTTCCTTCATGTACTTAAAATACATAGGCTGTTATGAATCCAAAGGGGGCACTTATGTTTCTTGCATGGAATGAAATTAAACGAAATAAGCTGAAATTCAGCTTGATTATTGGTGTGTTAATGATGATTAGTTATTTGCTTTTTTTACTGTCAGGTTTAGCGAGTGGCTTAATGAATATGAATAGAGAAGGTATCGATAAGTGGCATGCAGATGCGATTATTTTAAATAAAGATGCTAACCAAACTGTGGAACAATCTGTGTTTAATAAAAAGGATGTTCCAGAATCGTACAAACAACAAGCAACCTTAAAACAGTCAGGTGTCATTATTTCAAATGGTAGTCATAAAGAAAACGCGTTGTTGTTTGGTGTGGCTGAAAATTCTTTTCTAATACCCAAAATCATTGAAGGCAAGATGTTTAAATCTAATGATGAAGTCGTTGCGGATCAAACTTTAAAAGAAAAGGGATTTAAAGTAGGCGATCAATTATCACTTTCAAAATCTGACGAGAAGTTAAAAATAGTGGGATTTAGTGAAAGTGCGAAATATAATGCTTCTCCAGTGCTTTTTTCTAACCAAAAAACGATACAGAAGATTAATCCGACTTTAGATGAATCTAAGGTTAATGCAATTGTAGTACGTGATCAAAATTGGCATCAAAAAGATTTAAATGCGCATTTAGAAGCGATTGGGATTGATAAGTTTATTAAAAACTTACCCGGCTATACAGCTCAGAATTTAACTTTAAACTTTATGATTTCATTTTTATTTATTATTTCAGCAACTGTGATAGGTATATTTTTATATGTCATCACTTTACAAAAGACGAATTTGTTTGGTGTTTTAAAAGCACAAGGATTTACAAATGGTTACTTAGCCAAAGTGGTTTTATCACAAACCTTGATTATTGCAGTGATTGGAACAGTGATAGGGCTTATTTTAACTTTAATCACAAGTGCATTTCTACCAAGTGTAGTGCCTATTAAATTTAATATCGTCACATTACTGATATACGGTGTTGTGCTTATCGTTGTATCACTATTAGGAAGTTTATTCTCAATCTTAACGATTAGAAAAGTGGATCCACTAAAAGCTATTGGCTAAAGGAGTGTGTAAGAAATGTTAGAATTCAAAAATGTGACGAAATACTTTCGAGATGGTAATAAAAAAATAGAAGCTGTCAAACCGACTTCCCTTAAGTTTGAATCAAACGAACTTATTGCGATTATTGGACCCTCAGGCTCTGGGAAAAGCACATTTTTAACGATGGCAGGCGCACTCCAAACGCCATCTTCTGGTGAAATTCTCATTAATGGTAAGGAAGTCTCAGGGATGTCTCAAAAAGCCTTGGCGCATACACGGATGCAGGAGATTGGCTTCATTTTGCAAGCGACAAATCTTGTGCCATTTTTAACGGTAAAGCAACAATTTCAATTATTAAAAAAACAGAAAAAAGACGTGTTAAGCACACAAGAATATCAACAATTGATGGCACAATTAAATCTTGAAGACATTGAAAATCAATTGCCTAGTGAAATATCTGGAGGTCAAAAACAGCGTGTCGCAATAGCCAAAGCATTGTACACCAAACCCTCAATTATATTAGCTGATGAACCGACAGCCTCTCTAGATACACAAAACGCTATGGAAGTGATGAAAATATTAAAAGAACAGACACAAGAAAAAAATAAAACATGCATTGTCGTGACACATGACGAACGGCTTACGACATATTGCGATAAAGTTTACTATATGGAAGATGGCGTCTTATCAGCAACTTAAATCTATGAAGGGTCAGAGTAGATTATAATGGTAACGATGGATTCAAAAATCAACAAAAAAGCTATGAAAAATCTTGCGTTTGAAGGTTTGAATCTAATGATAAGAAATTTAGCGAGATATAATAAGATAAATATGTGATAGCGATGAGACAATCACTAACCAATGAATTACGCGTATCTAATGGTTTAGAGGGTTTAAAACTACATAGGTTCTAAGTTGTGAATGGTACGCTGAGATGTCTATATTTATGCTATGATAGACCTTGAGGTGAACGTGATGAATATTAGTGATATCGCAAGACTTGCGCAGGTGTCGAAGAGTACGGTGTCTCGATATTTAAATGGCGGTTCAATTAGTGAAAAGACGCGTCAAAAAATTGAGCGTGTTGTGAAGGAGACGGGTTACAGTCCGAATCAATTTGCACAAAGTTTAAAGGCAAAGCGTACACAGATGATGGGCGTGATTGTACCTCGTTTGAGTTCTTATGCTTCGAACCAAACGTTGTACGGGATTGAGACGTATTTGAGAACTAAAAAATATCAAACCATGATCGTCAATACCGATTTGGATCAACAGCTTGAGATTAATGCGATATACACACTTGCGAAGAATAAAGTGGATGGCATTATTTTATTTGCGACGACACTTACAGATGCACATGTGAAGGCGATTCATACGGTTAATGTGCCGGTGATATTAGTGGGGCAGTCTTATGAGGGGATTCCTTCGATTGTCCAAAATGATTATGAAGCAGGCCGGTTGATAGGGCGTTACTTTGGATCGGGTCATTTTAAACGCATTGCCTACTTTGGTGTGGATGCGTCCGATAAAGCGGTTGGGATCCATAGACGTCGGGGTGTCTTAGATGGGCTAGCGGAGTCGGATCAACAGGCTGATATTTATACGACATCGTTTAAATTGAGCGATGCACAGGCGTTAGCAAAATCAGTGATTCATGAATACGAAGCGGTGATTTGTGCGACAGACAATATCGCATTAGGTGTGTTAAAAGTAGCACTGGATTTAAAAATGGATGTGCCTAAGTCATTGTCAATTTCTGGATTCGGTGGTTATGAGACAACATCGATTGTCACACCTATGATTACAACAATTGTTTTTCCTTACGAAGAGACAGGTCGTATTGCAGCATTGTCTATGATGAAATTGTTAGAAGGTGAAAAAGTACCATTAGTTCAGCGCATGGATTTCTATATCGACGAAAAAGAAAGCGTTGACATTTATCGTTATAAAAAGTAAAATTCGCAGTGTAAAGCATTTTACTTTTTTTGAAATATTCTGGTACCGGTTCCAAAAAAGGAGGTGCGAGATGGAGTGGACGAGAGCATTAAAGTATAGAACATTGGAAGATGTGCCAGCTGAAGAGATGGAACGACTGACAGAGAAGGTCAAACATGCGAAGTGGCGCCAAGCTTTTCATATTCAACCTATTTCAGGGTTATTAAATGATCCGAATGGGCTTGTCTATCATGATGGGCTATACCATATATTCTACCAGTGGCATCCTTTTGGTGCGGTTCATGGAATGAAGTACTGGTATCATGTGACATCCCCTGATTTAGTGCATTTTACACAAATTGGTCCTGCAGTGAAACCTGATACCGTGTATGATTCACATGGCGCATACAGCGGATCGGCCATAATTGTTGATAATGAAGTGAAACTGGTTTATACAGGCAATCATAGAACGCAATCATGGACAAGAGTTCCGTATCAAGTGGTGTCCACGTTAAAGGGACAAGAAGCCGTTGATAAGCAAGCAATGATAGAAGGACCGCCAACAGGGTATACAGAACACTTTAGAGACCCCAAAGTGTGGTATGACGAAAAGCATAAAAGTTATTACTTTGTTATAGGCGCACAACGTGAAAATATGACGGGTGCGATTGTCGTTTATGCCTCTCAGGATTTCAACAATTGGCATCAAAAAGGTGAACTAAAGACAAAATATCCATCGTTCGGTTATATGTGGGAATGTCCAGATTATTTCAATTTAGACGGGCACGACATCGTTCTATTTTGTCCACAAGGTGTAGCACAACAAGGCGATTCTTTTCGAAATATTTATCAATCCGGTTATTTAATGGGGGCTTTAAATTTTGACACACTTGAATTGATGCATGATGACTTTAATGAATTAGATCATGGATTTGATTTTTATGCGCCTCAAACGATGATGGGTGCGAATGATGAAAGAATTTTAATCGGTTGGATGGGGTTACCCGATACGACATATCCGACAGACCAAGATGACTGGGCGCATTGCTTAACAATTCCAAGAGTCTTGTCTGTGCAAAATCATCATCTCGTTCAGCAGCCGATTAAAGCACTTCAACAATTAAGACAATCGAAAGTACAAGCTGCTTTTGATATATCAGATTCATCTTTAACGTTACAACAATTCACTGGAACGCACTATGAGCTAAGTATCGATGTTTTAGAAAATAAATCAAGAGGGTTCCATATGGATATTAGACAATCAGAAGAGGAATATACGCGGCTGACGTATGAATCCGATATGCAACGTTTTACGCTTGATCGAACATGGAGTGGGCAATTACCAGGTCAGGTTGAGGGTACAACCCGTTCAGTTACGTTGTCGGATGCACTTTATCGTTTACAAATTTATGTCGATACATCGAGTGTAGAAATTTTTCTTAATGATGGCTATGCGGTAATGACATCTAGAATTTTCCCGAAAGTCTCATCAGATGGGATACGTATTCATTCTGAAGGTGGCCATGTGATGCTTGATATTACAAAATATGATTTGAAAGAAGGGCAATAATGGCAAAATTATATGCAATTGGAGAAGCACTCATTGATTTTATTCCACAGACACGAGACGTTGAACTGAAAGATGTGAAAGGATTTGAGCCTCAAGTGGGCGGGGCACCTGCAAATGTAGCCAGTTGTGTTTCACGACTTGGCAGGGAATCAGCACTGATTACGCAATTAGGTCAAGATGCATTCGGAGATTTAATTGAGGAAACGCTACAAAAGCAAGGTGTAGATACCACTTCTATTAGTCGGACAGATGAAGCGAATACAGGGCTCGCATTTGTAAGCTTAACCGCGTCAGGAGAGCGTGATTTTGCATTTTATCGTAAACCATCAGCTGATATGTTGCTTGAGGCATCAACACTTAATTTGAATTTTCAAGCAGATGATATTCTTCATTTTTGTTCTGTTGATCTTATCCCTTCGCCAATGAAAAAAGCGCATATCGAAGCGATTGAACAAATGGAAAAAGCCAATGGCACGATTATTTTTGACCCGAATTTAAGATTTCCGCTATGGCCTTCTGTCGATGAATTGAAAAAGACAGTTTTAGCCTTTATGCCAAAAGCCCATATCGTTAAAATCGCAGACGAAGAACTGGTTTATTTAACAGGAAGTGAGGATGAAGCGTCAATTCAACAATTGTTCAAAGGGAATACGCAAGTCATCATTTATACAGAAGGGGCAAAGGGCGCATCCATTTATACACAACAAGGCAAGATTGCCCAACATAAAGGATATAAATCAAAAGTGCAAGATACGACGGGTGCAGGAGATGCATTTATTGGCGCAATCATTTATCAGTTATTAACCGGACAAGCCCGTAATCAATCATTTGACTATATTCAACAAAACGCACAGTCTATGTTGTCATTTAGTAATGCTGTCGCTTCATTATCAACGACAAAGGAAGGTGCTATCGGAAGTCTACCTACGCTCGCAGAAGTTAACGAATTCATGAAATCATAAATAGAAATCTAGGAGGCGTTGTATCATGGCCATGTCAGATAAACAAATCGCAAGACAAGTCATAGAGGCTGTTGGAGGGCAAGAAAATATCAAGTCGATTGCACATTGTGCGACACGACTACGCATCGTACTTCATGACAAAGAAAAAATCAATCAAGATAAAATTGAGCAAACCGATAAAGTGAAAGGGGCTTTCTATAACTCAGGACAATACCAAGTGATCTTTGGTACAGGGACGGTAAATAAAATTTATCATGCGGTTGAAAGTTTGGGGATAGAAGGTCATTCAGCTAGTGAAGTGAAGCAAGAGGGCGGTCAACAAGGCAATATGTTCCAACGCGCGATTAGAACTTTTGGAGATGTATTTGTTCCAATCATCCCTGTACTAGTTGCGACAGGTTTATTTACGGGATTGCGTGGTGTGCTCGTCAAAGAGCAAATTTTGTCTTGGATGGGGATGACACCTAAGGATATCTCGCCGAATTTTATTCTGTTTACCCAAGTCTTAACAGATACAGCTTTTGCATTTTTACCAGCACTGGTGGCGTGGAGTGCTTTTAAAGTGTTTGGCGGCAGCCCCGTACTTGGTATTGTATTAGGACTTATGCTTGTAAACCCAGCGTTACCGAATGCTTATGCAGTTGGAGAAGGTTCCGCGGCCCCGCTTAAATTTTTGGGTCTCATTCCTGTCGTAGGGTATCAAGGCTCTGTACTACCGGCCTTTTTTGTCGGTCTTATCGGCGCAAAATTTGAGAAGTTTTTACGTAAACGCATCCCAGACGCTATCGACTTAATCGTGACGCCTTTCTTAACATTGCTCGTTATGATTACATTAGGTCTTTTTGCTATCGGGCCTATATTCCATGGATTAGAAACAGTTATTTTAGCAGGTACGAAATGGGTTCTAGACTTACCGTTTGGAATTGCCGAATTGCTTATAGGCTTCTTCCAACAAATTATCGTTGTAACGGGTGTGCATCATATCTTTAACTTTATGGAAATTCAATTGTTAGAAGAATTCAAATATAATGAATTTAATCCGATTATTTCAGCAGCGATGACTGCACAAGGTGCTGCAACGGTTGCAGTGGGGCTTAAAACACGTCAAAAGAAATTGAAAGCTTTAGCTTTACCTTCAGCATTTTCAGCTTTCTTAGGTATTACAGAACCGGCGATATTCGGTGTAAATTTAAGATATTTTAAACCGTTTGTTTGTGGATTAGTTGGAGGTGCTGCTGGCGGATTCTTGGCATCATTATTCCATCTCAAAGCTTCTGGAATGGCAATTAAAGTACTACCGGGTATGTTGTTGTTCATTAAAGACATTGGACAATTGCCTTTATATATTTTAGTACTCATCGTCTCATTTGCGGTTGGCTTCATACTGACTTGGTTCTTCGGATACAGTGATAAAATGGCAGAAGAAATTAAAGAAGCCAAAACGCTATCATAAATATAGACCTTCCACAGATTAGGGTATATATTTATTTAACAATATGCGTTTTTTAGCTCATTTAAAAAGACGGAAGTGGGATAAGCATCAATGAGATGTCGTTATCTCACTTTTTTAATTTTTAACTGCACAGGCACCTCGTTTATCTAAAAAATGGTGAACACACCTCAAATTTTTTTGGAAAAATTTTAAAAAACGAGGTGCTTAAACGATTATTATTTCAAAAAAATTAATTAAAGATAATTAAAATTTATAAAATAATGTTGTTAATTTTCGCCTGTTTATATGACTTTCTAACTCTCTCCACTTAAAAAATTATAGTCAAAGCGCTATAAATAAGCTTTAGTTAAAAAAACCTCTAATGAACCCAATGAAGGCGTATAGAGCTAGCTCAACTCATATATTCTCTTTCTTTTTTTACCCTGAATAATTACATTATTATATAAAAATAGTAATTGAGAAAATGTTTTTTAGGCTCACTTAAATCAAGCTTAATTGAATGAGAAGATTATTAAATTTTTGACCATTTTTTAGAGCTGATTTCTTTTAAAAATTTATGTTAGGTGCTAAATTTAAAACAGCTTTACACAAAATATATTTTTGGGGTGATTTAATGAGTATTAAAAACGTAACAGTTATGGGTGCTGGCGTATTAGGGAGTCAAATTGCGTTTCAAGCAGCCTTTCATGGTTATGATGTAGTCATATATGATATTAATGAGGAAGCGGTTTCTGCAGGGAAAGCTAAGCTCGATAAATTAGTAGGCATTTATGGAGATTACTTCAATAATGTTGAACAAGCTGAGCAATCTATCAATCGCTTAACATTAACATCAGATCTTAAAAAAGCAGTTGCTGATGCCGATCTAATGATTGAATCAGTTCCTGAAGTTAAAGAAATCAAAATTGATTTTTATCAAAAAGTAGCAGAAGTTGCACCTGAAAAAACAATTTTTGCGACAAACTCTTCTACAATGTTACCAAGTGACTTTAGAGAGTATACAGGCCGTCCAGAAAAATTCTTAGCACTGCATTTTGCTAATGAAGTATGGAAAAACAATACAGCTGAAGTGATGGGGCATTCTGAAACGGATAGAAAATATGAAGAAGAATTACTTGATTTTTCTGGAAAAATTGGAATGTTACCGATTCACGTTAAAAAAGAGCAACCGGGTTACATCGTAAACTCTTTATTAGTACCATTACTTCATGCGGCTGAACTTTTATACGCAAATGGTATCGGAGAAATTGAAGATATCGATCGCTCTTGGATGGCAGCAACAGGCGCACCAGCAGGTCCATTTGCGATGTTAGACATCGTCGGACTTACAACAGCTTACAATATTGCTAAAATGGCTTCAGTAGACAACCCACAGATGGAAAGTGCCGCTGCAATGTTGAAAAAATATGTGGATGCTGGTAAATTAGGAACTTCAACAGGTGAAGGTTTCTATAAATATCCAAACCCAACATATCGAGAGTTCTTTAAAAACGCAAACGACTAATAAGTCGAATTGTCATATCAAAATATTGGAAAACTTGCACTAATTAAATTGTGGCACAAAGCATGTGTCCAATCATTAGGGAGTGAAACAATAGAAATGGATTTCATTTCGTTGTTACACTCTCTTTTTTTTGTGGATGTTTTAAACGCTGTACGATTGCGTATAATGATTTACAATGAAATTGAATGATACTTAATCAATCGATAGCAACGAACTATGTATAAAAATAGATTAAAGGGTGAAGTGGATGCGCAATGACTTTACATTACGTTTATTAGAACAAGCAGGTATTTCTGAAGGTATGCACGTCTTAGATGCTGGATGTGGACCAGGTGAAGTAGAGCCTGGGACATAAATACCAAAATAAATAGCTCGAAGATGATTTTGATAAAAATCGTCTTCGAGCTTCCTTTTTATTGTCATGCTTCGTATTATATAGGCTCGCTTTCCGAGGGGACAGCCTCAGCCTGTAGTCTTCGGCTCGTCCTGTTCCCTCAGGAGTCTCGCTATAAATACTTCGCTTATATATGTAATCATTCACCATTATACTTAAAAAATTAAGGCACTTTCGTATAATTTAATTCATCACAACAAAAACTAAATTAACGAGGTGCCTAAGGAAATGAGTCGCATCTAGTGCGGCTAAACTGATGATAAAAGGAAAAAATCCGAGATTTTTCGTTTTTTACGAAAATCTCGGATTTCATCGATTATTAAGACAATTTTGTCTCAGGCTCGAAGTAACGGTATTCATTCTAGAGAGGGTTGGCGATACGGGGAGTGTTACAGGTATAGATGTGAATCAGCAATTGTTGGATATAGCCCGTTCTCAAAACCAATTTGATAATGTGTCATTTTTAAATAGGGATATTTATCATTTAGAAGAACTTGGCACTTACGATGCGATTGTAGGACGTCGTGTGTTGATGTATTTACCCGATGCGGTGAAAGCGATAAAAGCACTGGCTCAACATCTGACAACAGGGGGTGTGATAGCTTTTCAAGAAAGTGACGCATTAAATTCAGGCTATGGTGGAGACGCCCTCCCTTTACATCAATTAGCTTTAAAACGTGTTTTACAGACGATAGAACAAGAAGTAATATTCATATCGGGCAACAACTTTATGGAAAGTTTGTAGAAGCGGGTTTTGAAGCACCCCATGTGATGTCAGAAGTTGTAGTACAATCCACGACCTCGGGCAGTGATTTGTATTGGCTTACTGAAATGATGTATCAAAGAATGATTCAGCATCAAGTCATCGATGAATCATTAGATTTAGCCCTATTGAAAGAGCAAATGGAACAAGAATTAAACGTAACGAACGCCGCCTTTATTAGAGATGTCGCATTTGGTGTCTGGAGTGTTAAAGCCTAATTTCATTAGATTTAACTTTAAAACAATGTCTAAGTTGGATTTTTCCCGGGAAATGATTTCATAAGAAGGTTATCAATTTATTGGATGCGTCAGTGAAGGAATTTGCAATAAAGAAATAAAGGGGGCTTTGTATGCGACTAGGTGTGATACTTAATAGAGTTTTTAGAATGCAACATAATCCATTATTTGAATATGTGATTCAGCATCAACATGAGATAGATCAGCTTTATTTTATTTTACCGATAGAAAATTTATCTGATGCAGCAAGTGTGAAGCGTGATGATTATGAAAAAGTGGTTAAAGGTTTTGTACATGCTTTAAATCAACATGAGATATACCCCCATATTCTTAATTATGACCAATTAGGTGTGCTCGTCGATAATTTAGCGTTATCTCACGTATTAATGCCTCAAGATATCATGAGTTATCATCAATCGGTTTATGACTATCCTCATATGAAACGTACTTTTGAAAAGCATCAAGTTAAAGTTATCGGGCAACGCGTTAATCACTATTTTCAACCCTCACAAACATTGAATCAGCAACAACAACCGTATAAAGTGTTGACTAGTTTTTATAAAGCGAATCGTAAAAATTTAGTACATAGCCGTTATAAAGCGGATGCACACAAGCAGGTCGCCAAAATTGCAGAAAAAGGCACAAATCAGGTGCATTTGCAGATCAATGATAGTGAAAATATGGAAAAAAGCGCCCGTCAAGATTGGGCGGCATTTTTAAATACAGATATATCTGATTATAAAAGGCGTACAGATGATATTTCACAAGATTTTGTAAGTGGTTTAAGTCAATTTTTAGCGTATGGCTTACTCGATATTCGTGAGGTTATTAATGATTTGTTAGCAGGTTACGATAGTGATGAAATCAATTACGAAGCGTTTATAAGAGAAGTGATGTTTCGTGAATTTTATTATGTATTAATGACAAAATATCCACAAACGGCAACTCAATCTTTTTCTGAAAAATATCGAGGAATGCAGTGGTCGAACGATCAATCTCGCTTTGATGCGTGGAAAAGTGGACAGACGGGCTATCCGATTGTGGACGCCGCAATGAAGAAGCTCAACCGTACAGGACTGATGCACAATCGTTTGAGAATGGTTGTTTCTCAGTTTTTAACGAAGCATTTATTTATTGATTGGACTTGGGGTGAAGCATATTTTAGACAGTATCTCTTAGACTATGATAATGCCTCGAATGTACACGGTTGGCAATGGTCAGCGTCAACGGGTACAGATGCCGTACCTTATTTCAGAATGTTTAATCCTATACGTCAAAGTGAACGTTTTGACCCGAATGGTTATTTTATCAAAACCGAATTAGGCGTATTAGACGATGTGCATCACAAATGGATTCATAATCCAACACAATACAAAGCGCAAATAAAAGAAAATCATAACATTGAAATTGGTAAAGACTATCCCGAAGCGATTGTAGATCATAAAAAAAGCAGGGATTATGTCATGCAGCAATTTAAAAAAATAGGGCCAAGTAACGGAACTTAATTTTGATATTTAACAACATAAAAAAGGGGACAGCCATCTATACGATCACTGTCCTGCTTTTTATCTATATCTTATGTTTTGCTTTCTAATTTCCTTTAATCTTATTACAAATTACGTTCAATTAAAGCCGAGACACAAGTGAAATATGCTGAAGAGTACGGGAGAAAGTCAGATTGAGTGAAAAATCGAGACGTTTGATTATCCAGTGCGACGCCATTAATTGTCTCAATTTGACCTTTCGAAAATTTGCTAAAGTCATCTTTATTAATTCGGTATAATGATTGTCAATCTAAACGAGAAGGCAGTGAGATTAGCCGAAGCCAAAAATACACCAACACTTCAACTGTGTAATCGTACAATCAAGCGTTGGTAAGTTAAAACGGGGCCTCTAGGCAAGCGCGTTTAAGCATGCATGAATATGATGATGTACCGTTCCCATAATTTTTTACAGTGAAGGTAAAGTTTCTGTTCTAAAAAAATTCTAAGCACTTTTAAGTTCACGCATAAGGTCATCTTTAATAACTGGACCGAGCGTTCTAGAAAATGTATTCGTCATATGACTGGAGTCAAAGAAAACAAATACATTTCCTCTTACAGGCTTGAAAGTGTGGTTAGGCACAATAAAATTGTTATAATCATAGATTTTTGCACCTGTATCTTCCATTGGTTGAAAGTTTTTATCCGGAAGTTGTTTGGAAACATCAATGGTCACATTTTTATTTTTTTCATAAGCTTCGATTGCATTGACATCTAATCTTGGTGTATCACGTACTGCAAAGATAGGTAAATCAAGTGATTCTAAATAACGAAATGCATCAATGAAGCCTTGTGGGACGTCGGTTTCTTCGTCATTTCCGACATCAGCTGTAGTAAATACTAAATCATAGTCATCCTTATGTTTTTTAATATAATCTTTTGTGTTTTCCATCCATTTTTGGGACAATGCATCTTGTTCACCCATTGTAAAACGAGCATTCGCTTTGCAAAGGTGCGTGATTTTGATTTTTTCTTTTTCAGCAATTTGTTGAAGTGCTCCCAGCCAATGACTCGAATGGGAACCGCCGACTAGCAATATATGATACTCATAAGCGTCTTTTTGCCCATATGTTAATGGTTTGACTTTTGCACCTTGGTAAATCATTCCTCCATCATCATAAGCATCAGATTTATCATTAGTAATATATTTAATATGAGGCAAGATTTTCTTTTTATTTTGGTAATCTGCTTTGGCTGTTGCACCTGGAAAAGCATGATTTGGCGGAAGGTCTTTTACATACGTAGGATTATTCAATTTGTAGTTAAATCCAAGGGTTCCAATCAAGCATAATACAACAGTAAAAAAAGCACCTAACCTCATAAACACGGGCTTACCGAAACTATGTCGTATAGGCTTTTCAACTAAATTTGTTGTGATAGCACTCAGCGCTATACTTAATAAAATGATACCAATACCGATAAGGGTAGAAATATGTGTATCAACGGTATATTTATAAAACGATAATAGCACCCAATGCCATAAATAAATTCCGAAAGAAATGCCACCTAGCTTCATGAGGATTGGGCGACTTAATAAAGCTTCAACCCCAAAATGTGATGGATCATTGCCAGATAATAAGATGAGTATTGCACATGTCATCGGCCACAATGCAACATAACCAGGAAACATTGTTGATACATCAAAAATAATACCGGTGAGTATTAATCCCACTAATCCTATCCATCCCAGTATATTCGAAAGCATGACAGGAATTTTTATTTTGAAAAGGTTAAGGTAAACTAAACCCCCTAATGCAAATTGCCAAACACGTGCGACTGGATTAAAATAAGCAAACTGTTGATTTGTACTCGTTTGAAATATAGAAAACGTGAGTGAACTTAAAAAAAGGACAATAAGTATGATGTTGATCGTTGTGTGAATATGTATCGTTTTAAGCTTCTTCCATAATAAAACGATAAATGAAAATAATATAAACCATATAACATAAAATTGACCTTGAATAGACATTGCCCAAAAATGTTCTAAAGGCGTTTTCGCTTGTTCGGAATTTAAGTAGTCCGTATGTGAAAAGGCAAGCTGTAGATTTTGATAATAAAACAATGATGCGATTAATTCTTTTATCGTTTTACCGTAGATTGAACTTGGAATAATCCAAAAGGTAGCGATAGCAACAACAGTTAAGATAACAAGTACGTTAGGAAGCAATCTCTTCAGTAATCCACCGAAATACTTGGAAAAAGAAAGATAACCTTGTTTGTTGATTTTAGAAATGATCGACGCAGTGATTAAGTAACCTGAAATAATGAAAAATACATCGACACCGCCTGACACTCTACCTAACCAGATATGATAAATTGCCACTAATAACGCAGCAATAAAACGTAATCCTTCAATTTCTGTTCGAAATCTCTTCTCAATTTGTAAAAATTGTCCGTCCATTCTTGCACTTCCCTTACAATATCCTATGTATAAACATCTTATCAAAAATTAGATTTAGTTTTTATAACAATAGAAACTTTTAATTAACTTTACTTTTTATTAACATAAATTTAACACAATTAAAAAACAAGGTTTTTGTTCGATTAGTAATGCTGGGTCCAACGTGTCTCTATTTATGAAAAGACACATAGTTCTAGTGATGGACGTTAATATGAAAAAAGGCAATTATATTTGTCAAGATAACGAAAAATGTAATTGTCAGTTAACGGATTTAAAATATTTCAATGACCTTTTAGAAAAACTTGATCAATAAATACTTTTCGAATAAGGCAGTTAAATAGTTTCATATGGAGTGGGTCAGAATCTATTTTTGTTTACCGCTTATTAATAAAAGGGTTTGTTTCCGTCAATTTAGCGGAAACAAGCCCTTTTGTCATGCCATAAAATATATAATTATCTTAATCATGTTATATTTTTTAAAAAGTTTTGAAATTTGTCAATAAATGGCAGTGATATTTATTATTAAAGTGAGATAATATACTTGTGACTCAATATAAAACGCTTTCATATAATTATTTATGCTATTTTGAAAGCAAATTAATGATGAGAATTATTTTTTTGCCTGTATAAATATACCTTCAAACGCAGTGTTTATCGTTTTTTTCACAGAAGTTGAGTTTTTGTTTTGAACTGTTTATGTTAAGAAGTGTTTAAATAATAAGTACTAATATTTTGAAAATAGTTAACAAAATGTTAACAATTTAAATAAAAAACTTAATGTATTATAAGGTTAAACCGGGTATATATAATAGGGCGGAAAAAAGGGTAGGACCCCATTCGTAATCATTCTATCTGTTGTTTAATGATAATTTGGTTTCAAATCAGATTATTAATTATAACTATTTTGGAGGGATTCGTATGTCAAAATTAATTTTTCAATCACCAGGAAGATATGTACAAGGAAAGGGCGTTATTAATTCAATTGCTGAAGAAACAGAACGTTTAGGTACACACGCACTCATTATTTCAGATCATATTGTTTGGGATATTGCCAAAGATCAAATTGAGAAAAGTTTTTCTAACAACAAAAATGTGAAATATGATTATGAAGTATTTAAAGGTGAATCTTCAGAAGATGAAATTAATCGTATTGCCGAATCTTACAAAAATTCTGGAGTCGATGTTGTCATTGGTTTAGGTGGCGGTAAAGCACTAGATACAGGTAAAGCTGTAGGTTATGCATTAAAAGCAAGTGTCATTGACTTTGCTTCTACAGCTTCAATGGATGCACCTACTGCTGCGGTTTCAGTTATCTACAGAGAAGATGGTGTGTTCAGTGGTTACCAGTTTTATCCAAAAAACCCTGACACAGTTATGGTAGATTCTGAAATTGTTGCACAAGCACCCGTAAGACTATTTGCTTCAGGTATGAGTGATGGTTTAGCGACATTGTTAGAAGTTGAATCTACATTGCGTCGTCAAGGTAAAAATATGTTCCATGGCCGTCCTTCATTAGCAAGCTTGGCAATCGCTCAAAAATGTGAAGAAACTATTTTTGAATATGGTCACAGTGCTTATGCTGCTATTGAAAAACATGTTGTATCACCTCAAGTTGATGCCGTAATTGAAGCGAACACTTTACTTTCAGGTTTAGGTTTTGAAAATGGTGGTCTTGCAGCGGCACATGCAATTCATAACGGTTTTACAGCACTTCAAGGAAACATTCATCACTTAACACATGGTGAAAAAGTCGCATATGGTATTTTAGTCCAATTAGTATTAGAAAATGCACCAACAGAAAAATTCTTAAAATACCAAAGATTCTTAAGTAGCATTAACATGCCAACAACTTTAGAAGAACTTCACATCGACGATAAAAGCTATGAAGATTTAGTAAGTGTAGGTGAACGTGCATTATCGCCAGATGATACATTTGCTAACCTTAGCGATAAAATTACAGCAGATGAAATTGCAGATGCTATTTTAACAGTCGATGAACTGTCTAAAAGTCATTTCTATTCAAAGGAGTAATTTGAGTATGAAAAAATTAATCAAAGACAAAAACCAAATCCTAGCTGATATGCTAGATGGACTCATCACAACGAATCCGGATGTGGAATTAATTTCAGATACGGTTGTTGTGAGAAAAGATAAAAAGCAATCAGGTGTTGCCCTCGTATCTGGCGGTGGTAGCGGTCACGAACCTGCACATGCAGGCTTTGTTGCACGAGGCATGCTAGACGCTGCAGTTTGCGGTGAAATCTTTACTTCTCCAACACCAGATAAAATTCTTGATGCCATTAAAGCCGTAGACACAGGAGATGGTGTTTTACTCATCATCAAAAACTATGCTGGCGACGTAATGAACTTTGAAATGGCTCAAGAAATGGCACAAATGGAAGACATTCAAGTTGAAAGTGTCATTATTCGTGATGATGTTGCGGTCTCTGATCCAGAAAAACGCCGTGGTGTCGCTGGTACAGTTTGGGTTCATAAATATGCAGGTTATTTAGCTGAAAATGGTTTTTCATTAGCAGACATTAAAGCAAAAGTTGAAACAGTCATTCCGAAAATTAAAAGTATTGGTATGGCTTTAACTTCACCTATGGTACCAACAACTGGTAAATACAGCTTTGATATCGACGATCAAGAAATGGAAATCGGTATTGGTATTCATGGTGAAAAAGGATTACATCGAGAAGCGGTTCAACCGATAGATGTTATTATTGAACGATTATTAGATGTATTATTAAAAGAAGTCAAAGAGAAAGATATCATTGTAATGCTCAATGGTATGGGTGGTACACCGTTATCAGAATTAAATATTGTGGCTAAATATTTAGATGCACAATTGAAAGACCACAACTTTGACGTTAAACAATGGTTCGTAGGCGATTACATGACTTCTTTAGATATGCAAGGCTTCTCAATTACTGTTGTTCCATATAGTAAAGATTTAGGTGAAGCTTTGGCTGCACCTACAGCAAGTCGATACTTTTAAACGAATAATCAATGTTTTAAATTTTTGAGGTGACTTAAATGAATGTGCAAGAAATGAAAACAAGATTACTCAATTTAGCAGATCAGTTTAAAGAAAAAGAAGAAGAATTGACTGATTTAGATAGAGCGATCGGTGATGGTGATCACGGCGTGAATATGCTAAGAGGTTTTGAACATTTAAAAGATAAAATCGATGATAAAGACATGAAATCATTATTTAAATCTACAGGAATGACATTAATGTCTAACATCGGTGGTGCGTCTGGACCTTTATACGGATTTGGTTTTATTAAAATGGCGAATGAAGTGCAAGATGAAATTGACAATGAAAATTTAAAACAAGTCATTACTGCATTCGCTGAGGGCATCCAACAACGTGGTAAAGTTAAATTAAATGAAAAAACAATGTATGATGTCATTGAACGCACAAGACAAGCATTAGAAAATAACGAAAACGTCGATTTTGAAAAGTTACAATCTTATGCAAATGAAACAAAAGACATGATAGCAACCAAAGGACGCGCTTCTTATTTCAATGAAGCATCAAAAGGCTACATTGATCCCGGCGCTCAAAGCAGCGTTTATATCTTAAACGCAATTATAGGGGGCGAATCATTATGACATCTATCGTTATTGTCAGTCATAGTTACAAAATTGCAGAAGGTGTAAAAGAATTAAATGGCCAAATGACAGACAACAGCGTCAACATCGTGGCAGTAGGTGGCTTAGAAAATCAAGAAATAGGAACAGATTTTAATCGTATTTTTTCAGCAATTAACAATTTAAAAGATGATGCGTTATGTTTCTATGATATTGGTTCAGCAGGTATGAACCTTGATACAGTTTTAGAAATGTATGAAGGTCCACATCGCATTGAAAAAATTGAAGCACCTATTGTAGAAGGTAGTTTTATCGCAAGTGTCGCAATTAAATCAAACATGAGTATGGATGATGCGATTGCAGAAGTTAAGACACAGTATAAATAATGCGAATATTTAACGGTTTTATATAAAATATTAAGTCATATTTACACACTTTGTATACAGAGCAGTGAGACGGAAATGAGAGAAATTGAATTTCTGCCTCACGCTTTTTTTATTTAAAAATTGAACCACAGCGGTCATCGCAGCAACTGAAACAAGCGTTAGCGTGTATCAATCAGTACGAAACCGATACAATGGGATAAAAGAGATAAGGCAAATGAGGAGGGGATTGTCATTTCACGTCGACATGAAATTGAAGTACTGTGGAAAACGTATAAGTATGAGGTTATGTGGCATCATCAAAATAGTTACAACCTTATTAGAACAACGTTAAAAGGCGACTGCAATTATGATGAAGTAAAAGCGTTGATTGATCAAGCTTTGGCAATTGAGCCGACGAAAGGGTCAGTTATCAATGCATTGAGTCATATGTGGGGCTACTTCAAAAAAGTGTGTAGACCTTCAGAAAGATATTTATATGAATCGTTAAAATCACATTATTTATTGGGTCAAGTTGAAGAAAGAACGCTCATTCTTTTTCTTTATTGTATGGCAATGACTTATGATGTGCAGTATATTAAAGCGTCTAGTATCATCAAAAATTTTCCCAAAATGGATGATGAATCAGCATCATAACACGATGGATGCGATACAAATGAGGCGTGACAAGACGACATAAAAAATCCCCTCTCCAAAACTTTTTTAATGGAGAGGGAATATTCGTGCGTTGATAATCTTTCATCATCAGTAAGTTGAAACATAAAATTTAGTTATTTTCGAAAACATCTTTTAAAATTTTGCGTTGGTATTTTTTCTTAATGATTAAATATAAAATACCTTCAATTGCTAAATACAGAATGCTACATGTTAATCCAATGCCATAATACGAAGTGATTGTATATTGATCAATGTACAAGACGATAATCCATGTCACAAATAAAGCGACTAAGAATGGAAGTACAAAAACCCATCTTATCGTACTTGCGAGAACTTTTTTTATAGATTTTTTGGTCATACCTATCTTCACCATAGCCTTATATTTTTTTATTTCTTCTTCTGCTAAGTTGTAGAGTCTTGAGTAAGTGATACTTGCGATACCTATTAAAAAGGAAAAACATAAAATACCCCCGACATAAGCAATAATATGTCTTTGTATTTTTTCAAATTGATAGTATGAAAATGCAGAGGTTAAAGTTTCTCTATCCCCATTAATTTTAAAATCGTTTTTGAGCGTAGCATCAGACTCTGTTTTCCAGTTTTTGATATTGAAAGCAAAGAATCTATCATTTACAAATTTATGCTTTAAACTTTGGTATTTTTCATCAGCTACAATTGTTACACTTGAGAAATAGCCAGATAATGCAATGAGACGTTTATCCGATCCTATTTTTTTAGAAATCCCTAAATGTTTGTAATCTTTACCTTGCATCTCACCGAGCGTTGGCACGTTCTTTCCATCAACACCCACGATAAAATATTCATTATCTTTTAATGACAGATGCTTTCGATTCAATAGCGTGGCAATTTTGTTATAAGTTGAATTAGATAAAATCACATCTCGATGTTTTTCATCGAAATTAAGAAAATCGACACGTACTTTTTGAAAGCCTTCTTTATCTTTTAACTTGTCTGTGATCAGTTGGGACTGGCTCAAATCATCAATTTTTTTATCCCAAGCGGTGTACATATACGAATAGGGCATGATTTTTTTAGTGGTGCTGTCAATAGTTTTAGGTGCGCCAATAATGTAAATTAAGGAAGATAACGTGATCGTAAACAGCAACATTGTCATGGTCATCGTTTTTAAATTTGTGTTAATGCGATATTTAAAATTACTCATTTTCACTAACCCCTCACCTTGATATTGTCGTTGTGTTACTTTCATCAGAAATGCATACACCATAAACATGAGATTGAATAGTAAATATGTGAAAATGATAAAAGTTATTAATAAGAAAGGATACTCTAAAATATCAAGTTTATAGTTGTAATAAATCGTTAAAGGCAAAAAGACCGAGAATAAAAATGCTACAAAAAGAATGTGATTCCTTTCAGCTGTCTCTTCTTTTTTCAATAAGCTAATAATCTTTTGCTTTCTTAAAATGAGAGGGGCAAAGATAGAAATTAATAAAAACAAGCCGCCCATTAAACAAAGTGTGTATAAAATGGCAGTTAATGGAAAATAAAAATCTAAGTTTAAGCCCCCGATGATTTTTTCAGCAATCATCAGAAATAGTTTTGAGAAGATTAAACCGAGTGTCATCCCAAAAAGTAATGAAAAACCGGAAATAATCCCATTTTCATAGAATATAAGTTTGAAAAATTGCTTTCTATTTGCGCCGATAATATTTAATACAGCAAACTGCTTACTCCGCTGTTTTAAGAAATTGCCAATTGAGAAAAGTATAAATACGAATGAAAAGAGCATCGTCGTTATGAGCCCGAGATGTAAAATTAATCCAATCGTACTATCTTTGTCGACAATTTTTAGAGAAGGGTGAAAGGTCAAATTCGAAAATGTAAAAAATACAAAGACCGAAAGGACACAACTCATAAAATGGTAGATATAAGTTTTAAAATCACGACTAATATTTTTAAATGCGAAATTAAGTAAAGTCAACTTCGTCACCGCCTAAAAATGTCATCGTATCTAAAATCTGCTTTTTATAAGCAAGCGCATTATTTTTATTAATCATCTATTGGTATATTCTTCCGTCTTTAATGATGCATGCTCTGTCAGAGTAAGAAGCGATGAGCGGGTCATGCGTGACCATGATAATAGTGACATTCACAGTGTCATTCAATTTTTGAAAGAGCTTCATCACATCTTTTGCTGATTTTGAATCTAAGTTACCTGTAGGCTCATCAGCCAGTAGAATCGCGGGAGAATTAATGACTGCCCTTGCAATCGCAGCTCTTTGTGCTTGTCCACCAGACACTTCATAGGTCCTTTTATCTAAAATATGATTAATATCTAAAAGACTTGCGATTTCTTGTAACTTTAGATGCATTGTTTTCGCGTCACAACCGTCTAACGTGAGCGGTAAAATAATGTTTTCTCCGATCGTTAGCGTATGGATTAATTTAAATTGTTGGAAAACAAAGCCGAGCTCGCGTCTTCTAAAGTTAGCTAAATCGTTATCGTTCATTTTATGTGGGTTAATGCCATTGATTTCGACCGTACCATTCGTTGGACGATCAATGGTAGAAATTGTATTGAGAAAGGTACTTTTCCCGCTGCCACTTGGTCCCATAATTGCGATAAATTCACCTTTTTCAACATTCATACTGATTTGATCTATTGCGGTAAAGGGGACGGTACCCCTATATGTTTTTTCTAAGTTTGAAACTTTTAATACCATATCGGTGTCTCCTTATCAAGTTGATTTTTTATCTCTATTTTTAGGTTAAGCTGATCATTAAACAGAATTGTCATTTTTCACTTATTATTGATAAATCAATCTTAACAAGCGATGATTATAAAAAAAATCAAATAACATTACCTTATCTTACAATTTGGTAATGTTATTGGCGTTTTAAGTGAAAATACGTCTGTTATGCGGTTGTACGGTAAACAGTTTAAAATTTAATAAAAACGGTTGTGCCTTGATTTAACTTAGATTCAATCGTCACGTCGTGGTCTAAATATTCAATAATTCTCTTAACAATATACAGACCAATACCACTAGAATCTGCATTATTTCTTCCATTCTCGCCGACATAAAAAAGGTTGAAAATTTTAGCTAATTCATTGTCTTGTATCCCCATACCATAGTCTGTAATCGAAAGTGTCACAGTATCATTATTTTTCTCAGTTACAAGACGGATAGGTTGGTCCGCATCACTGTATTTGATGGCGTTTGTCAGTATTTGAGTGATAATCAACTTAAGCCACTTAGCATCAGAGTACACGTAAGTTTCCTCAGGTATATCAAGTTTAGGGTAAATTTGAGAGACGATAAAATAATCTTTTAAGCTATTGATACAATCTTTGCAAACCGCATTCAAATAAACTTTTTCAGCGACAAAATCATTTTTGAAATCATCTAGCCGATAAATATCAAGCATTTGATCGAGATGATACTGCACTGTATTAAGATTTTGATTAATAATTTTAAATGTTTCATCGTTATGATGATTTTCAGAAATTAATTTCATGACAGAAATCGGCGTTTTCATTTGATGGACAAATCGATACATCAAGACCTTTTGTAACTTTTTATCCGCTTCATATTTGTTAGATTGTTCACGTTGAAGTTTAATGAGATGCTGAATCTGCTGATTGTATGTTCTTTCAAATGAACCTCTTGGATTGTATATTAAATATTCATTGATGTTGTCAGTTTCTAAAAACAATTTTTTATACACTCTGCCTCTGCTATAAAAGCGTAAGAGAATATAGAGCACGAGTACAAAAAGAGTTAAAAAACTAAAGTAAAAAGTTTCTTTGAGACTCATCCCTTTTATAAAAAATAAAAAGCTAAAGAAAGCCGTTTGAACTAAAAGTGTGATGACTAAGAGAGGCAAATAATCCTGGACGAAACGCTTTAAAGCAGGGCTATTTCTTTTCATATTCTGCCTTATACCCCATGCCACGGACAGTCACAACTTTAACGTCTGAGCCAACTTCCTGCAATTTTTTTCTCACTCTATTAACGGTAACATTTAACGTGTTTTCTTCCACAAAGATTTCATTATCCCATATTTGTGATAAGATTTTTTCACGACTGACGATATTAGGAAAATTTTCAAATAACACTTTGATAAGAATCGATTCATTTTTAGATAAATTCACTTGATTGTCGTTACAATGTAAGCTAAAACGGTCAGGATTAAAAGTACAATCACCACAAGTGATATTCGATTGATTACTCGCATAGTCACCATAGACTCTTCTAATTTGAGAATTGATTTTGGCTAATAGCAAGTCATATGAGAATGGCTTGGTTACATAGTCATCGCCACCACTCATAATGGCTCTAACTTGATCAGTGTCGTCAGATCGAGCAGATAAAAATAAAATCGGTACAGTCGTATATTTTCTTATTTCTTGTGCCCAGTAAAAGCCATCGTAAAAAGGAATGTTGACATCCATTAATATCAAATCAGGTTGATGGGCTTTAACGGCTAGGTCTATCGTTTTAAAATCTTCACAAAGGATAGCTTCATAATTATATTTTACTAAATGTGTCTGAACTAATTTTGATAGGACGGGGTCATCTTCTATAATAAAAATTTTATAATTCATTCAAATCCTCCAATGAAATACTACGTTATTCATTTAATTATAAAATTAAAAAGGGAAATTTTACAAATATGATGAGTAGAAAGTATATAATATAAATGTATCTTTATCCAGTCAATAATTGCCATTTTATCATTGAAAATTTGTTCTTAGATTAGTTATAACGATATTTTATACACGTCCCTTTAGGATGATGAGGGAAGACTGACCGCACGATTGTTAACCGTATTTTCAACTTTTGTCACAACATCAATATGAATTTAAACGCTATTTTGCCCTGTGTTTGACGTAGATAAAGATATAATCACTTTCACAAGTGAATTGTGAATCGGACACATCATAAAAAGAAAGAAGTGTGTATAATGAAAAAAATTGATTTACATGCGCATTATTTTTCACCGGGTTTTATAAAGTTTTTAGATG
This sequence comes from Staphylococcus schleiferi, assembly GCF_900458895.1. Lineage (NCBI taxonomy): Bacteria > Bacillati > Bacillota > Bacilli > Caryophanales > Staphylococcaceae > Staphylococcus > Staphylococcus schleiferi. The sequence continues at coordinate 76,037 of NZ_LR962863.1, forward strand.
ATTATTTTGATGGCAAAGGTGCTGGTGTTGCGACACCTTATTTTTCCATCGAAAACTATTTGGCATTGATGAAGAAGATGACTATTGATTATGGTATTTTATCTATTTCAGGGCCACATCAAAGTGTGGCGCCAGATCATGAGATGTTGGATTTAACAGAAGAAATGAATGCATATGGGGCCCAACTCGTATCTCAATATCCTGATAAAATAGGCTTTTTTGCTTCGCTTCCTTTACCTTTAGAAGAAAGTATTCAAATGATTGATCGCGCGCTAGATGAGCAACATGCGAAAGATTTTCTCTTACCGACAAATGCGCGTGGCATTTATCTGGGTGATCGACGTTTAGATCGGATATTTGAAAAGTTAAACGAACGTCATGCGGTTGTTGCCATCCATCCGAATGAACCACAACCGATGAATGATGCTATTAAAGCGAAAGTGCTCACACCTTTAATGGAGTTTTTCTTTGATACTACGAGAGCGGTTGTGTTTATGAATCAAAATCGGACCTTTAGTCGTTATCCGAATATTAAATGGATTGTGCCGCATAGTGGTGCATTATTGCCAATCATTGTGCAACGCATACAAATGGGTAATGCTATCTTTCATTATGACGAGCAACCAGATGATTTTGCACAAGTCATGCAACATTTATATTTTGATTTAGCGGGGAAAGTATTACCTTATCAATTAATGACATTACTAGAAATGACAGATGAAAATAAAATTGTCTATGGCTCAGATACACCGTATACCATAGAAAAAGTAGTGACGTCGCTTGCAGATGAAATAACGACAACCTCACTATTATCTGACGAACAGAAAGAAAAAATGCTGTATCAAAACGCAGCTACATTATTGAACATGACAGATCACCGTTAAAATTATAAAAAATGGAAATAACCAAGCAATGATTTTAAATCAGCCGACATGGACTCAATACAAACAGTAATGCAATTCTCATATTGTCTTAATAAACTTTACTTTAAATTAAAATGCGATTGCTAAGATGGCATTGTATATAACCAAAAGACAATGGGAGGTTCTTTATGAGAGGATTTAAAAGAAAGTCGCTCGTATTGAGTGCTGTGATGAGTGCAAGTATGATTGTAACAACGGTGGTACCGAGTTCTGTTGAGGCAAGCGCAAATAGCGGGGAAGCGCAACCTCAAGGGAAGAAGATTCAATTACAACATCAGAAACCTAAAGTCGCTGACGTCCCGACGAATAATCATCCGAATCGGATTATTACCAATATTAATGGAAAAACAAAATCTGAAATGGGATTTAGTTGGTATACGACGAATCAGTTCAAAGATGCTAAAGTATGGGTTTCTCAATCGAAAGATTTTAAACATGCGAAGTCTTTTAAAGCGAAGTCTAAAAAGGTGAATTCGAAATATCTTGAAAGAGATAAAGCGGGGAATATCATTTTTACAGATATTGAAAAAGATGATGAAGGTAAGCCAGTTAAGAAAAATGGAAAACCTAAAGTGAACGGTTATTATACAGACAAAAATGTAGGGGGTCCAGCGTGGACGAGTGGGGATCAACATGGGGAAACCGATTTGATCAACACGCCTGAATATACGTATAAAGCTAAAGCGAAAAATTTAAAACCGAACACACAATATTATTATAAAGTAGGTAGCGAAAAAGGAAGTAAGAGCCCAGTGGGTACATTTAAAACAGCTGGTAACAAAGGTGATGCATTCCGTTTCGTTCAATACACGGATACCCAAAATGCATTTTGGAATGAACACGTTAGAAATGAAGCGGCATTTGGTGCGGATACATTGAAAAATGCGATAAAAACAGCTGGAAATCCTAATTTTGTTTTACATACAGGTGATTTTGTAGAAACAGCTCAAGTGGAAGATGAATGGAAAGATTTATATGAAAAATCTCGTCCATCATTTATGTCGCGACCTGTCGTTGCGGCAGCAGGGAATCACGATGAGTATGCATTGAATGAAGATGACGATAAATTGTTAGGTGCTTTTAATGACCATGTGAATGTTCCTGAAGAGAATCATGCTGTGAATGGGGGCTCATACTACTCATTTGATTATAATGGGGCACATATGGTAGTTGCGAATACAAATGACAATAAAAAGTCAAAAGATAATCCAGATGAAAAAGCAATGGGTAAAGCACAAATGAAATGGATTAAAAAGGATATTAAAAAAGCCCGACAAAATGGCGCGAAATGGATTATTTTGAATTTACACAAGCCAATGTATTCTAAATCATATCATGCACTTTCAGATAAAGATGTGAAGAAAGTGAGAGACGAATTAACAAAAACAATTGATGACTTAGATGTGGATCTTGTGTTACAAGGTCACGACCACGTGTTGTCACGGACGTACCCTTTGGAACATACGTCTACTAAAAATAGTTTTGTGAATGCGAAAAAAGAAGACGCAAAACAATTTGTAGGTCAAGACCATGTGACTTATTATGATCATCCTAAAGGTGCGGTCTATGTGTTGCCAAATACGGGCGGAACAAAAGAATATGATAGTATTTATGATCGCTCATTGGCACATATTAAAAAAGTTAGACCTGAGCTTTCATGGTTAGATCAGAAGAAATTAGATCATTACAATAGTTTATTTAAAATAGGAAAACAACCACAAAAAACAGATGCTTTTAATAATAAGCATGAAAACAATAGAGATTCTTCTAACCAAAACTTCTCTGTTTATGAAGTGAAAGGAAACCAACTCAAAGTGAAAATTTATCAATTAAGCGGTGATATAAGTAAAGGCGAACAACGTCATATTCAATTGGTAGATGAATTTGGGATTAGTAAAGACTAAGTAGAAATCTATCAGTGTTTAAATGTAGCTTGTTGCTACGTTGAGACACAGTAGATTGCCTTGGAAAAGGAGCCGAAGTCTGTATGAAAGCACGTATGAAAGTGATGTGGATTCCGTTGTGTTGTATGGTCTTGCTCATGGGTTGTAGTCATAGCCCAGTGGAATCAAAAAGTGGCGCAAAGGATAAAGCCACAACAGCAGTTCAACAAAATCAACCACAAGCGTCCAAATTTTCAGATGAAAAGAAAAAGAAAATCAAAGCGGAAGTCATTCAAAAGTTATCTAAAATGGCAAAAGAAGACGGAAGGGCAGTCTCAAATCGTTATTTCAGTACAAGTAGTATTTCAACTGGTGACTGGTATGCGATGACAGATCAAGGTGCAATTCAAATTAATGATAATGGAAAGCCGGGACGTCAGCATTTTGATTTTCATGCGGTAACCGGTGCGGTGGTTTATACTTCTAAAGATAAAACGACTGGATTTGATTCGTCCGCGTCTGACTTGTCGAATATTGAAGGTTATGGCAAGGTGGCAGATTTAAATCAACCCATCACTAAATATATTTTCACTGAAGAAGGTCAAGTTTATGAATATACCTTTAAAAATGGGAAGGACGTGACGCTTTCTTCAGGTTTTGCCCCAAAAGATCATAATGATAAAGATCCAAACTTGGCACCGAATGAACAGTTTAAGCGTACGCAAAATAAAGCATTAAGTGCGTTTTATCAACGCTGTCTTCAGAAATAATTCAATATGTTCGATTGATGAAACGGCTGGGACATCAATTCCGAAATAAATAGCGCTCAGATGATTTTAATAGAAAATCGTCTGAGTGTTATTTCGTTTATGATTAAACTTCGTCTTGTATGACTTCGCTTTGCGAGGGGACAGCCCAGCCTTCTTTATTGTTATAGAACAACAAAACTGTGCAGTCGGTGCGTGATGCGCCGACATACACAGTTTAAAAGTGCTTTATTTTAGTTTATCTGTCCCAGTATCTTGCTCTAGCGAAAGCTTCAACAATGACTTCTGGTTCATTAGAGATAAAGACACCTGAAGCATGAATATTTACTTTTGAATGACCTAGTTTTTCTGATGCTGAGCGGTCGACAATGACCGGTTTATGATGTTTGTATGTGAGTTCAACAAATTCTTCAACTTCAGGTAATAAATCTGAGTCATCTGACAACACAAAGACACTATCAAAAAGTGTTGGATGCGCAGTATCAAAGGTTTCAGTGATACCGAAGTCTTCGCTAATGTTTTTAGGTTGTTTTCCTACAAAAGCATAATTGAGTTTATTTTCAGTGAATGTTTTCGCAAAGGCTTTCAACGTTTCTTCGCTAATATCACCATTAATTAGAACAGCAACGGAATGGCCAGGTAATGGAATATCGAATTTTTCCATTGTGAGTTTACTATCTTTCGCGTCTGATTGTACTTCTTCATTTTCTTCAGGAACTTCGACACCAACATTCGCAGCGACACGTTCTGCTAATGTACGGTCAACTTTATTCAATTGATTAACCGCATTTTGTTTTACCATCACTGATTTACATTTACCAATTTCAAATGAAAAACCATCTACTGTATGGTCATATTCAGGTTGCGTCAAACTATTTAAGTAAAGTTTAGCTTGGCTGTAGTAGTCTTTGAAACTTTCACTCCGTTTTTGAATTTTACGACCTTCAACTTTTTCTTGATAATGTTCATAGCCACCTTCTTCTCTAGGTGTCGTATGGGGGTCGTTATTATTCAAAGCATTTTTGTGATAAGCCGTTTGGCCAACATGAACATTCATTTGATGCATTGCATCTCTTTGATTGTTTGTGACTTCATTGACAGGGCGGTTGATAGGAATTTGGTTGAAGTTAGGACCCCCTAGTCTTGAAATTTGTGTATCGGTATATGAGAATAAACGGCCTTGTAAAAGAGGGTCGTTTGAAAAATCTATACCCGGTACAATATGTCCTGGATGGAAAGCAGCTTGTTCTGTTTCATCAAATACATTCGATACGTTTCGGTTGAGGGTCATTTTTCCGACGATTTCAACAGGAACTTGATCTTCTGGCCATATTTTAGTTGGATCAAGAATATCAAAATCAAAGTCAAATTCTTGTTCCGGTTTAATAATTTGAAGACCTAATTCCCATTCAGGGTAGTCGCCCTTTTCGATGGATTCATATAAATCTTTACGGTGAAAGTCGATATCTTTCCCTGATAAAATTTGAGCTTCGTCCCATACTAATGACTCTAAACCGTGTGTAGGTTTCCAGTGGAATTTTACAAAATAAGATTGGCCTTCACGATTGACTAAACGGAAAGTGTGCACACCGAATCCTTCAATTTGTCTAAAGTTTTTAGGGATACCACGGTCACTCATTGCCCAAACTGCTGTATGTGTTGATTCAGGATTTTGAGCGAAGAAGTCCCAAAATGTATCATGTGCGGAACCACCTTGAGGAACTTCGTTGTGGGGTTCAGGTTTTACCGCATGGATTAAGTCTGGGAATTTAATTGCATCTTGAATGAAGAAGACAGGGATGTCGTTCCCTACGAGGTCGAAAATACCTTCGTCCGTATAAAATTTTGTTGCGAAACCACGAACGTCTCTGACAGTGTCAGGTGAACCTTTCGAACCTTGAACAGTTGAAAATCTGACAAACACCGGTGTTGTTTTTTCAGGATGAGTTAAAAAGTCTGCAGAAGTGTACTCAGATAAGTCTTTATAGACTTTGAATTCACCGTGAGCACCAAAACCACGGGCGTGGACAATTCTTTCTGGAATACGCTCATGATCAAAATGCATTATTTTTTCTCTAAAATGGAAGTCTTCAAGTAAGCTTGGACCACGTTCCCCCACGGTTAACGTGTTTTCATCCTCGCTTATTTTGACACCATTATTGGTCGTCATGGCTTTTCCTTCATTGTGCTTTTCTACATGTTTTAGTTGATCTGTCTTTTTGTTTTCCATTTCAACTCTCCTCACATATTAAAAATACGTACACTAACCCTCTTTTCCATTTTTAGTGAAATTTGAAACATTTTATCCGAATAAAAACGGCTCACATAAAAGATTGTATGCGAACGATTTTAAGCGAGTAGAAAAGATTGAACATAAAAAAGGAATGAAACGAAGAAATCAATTCGATTTCTCGTCTCACTCCCATTCAATGAAGTAATGAACACGAGGTGGTCAGTTAGGGCGATTAAAATTTTTTCACGGTTAGTAATAGATAAATGAAAAACGGTGCGCCGAAGCTTGCGATGAAGACACCTGCTGGTATTTCTTTCGGTAAAAAGAGTGTTCGACCGACAAAATCTGCGACCAATATTGAGATAGCACCAATCAGTGCAGACATCAGTACTTGTTTAAACGTACTTTGTTTAATGAGTGTTTTAGCAATGTGTGGCGCAATCAAACCCACAAAGCCAATGTTACCAACAAAACTGATTGCAACAGAAACAAGGACGGTAGAGATGATAATTTGGATAAGGCGTGTTTGGGTTAAGTTAAGGCCTAAGCCAATGCCAATAGCGTCGTCTAATGCTGCAACTTTCATTCTTGGAATAATGAGCGCTAGCAATGGCACCATACATAATAGAACAATCAATAATATCGTAGCGTCTTGGAAAGTCCCACCGTAGAGACTCCCAACTAACCACGTATAGGCTTTAGATGCTGACAATTGTTTGGCTGTGAGCATTAAACCTTGTACGAGCGCAATAAAGAGTGTTTGAAGCGCAATCCCAATAATAATCAATGTGGAAGGGCGAATCGTACGCTTAATCTGAAAAGACAATAATATGAACATCGCAATGGCACCGCCACTGACCGCAAATACGGGTAACCAGTGAATGCTTAAACTACTGAAAAAGGTAATAAAAAACACAGCGCTTAAGCTGGCGCCCCCTGTGACACCTATAATGTCAGGAGAGGCGATGGGGTTTTTCAAGACATTTTGTAGTAATAAACCACTGATACCAAATGCAGTTCCGGCTAAAATCGCTAATGTAATACGAGGTAACCGAAGCACTTCTAGTGTAAATTGGTTAGCACTTTCTGATGGATGAATCAAATATGCGATGACCTCTGATAACGGAATATATGTCGGTCCAATCATCATACTTAAAAGTACAAGAACGATCAGCGCAACGGTAATGCCAATCAGACGAAAGGTTTCTTTCAGTTTTAATGTTGGATTCATAGGCGATAGATTCCTTTCCGCATAAGATAAATCAATACACTTGCGCCAATGACGGCTGTGACAACACCGACCGGCAGTTCTAATGGGCGAATAATCATTCTCGCAACAATATCAGAAATGATCATTAAACAAGCCCCGACAATAGCCGAGTGAGGGATCAAATATTTATAGTTTGGTGGTAATAGCGCTTTACTAATATTTGGGACAATCAATCCGATAAATGCGATAGAACCCGCTAAGGCGACAGATAGGCCAGCAAGGGAACTGATTAAAAGTATCAATAGCCACTTTGTCGCTTTTATATTTTGACCTAATCCAGTCGCAATCTCATCACTTGTCATCAAGATATTAATGCGTGAAGACATACAATAAGCAATACATATGAGAACGATAAGGAAGGGGATGATCCATTTAATCTCCCAAATATTACGCAGTGAAACGGAACCTGCAAGCCAAAATAGAAAGCCTTGTAAATTGGTTTCACTCATAATTAATATGCCTTGTGTAAAGGCGGTAAAAAGCATTGCGATAGAGGCACCTGCTAAAATCACACGTTGTGGTGAAAATTGTGTTTGTCGAAACATTCCTAGAGCAACGACTAGAAACGTGACGAGCATTGCGCCAATAAATGCAATGACAATTAATGCTTCAAATGAGCTCACTTGAATAAAAGTAATACTAAATACGATAAAAAAAACGGCACCTGCATTGACACCAAAAAGTCCTGGAGATGCAACCGGATTTCGTGTGAGGACTTGCATTAAAAGTCCTGAGACGGATAAAGCTGCGCCTGTCAGTAGTGCAATGAGTGTGCGAGAGGCACGAGCGCCTGTAATCAGTGTATGTATATCGTTGTTTCTGTCAAAGTGGAAGAACGCCTGTATCAACTGTGATAGTGATACAAGCGTATTCCCAAGCATTAAACTCAGCACGGTTACAACGATAAGACATAAACCTGCAATCAAAAGATGTTGCGGAGGTTTAAGTGACATAGTGTAACTCCTTATTTCATGACATTATTTTTTAATGTCTAATTTTTCGTATAAGTCATCGATTAATTTTAATGATGATTGATAACCACCTGCTAAATTCCAAGTGATTTCATCGACGTTTTTAGCAACGTGTCCTTTTTTAACAGCGTCTAGGTTTTTCCATTCATTGCTTGAAGTCCACTCGTCTTCTGTTTGTTTAACGAGTTTAGCATCTTTTGCAGTAGGATCAGATTTGAAAACGAAAATTTGATCTGCATCCATCAAAGGAATACTCTCTTTAGATGTTAATTGAATAATGTCTTTTCCTTTATCCACTTCTTTTTGTTGTGCTTCTGGGCGTTTGAAACCTAAGTCGTGTAAAATGTCACCTGCATAACCACTTGCATAAATACGCGTATGGTCAGCACGGAAGTTCACAACTGAAGCAGAAAGTGGCCATTTGTCACCATATTTCGCTTCTGCATCTTTCTTAAACTTCGCTACTTTATCATCATATTTTTTCAATAATGCATCTGCTTCTTTTTCTTTACCTAAAGCTTTACCCATCATTTCTGTCGTGTCTTTAAATTTATAAACAGTGTCTTGAGAAATTGTAGGGGCAATTTTTGAAAGTTGGTCGTAAACTTTTTCATTACGCACTTTTGAAGCAACAATCAAATCAGGTTTTAACCTTGCAATTTCTTCTAAATTCGGTGCAGGCTCTTGACCTACAATCTTTGTATTTTTTAAATCATCTTTCAAATAATCATATTTAGGTTGTTGTGCCCATGATTCTACAGCACCAACGGGTTTAACACCTAAAGCAACGGCAACATCAGTTGCACCTTGGTATAACGTAACGACTCTCTTAGGCTCACCTTTTATTTCAGTTGTACCTAAAGCGTGTTTAATTGTAACCGCATCGTTCTCTTTTTTCTCTGTCTCTTTTTGAGAATCATTGCCACATGCGGCTAATACAAGAATGAAAGCAAGCGCCATCATCAAGATCTTAAATGTATTCTTCATGAGTTGTCGGAATCCTCCTCCTATATTATGACAATGAGAATCATTATCAATTGTATTATGGATGAAAGTTACCTTTAAGTCAATACAATTTTTTAAAAAAAAGAAAATATATAAATGTTTGACATGAATATTTTGAGAAAATATAATACAGCCTATCGATAATGATAATCATTATCAATTGAATTACACAATATAATTTTAGGAGGAATGTTTTTGTTTAATAAAGCTGAACCGCACCAAGATACATTGCTGTCTTGTATCGGCAATACACCGATGGTACAACTTCAAAAAATGTTTCCAGAACATGATGTGTTTGCCAAATTGGAGTATATGAATCCTGGTGGAAGTATGAAAGATAGACCGGCCAAATACATTATTGAACATGGATTAGAAACAGGACGCATTGATTCGTCCACACACTTAATCGAAAGCACTTCTGGAAATCTCGGCATTGCTTTAGCCATGATTGCCAAGATTAAAGGCTTAAAGTTAACGTGTGTCGTTGATCCTAAAATTTCACCCATTAATTTAAAAATTATCCAGAGTTATGGTGCAAATATAGATATGGTTGATGAACCAGATGAACACGGCGGTTATTTAATCACGCGTATTAAGAGAGTGAAGGCGCTGTTGCAACAAGATGACAATGCCTACTGGATCAATCAATATGCGAATGAATTGAATTGGAAAGCACACTATCATGGGGCAGGCAGTGAAATCGTTGCCGCTATGGATAGACCCATAGATTACTTTGTGGCGCCTGTCAGTACGACGGGAAGCATTATGGGGATGAGTCGAAAAATTAAAGCGCATCATCCGAATGCGCAAATTATCGCTGTCGATGCGAAAGGTTCTGTTATTTTTGGTGACACCCCATGTCATCGAGAGCTACCGGGTATCGGTGCTAGTCGTGTGCCTGAAATTCTTAATCACGCAGAGATTGATGATGTCATTCATGTGGATGATTATGATTCAGCGCTCGGATGCCAGCAGTTAGTCAATGAAGAAGGTATTTTTGCAGGAGGCTCGACAGGTTCAGTCGTTTCTGCGATTGCACAGCTGACGCAACGTATAGAACCGCGCAAAACAATTGTGACGATTTTTCCAGATAGAGGCGATCGTTATTTAGATTTAGTTTATTCAGAACAATGGTTAGAACAATTAAAACATAAAAAGGAGCACATCACGCATGAATAACGAATTATTATATTTAAATCGTACAGATATCCAAAACTTAGGAGGCGATCACTCACAAATCTATGTTGATGCATTGACAGAAGCACTCACTGCGCATGCTCATGAAGATTTTGTCCAGCCTTTAAAGCCTTACTTAAGACAAAATACAGAGAACGGTCATATCGCTGACCGTATTATCGCGATGCCAAGTCATATTGGCGGCGACCTTTCAATTTCTGGAATTAAATGGATTGGTAGTAAGCATGACAATCCGTCAAAACGTCAAAAAGAACGTGCAAGTGCGGTTATTATTCTTAATGACCCTGAAACGAACTATCCTATCGCAGTGATGGAAGCAAGTTTGATTAGTAGTATGCGTACGGCTGCTGTTTCCGCTATTGCTGCAAAATATTTAGCTAAACCTGGTTTCAAAGATTTAACAATTATTGGATGTGGCTTAATTGGAGATAAGCAGCTTCAAACAATGCTTGAACAATTTGACAGTATTCGCAATGTATACATATATGATCATTTTGATAAAGCAGCGATTCAATTTATTGAAAAATGGGAAGCATTGCGTCCGGATATTACATTTATTAAAGCTGAAACAGCAAAAGAAGCAGTCGTGCAAGGTGAAGTGATTATTCCATGTACAGTGACGGATCAACCTTACATTGAATATGAATGGCTTCAAAAAGGTGCATTTATTAGTAATATTTCGATCATGGATGTTCAAAAAGACGTATTTGTTAAAGCTGATAAAGTCGTTGTCGATGACTGGTCACAATGTAATCGCGAGAAGAAAACAATCAATCAACTCGTGTTAGAAGGTAAATTTAGCAAAGAGAAACTTCATGCTGAATTAGGACAGCTTGTGACAGGTGAAGTTGTAGGAAGAGAGAATGATGAAGAAATCATTTTATTAAATCCAATGGGTATGGCGATTGAAGATATTGCAAGTGCGTATTTCATTTATCGAGAAGCGAAAGCACAAAATGTTGGAACATCATTGAGTTTATATTAAGGGGTGTTCACTCATGAATGTGCAAAAAATACGAAATAATGAAGCGCTAGCGCAACAAACGATTTTAAAGGATTTGGTAGATGCGCTTTTATTCGAAGATATCGGTGGATTAGCGTCTAAGAGTGAGGTTGTGACGCATGGCAACCAATTGTTTATACATTATGGCACAACAGAAAGATACTTAAGCATTCCTGTTTATATGAGTGGGTTAAATCTGTTTCGTTATGCGCCGGGTGCTGTCCTTCTCTGTCAGCATGGCCAAGAAAAAACATTGCATGCTGTTGAATTATGGGATCAAATCGTCGAAATGAATCCATCAGAAGCAAAAGCGTGGGAATGGCGACGTTTTAGACAAGGATTACAAGATGCCGTACAGCAATTAACAGGACAACTGAAGGGCATGAACTTGTCTGACCATCCGTTTATTAGAGCCGAGCAATTAGCGAGTTTTAAAGATCGCCCATTTCATCCTGTGGCGAAAGAAAAACGTGGATTTCGCGTAAGTGACTATGAAAAGTATCAGTCAGAATTTCATCAACCGATTGCACTGAATACGGTAGCAGTTCATAAGGACTTCGTATTAAATGGTCAAAAAGCAGATGCCCAACGTTATCAGGATTATTTTGGTGCAACGCTAGACCCATGCAAAGCAGAACTTCAAGAGAGCGGTCTATTAGAGACAGCGTATATAATCTTTCCAGTTCATCCATGGCAGTATGAACATGTGCTTCCTGTTGAATTCGAAGCTGAAATAGAAGCACAACAAGTGGTGCGCTTAAAGCATACGTTTGGACGTTATTTATCCTCTTCTTCTATGAGAACGCTCATTAATCTGGAACAACCGTTTGAACATTTGAAAGTGCCACTATCCATTCAATCTTTAGGTGCACTTCGATTAACACCGACACGTTATATGAAAAATGGCGAAGTGGCTGAACAATTATTACACACGTTGATTCAACAAGATGACCGACTTAAAGGTCATGTATGGCCATGTGATGAGACGGCATGGTGGTCTTATTTATCGTCAGACGGTGATATTTTCAAAGATCAGTTAGGACATTTGACGATGCAATTCAGACAATATCCTGAAGCGATTAAAAATGATGTCGGGCAACAGTTGATTTCAATGGCAGCACTTGCTGCACACGATGATTCACTGTACCGCATGATTTTAAGGCAGCCGCATGGGTCACTCACACAGGCACAAATCATGGATCTATTTGAAGCGATTACATCGTCATTTTTAGAGATGACATGTTCATTTATGAAGTCGGGTGCCTTACCTGAACTTCATGGACAAAATGTACTCATTGCATTTAAAGATGGCAAAGTTTCAAGTTTCGTTTTACGTGATCACGATACGGTACGAATCTATCCGGAATGGTTAAAACAGCAGCACATTGAGGTTCCTCAGTATACCGTACGTAAAGATACACCGAATACACTCATCAATGAAACGTTAGAAGATTTCTTTGCTTATTTCCAAACGTTAGCGGTAAGTGTTAATTTGTACGCCATTATTGATGCATTAGTCCAAGTCTTTGATATTGCAGAACATGACTTAATGACTATTTTACGCAATCAATTAACATATTGGGTTTCAACAATTGAATGGTTGCCTGAAGATAAAGAGAAAGTCGAAGCTATTTTACTTGAGCAACAGACATGGCCATTTAAACGCATTATATTGCCATTGTTATTGCAAAAAGAATCGGGTGGAGGGAGTATGCCTTCCAGTTTAGGTCGTGTGCCCAATCCTATGATGAAACATGAATAGTGAAAAAATTTGGAACACCAATTTTAGAATGCTGTGGGTAAGCCAGTTTATTTCCATAGCAGGGTTAACGGTATTAGTGCCTTTATTACCTATTTATATGGCGTCACTGCAAGATTTGAGTGTCGTAGAGATTCAGTTTTGGAGCGGTATTGCCATTGCTGCACCGGCCATTACAACAATGATTTCCTCCCCTTTATGGGGCAAGCTCGGTGACAAAATCAGTCGAAAATGGATGGTTTTACGTGCGCTTTTCGGTTTAGGCATTTGCTTATTATTAATGGGGTTCTGTCAAACGCCCTTACAATTTGTCATTGTGAGATTGTTACAAGGTATTTTTGGTGGTGTCGTTGATGCATCTAGCGCCTTCGCAAGTAGTGAAGCACCACCGGAGAAGCGGGGTGCCGTGTTAGGCAAACTGCAAAGCTCTGTCAGTGCGGGATCACTGATAGGGCCCCTCATCGGGGGTGTGCTTGCGACGCTACTCGGATTCCAAGTGTTATTAATAGGTATTGCCATATTCACTTTTGTTATTTGTGTATTAGGTGTCTTCTTACTCAAAGAAACAGCACACATCGCTATTACTTCATCGCAAAAGGTTCAGACGAGTGTACGCCGTTCTATTCAATGTTTATTGTCATCCAAAGTAACGAGTCGTTTCATCGTTGTAGGCATTTTGGCAAACTTTGCCATGTACGGCATGTTGACGGCATTAGCACCTTTAACATCAGAAGTGAATCAAACAGCTGTCGATCATCGCGCCGTTGTCGGTTTCTTGCAATCTGCTTTTTGGACGGCTTCAATGATGAGTGCACCGTTATGGGGTTATTTTAATGATCGTTCCTATGTCAAAAGTGTTTATATCACTGCGAGTGTTTTATGTGGTTTGAGTGTTGTCTTACAAGGCATTTCACCAAACGTATGGATACTCGGAATTACGCGTATTTTGCAGGGACTCACATATAGCGCACTCATTCAAAGTGTGATGTTTGTCGTCGTTAATGCGAGTGATCAACGTTTGAAAGGGACTTTTGTAGGTTCGACGAATAGTTTGCTCGTGTTAGGGCAGGTGTTAGGTAGTTTAGGTGGCGCCGCGATTACAAGTTATACGCAACCAAGTATGACCTTTATTGTCATGGGCTGTGTCTTTATCATGAGCAGTTTAGTTTTATGTTCATCACATATTAAAAATCAGAAAGTCGATTTGACTTTAATGAAACTATGGGAGGCAAAGGAAAAACGTGCAAAAGCATAATACAAAGAACATCGCAACGCATGCTGCATTAGAAAGAATATTGAATGTCTATTTTCGAGAAAATGGACAGTATCGGGAGTCTGACCCTTCTCATCAATGGACAATTCAACTGAATGAGGCAGGTAAATTGATGGGCCAATTCAGTTACTGGTCACCGATGGGCCATCATATGTATGAAAATCACATCACGTTACACGATGGTGACACAGTATCGCAACTGACGCCAGTCGAAGGAATCCAGCTTATTTTAGAAAAAATGGTGGATGAGACGGATGAAGACCAAAGTGAAATCAAACAGCGTTTGGAAGCAGTGCAGACTGATATTGATAATAGTATTGAACGCACAGCTTGCTATTTAGCCTTTCGTGAGTCTCAACATCATGAAACGCGTTACATTCAATCAGAACAGTCGCTCTATTTAGGTCATCCTTTTCATCCTACGCCTAAGAGCGCAACAGGATTTTCACAAGGAGACATTCAATCCTATGCGCCAGAGTGTCATGTGTCATTCCAATTGTTTTATATTGCAGTCCATCAATCATTGCTCCTTGAACGTTATGTGACAGGACATCAGTCAGGGGTGGATACGAAATTACATAAGTTGTCTAAAATCCCTAAATCAGACATTGGCAAAGACTTCAAATTACTTGCTGTGCACCCTTTCCAAATTGATATTTTGAAACAAAATGGACTGTTCAAAGTATGGTGTGCAAAAGGGTTAGTCCGTGTTTATGGACCATGTGGTGATGAAGTTTACCCGACTTCCTCTGTGCGCACAGTTTTTGCGAAACATTTGAACTTTTATTTGAAGCTACCGATTCAAGTGAAAATTACTAATTTTGTAAGAACCAATGACTTCGAACAAATTGAACGGACATTAGATGCCGCAGAAATCATCGCAACAGTTAAACGCTCTTACGAAACTGCAGCCTTTAAGCTGATGTTTGAAGAAGGTTATCGCGCTTTTAAAGCAGATTCGCAAGCCGACAGTCATCTTTTAGAAAATAGCGCCATGATTGTAAGAGAAGGTATTGAAAGTTATCAAACTGAACAAGATATTCACGTACTTGCGAGTTTAGTCGAAACGTTACCAGATAATGCGACATCGCTATTAAGTCAGCGTATTGAACAGAGTGGACTTACGAGTGAAGCATGGCTTGCTGATTACTTAAATATGACGTTACGACCCATGTTGAAACTGTTTTCAGAGACAGGGATTAGTTTAGAAGCGCATGTTCAAAATACACTGATTGCATTAAAACAGGGTCGTCCACATACGTGTTATGTCAGAGACTTAGAAGGT
The DNA here is from genome assembly GCF_900458895.1 of Staphylococcus schleiferi. NCBI lineage: Bacteria > Bacillati > Bacillota > Bacilli > Caryophanales > Staphylococcaceae > Staphylococcus > Staphylococcus schleiferi. The sequence goes on from NZ_LR962863.1 coordinate 91,606, forward strand.
ATTTGTGTATCACGTGAACTTGCACAACAAGCGAATATTATTCCTAATATCGTTCGCGAAGAGAGTCCAGTAGTCTTGTCGCATCAAGAAGCGTGGCATCGCTTTAAATATTATATTATTGTCAATCAGCTTGGACATCTCATTTCAACGATTGGAAAAGCATACCATAATGAATCACAACTTTGGTCTGTAGTACGCGAACAGTTCATCCAGTGGCAAGCGAGTGGCAATGAAGTGATGCAAGCGTCTATTCAAGATTTATGTGACACACCATTTTTTGAAGCGAAAGCGAACTTAACAAGTAAATTGAAAGATTGTGGCGAAAATCCAATTTACATCGAAATACCGAATCCGATTTTTATAGAAAAGGAGGATCACCTCGTTGGATAGTATCGTACAAAAAGTAAGAACACGCATTATGAATCAACTGATAACGTCATTAATTTATGAAGATGTCGTACAGTATGACGTTGTATCGTTTAAAGACTACAATCGTTACACACTTAAAGGAACGTATGTCAGCTATCAAGTTGATATTCAAGCTTCATTGAGCTTTGGACGCTTAACGGTTGTTTCTCCTGTATGGTTGCGTGATGCAGACGGTCAAACGGAAACACTAGATTATGTAACGCTGTTAAGAACAGTTGATTTTACATTCGAAAAAGATGAAGCAAAATTAGAACACTTTATCATTGAATTGCTACAAACCGAGCTTAAAGACATCCAAGCTTGGCGCTATCGCATGGCACATCCCGTTGAAAAGCTTGTCACTTATGATGATTATGAAGCTTATGCGATGGACGGACATATGTATCATCCGAGCTATAAATCACGTTTAGGTTTTAGCTTAGAAGATAACGAGACCTATGGCCCAGATTTTCGACCTACATTCCAACTGCATTGGGTGGCTGTAGATAAACATAATATAGAAGAAACTGTTTCACAGTCGATAGAAGTGAGTCAGCTGTTACAAACACAACTGGGGTCCGACACTTATGCGAAATTTGTGGAAACAATTCAATCACATGGCAAAGACGTTGACGATGTTGCCATCCTACCCGTGCATCCGTGGCAGTTTGAACGTGTAATAGAAGTTGAATTTGCGGAGGCGAAATGGCAAGGCGAATTGTTGTACTTAGGAATGTCAGAAGAAAAGTACACGCCACAACAATCTATTCGCACGTTAACGCCACAACAACCGGAGCGTTACTACTTAAAAGTACCGATGAGTTTGACGAATACGTCGACAAAACGTGTTTTGGCACCGCATACGATTGAAAATGCAGCACAGATTACAGATTGGATTAAAAAAATTCAAGCGCATGATGTCTATTTAACAGAAACTTTAAAAACAGTCTTTTTAGGCGAAGTATTGGGTCAAGCCTATCTGAATAAACAGGCCACAGAGACAAAGCAAGCTCACGTATACGGCGCGCTTGGGGTGATATGGAGAGAAAATATTCACAACTACCTTGGATCAAAGGAGTCTGCGATACCATTTAATGCACTTTACGTTTTAGATGCGCAACAGCAACCGCTCATTCAAGCATGGATTGCGCAATATGGCTTAGAAGCATGGTTAGAGCAATTTTTCAAAGTTGCGATTGAGCCAATGATTCATATGCTTTATTATCACGGCATCGCTTTTGAATCACATGCGCAAAATATGATGCTCATTCATGAAGATGGATGGCCAACGCGCATTGCATTAAAAGATTTTCATGATGGCGTCCGCTTTAAACGTGCGTTACTGAGTGATATTGCACAAGATCCAAAGTTAAAAGAGATGCCAGAGTCGCATAAAAAGATTAATAGTAATTCATTTATTGAAACAGAAGATGAAGCATTAGTCAGAGACTTTTTGCATGATGCCTTTTTCTTTATCAATATCGCTGAAATCGCCCGGTTTATCAATGCCCAATATCAGCTAGAAGAACGCAAACAATGGGAGATGATTGCACAAGTCATCAAAACGTATCAAAATCGTTTTCCAAATCTTCAAAATTATGCGCATTTTGATTTGTTTGAACCAACAATTCAAGTTGAAAAATTGACGACACGGCGTTTGAGAGATGATTCGGAAATGCGTGTCCACCACGTGAATAATCCGTTAGGAGGCGTATAAAGTGCAACGTTTATCAGTGAAGACAAGATTAGCCCAAACTGAAGCATTGTATGGCTTGTTTAATTCCATTCCTGACCCGTTAATGATTGAGATCATGGCGGCGAGTGGCTTTGACTTTGTCATTATTGATACGGAACATGTCGCGATTAATGATGAGACATTAGCGCATTTGATACGGACAGCAGAAGCAGCGCATATCATTCCAATTGTGCGTGTCACACAAGCGATTGAGCGTGACATTATTAAAGTATTAGATATGGGCGCAAGAGGTATCATTGTGCCTCATGTTAAAGATAAGCAAACCGCTGAACAAGTGGTGAAGTTGAGTCGTTATTACCCGCAAGGTATGAGAAGTTTGAATGGCGGGCGCATGGCACAATTCGGCGAGATTCCACTTGATGAGGCAATGAAGCAAGCGAATGCCCATATTATGGTCATAGTTATGATTGAAGATATCGAAGGTGTAGAAGCGATTGAAGAGATCGTACAAGTCGACGGTATCGATATGATTATCGAAGGGGCTGCCGATTTATCTCAATCTTTAGGATTGCCTTGGCAAACAACGCATCCAACAGTACGGGATTATATTACGCGTATATTTGAAGCGACACAAGCCCACGATAAGCTGTTTTGTGCATTGCCGAGAACGCAAGCCCATATTAAAGAATGGCAACAAAAAGGCGTGAAAATGTTTGTTTTAGGTGACGACCGCGGTAAAATTTATCGTCATTTTAAACAGACTGTTGGAGAAATCAAAGAGGTGAACATAGATGGAGAAAATTAACGAGACGATTGCGACAATACAGGCGAATGCTCCGGTTTGTCATTATATTTATGATGTGGACGCTTTAGCAGCACATGTCCAAGCTTGCGTGCAGTCTTTACCTGAAAATTGTGAGATGTATTATGCAATGAAAGCGAATAGTGAAGCACCGATTTTAAGCGCGATGTCTCAATATGTCGCTGGTTTTGAAGTGGCTTCTCAAGGCGAGATTGAAAAGGCACAAGCTCACGTAGCATCCAACCATATCATTTTTGGTGGCCCTGGAAAAACAGATGCTGAATTACGTTATGCCATCCAATCTGGTGTGCGTCGGATTCATGTTGAGAGTCTCTATGAACTCCAACGACTTAATGCCATATTAGAAGAAGAAAATCGTCAACAATCTATTCTATTAAGAGCGAACTTGTCAGGACCTTTCCCAGAAGCGACATTACACATGGCTGGGCGCCCGACACAGTTTGGTATTTCAGAAGAGGAGATGGATACGGTTATCCAAAAGGCACTCGCTTTACCATATATTCATTTAGAGGGCTTTCATTTTCATTCCATCTCGAATAATTTAGATGCTGAATTACACTTGCGCGTGATGGCACTCTATTTTCAAAAAGCGAAATCTTGGGCAGAGAAACATCAGTTTGAACTCCAACACATCAACTTAGGTGGTGGCATTGGTGTCAACTATCAGGATTTAAACGCCCAATTCGATTGGTCTCATTTTGTCGCAGGGTTTAAAGCGGTTATAGAAGCTTATGAGATGCAAGATGTCACATTGAATTTTGAATGTGGCCGCTATCTGGTCGCACATATCGGTTATTATGCGACAGAAGTTTTAGATATTAAGAAGGTCCATCAAGAATGGTTTGTCATTTTAAAAGGTGGCACACAGCAGTTTCGACTTCCCGTTTCATGGCAACATAACCATCCATTTGAGGTCTATGCCTCTCCATTGGAACGTTACGCTTTTGAAAAGATGAATCTATTGAATGATGCTGCGACATTAGTCGGTCAACTGTGCACACCTAAAGATGTTTTTGCGAAACAAGTGGACATCACAGAAATCGCAACTGGAGATGTCGTCGTTTTCCAATATGCCGGCGCATATGGTTGGTCCATCTCACATCATGATTTTCTGAGTCATCCACATCCTGAATTTATATATTTATCTCAACATTAAAGGGGGGATCATATTGAAAGACTTACATGAATCACTCAAATTAATAGATGTCGATCAAATTGACATTCATGAGACGTATGAACCTTCGCGTTTAGAGAAAACAAAAGAGAGTATTGAAGCGGATCAGTTTATCCGTCATCCCATTTTAGTCGTTCCAATGAATCAAGGACGTTATATGGTGATTGATGGCGTTCATCGCTTTACAAGTTTGAAAGCATTAGGCTGTAAAGTGATTCCCGTTCAAGTGATTCATCAAGCTCAATATTCTATAGAAGCATGGTGTCACAAAGTGCCATGTGATCAACTCACGTCCATTCTAAGTGCGGAGTCTGATTTACCTTGGACTACTGAAATTCGTTATACGACACCATTTATTACCATGTGTTATGAAGATATTGAGCAATACTTATATCCTGAAGATTTGAGCACGAATAAAATGAATATTTGGGAAAAGGTCGTAGAGAGTTATAGTTCGACATGCCAAGTAGAGCGTGTTTTACAGGATGCATGTACATGTATTACACCTCAGGAAATCTTGATGAAATATCAGCCGTTACAGTTTAGTGAAATTGAAGCGATTGTCCGTAAAGGTAAAACAGTCCCTGCAGGTGTTACACGTTTTAACATTGCGGGCCGATGCTTGAATCTACAAGTCCCTTTGAAGTTGCTCAAAGAAAAATATAGTGCGTCACAACTCAAAGCGTGGCAACAGTTTTTACATGATAAAGTCACTCATATGCGTTGCTATAACGAAAAAGTTTATTTGATAGAGTCTTAATCTATATAGGTAAAGTTGACTACAGCGAGCTACAGGTCAAAAATCGAGTAAGCTGTAGGGCACTTTACATATAGAAAATAATAAAATCTGCCTTTTTTAGTTCACTCATCGTATATTTGACAAGCGAATGGATTATGATACTATCAAAAGATAGACACAATAAAACAAAACTGTCAAATGAATCGTGCGGTATCTTTTACGCTAAGTAGATACAACAGGTCATATGTCAACAAATTAGGAAAGGCAGATTGAATGATGAAAATCAAATACATACTGTTATTAGGTTTAACTACAGTCTTATTAGCAGGTTGTGACTACTCAAAAAGTGAAAACAGAACGGGCTTTTTCTATAACACTTTTGCGCAACCGATGGATCATTTATTACATTGGTTAGGTAATCATCTTAACCATAACTATGGACTTGCGATTATAATTATCGTCCTTGTTATACGTTTTGTAATGTTGCCATTTATGTTAAGCCAGACTAAAAATGGTCAGATGATGCGTAGAGTAATGGAAATTGCTAAACCAGAAATGAATGCCGTACAAGAAAAGGTTAAACGAGCACGTACACAAGAAGAAAAAATGGCCGCTAACCAAGAAATGATGGAAGTTTATAAAAAATATGAATTTAATCCGTTTAAAAGCATGTTAGGTTGTTTGCCAATTTTAATTCAAATGCCGATTTTATTTGGCTTATATGTTTCTTTAAAATGGCCATCACACGGTGGTATTACGGAGCACCCGAATTTCTTATGGTTTAATTTAACGCACCCCGATATTCTGATTACAGTTATTGCCGGTGTCCTTTACTTTTTACAATCACTTGTTAGCTTAGAGACTATGCCAAAAGAACAACGACAAATGGGTTATATGATGATGATCATCTCGCCTATTTTTATCGTTTATATCTCATTGACTTCTGCCTCAGCACTAGGTTTATATTGGTCTGTGTCAGCCTTGTTTATGATTGTTCAAATGTTTTTGGCAAACCGATATTATGGGGCCTATGCCGAACAAGAAGTTAAAAGAATTAAAGCGAAATTAGATAAAACATCAGGTAACAGTAAAAAAGGTAAAAATACACAAGTCGTTTCTAAAAAGAAAAAATAACAAATTGATGAAAGCAAAGCTTGGTAGCAGATTCAAATGTTACTAAGCTTTTTTAAATGGATTGATGTGGCGTGCTGGGCAATAAAAAATGAGGGGATGGGTACGTAAATAGAAGACGTGCTCTACAAAAAAATGAAATCCACGCAGATGTGTGACAAGTTTGTTTCATTTTTTTAAATTTTAAAATAATAGTTTTCAATTTCTAAAAAAGAAAGTTTATGTATTTATATATAAGTGTTATATTTTAATACATAGACTTGTTAAAGAAAAAATAAATTGTTTAATAGAGATAGAGGAGTGTAATAAATGAACATGGTCGCACTTTTAATTGGTTTAGGACCGCTGATTGGTTGGGGTCTTTTTCCTACGATTGCATCAAAATTTGGAGGCAAACCGGTCAATCAAATCATCGGAACGACGGTTGGGACATTGATTTTTGCGAGTGCTTTTTACATATTTTCAGGACGTAGTTTTCCAACAGGAATGGATCTATTTTTTGCATTACTTTCAGGTGCAGGTTGGTGTTTTGGTCAAATTATGACATTCAAAGCTTTTGAATATGTTGGTTCTTCTCGAGCAATGCCTGTCACTACAGCTTTCCAATTGTTAGGTGCATCACTTTGGGGTGTATTTGCATTAGGGAACTGGCCCGGTTTAACAAACAAACTGATTGGGTTTGCCGCTTTAGTCGTTATTTTAATCGGTGCCCGCATGACTGTTTGGAGTGAAGATTCTAAAGAAGCAAGAAATAATGACTTGAAAAAAGCTGTCGTTATCTTATTAATTGGTGAAATTGGATACTGGCTTTATTCAGCAGCACCGCAAGCGACAGATATCGGAGGTAAAGCCGCATTTTTACCACAAGCAATGGGAATGGTGCTTGCTGCCGTCATTTATGGCTTAATGACAATGAAAAAAGATAATCCTTTCAACAAAAAGGTCACTTGGCTACAAATCATTTCAGGTTTCTTCTTCGCTTTTGCCGCGTTGACATATTTAATCTCTGCACAACCGGACATGAATGGTTTAGCAACAGGTTTCGTATTGTCTCAAACATCTGTAGTTTTAGCGACATTAACAGGTATTTATTTCTTAAATCAACGCAAAACTTCAAAAGAAATGTTGGTCACTATTATTGGTTTAGTATTAATCTTAGTAGCCGCAACGGTAACAGTGTTTATTAAATAATAGCCAGAGGTGAGGATAATGAAAAAATCAACTATGCTCAATAGCCATGTTTCTCAAGCCATCGCAACGATGGGGCATTTTGACTTATTAACAGTCAATGATGCAGGGATGCCGATTCCAAATGATGAGAGAAGAATCGATTTAGCCGTAACAAAAGGATTGCCCGCTTTCATCGATGTATTGGCAGCTGTGTTAGACGAATTGAAGATTCAAAAAATCTATTTGGCGGAAGAAATTAAAACGATTAATGCTGCACAATTGAAACAGATTAAAGCATTGATCGATCAAGATGTAGATATTGCGTTTATCCCGCACTCAGAAATGAAAGCGTATTTGAGTCATCCGTTGAATAAAGGCAATATCCGCACAGGTGAGATTACCCCGTTTTCAAATATTATTTTGGAATCTAATGTCACATTTTAATTAAAACTTTTAGAAGTCCTTCCAAGTCATTCGTTTTGAATGTTATTGGAGGGACTTTTTTAGGTTCGCTTGAAATGTCCAATTGTTGGCTGTTTAGGCATTGCGTCAATCTCCATAGCTTTAAGATATTAAAATTCAAAAATCAAATTACTATAATAAGTAAAATAATTGTGTAAAATGTATTGACGAACCAGAAAGAAAACGGTTACAATTAGTGTGAAATCAATCACAAAGGAGTTGTAGGAGTAATGCAAAATTTAAGAAATAGAAGCTTTCTCACTTTACTTGATTTTTCAAAGGAAGAAGTTGAGTTTTTATTGAACCTTTCTGAAGATTTAAAAAGAGCGAAATACGCAGGTATTGAGCAACAAACATTGAAGGGAAAAAATATTGCATTAATTTTTGAAAAAGACTCAACACGCACACGCTGTGCTTTTGAAACAGCAGCCTATGACCAAGGGGCACGTGTCACATACCTTGGCCCTACAGGCAGTCAAATGGGCAAAAAAGAAACAGTTGCGGATACAGCACGCGTATTAGGTGGCATGTACGATGGTATTGAATACCGAGGCTTCTCGCAACGTACGGTTGAAACGTTAGCAGATAAATCAGGTGTCCCTGTGTGGAATGGTCTTACAGATGAAGATCACCCAACGCAAGTGTTAGCCGACTTTTTAACCGCGAAAGAAGTTTTGAAAAAGCCTTATCATGACATGCATTTTACTTATGTAGGAGACGGACGTAACAATGTGGCGAATGCCTTAATGGCAGGTGCAGCGATTATGGGCATGCGCTTCCATTTAGTATGTCCGAAAGCATTAAATCCAACAGATGTATTATTAAATCGTTGTAAAGCACTTGCTAAAGAAAATGGTGGCGAAATTGTAGTGACAGATGATATCGATGAAGGCGTAAAAGGTTCAGACGTAATTTATACAGACGTTTGGGTGTCTATGGGTGAGCCTGACGAAGTTTGGAAAGAACGTATTGAATTATTACAACCTTATCAAGTCAACCAACAACTCATTGAAAAAACACGTAATAAACATGTCATTTTTGAACATTGCTTGCCATCATTCCATAATACGGACACAAAAATCGGTAAAGAAATCTATGAAAAATATGGTTTGAAAGAAATGGAAGTTACAGATGAAGTGTTTGAAAGTAAACATTCAGTTGTGTTCCAACAAGCTGAAAACCGTATGCATACGATTAAAGCAGTGATGGTCGCAACTTTAGGAAATATTGGATAAGGGAGGTCTCACGGTATGGCTAAAATCGTCGTCGCACTTGGGGGCAATGCTTTAGGCGACTCCCCAGAAGCGCAATTGGAATTGGTCAAAAGTACTGCAAAATCATTGGTTGCATTGATTGAAAAGGGTCATGAAGTTGTAATTAGCCATGGTAACGGGCCACAAGTAGGCAGTATAAATCTCGGATTAAATTATGCAGCCGAACATGAACAAGGTCCCCCTTTCCCATTTCCGGAATGTGGTGCCATGAGCCAAGCTTATATTGGCTATCAACTTCAACAAAGTCTTCAAAATGAATTACATCAACTGGGTATTCAAAAACCTGTCGTTACGCTCGTTACACAAACATTAGTCAATAAAGATGACGAAGCATTTAACCATCCAACAAAACCGATTGGCATGTTTTATGATAAAGCACTCGCAGACACGATTGCTCAAGAACGACATTATACTTTTGTAGAAGACTCTGGACGAGGCTATCGTCGTGTTGTGCCGTCACCTGAACCGATTGAAATTGTAGAGCTTGAAAGTATTGCCGCTTTAATTGATCAAGGCAATCTCGTTATATCAAGCGGTGGCGGGGGCATCCCTGTCGTAAAAAATCAAGATGGCACACTGCATGGAGTGGATGCTGTCATTGATAAAGATAAATCAAGTGCCTTATTAGGAGCCAAGTTACAATCTGATCAGCTGATTATTTTAACAACTGTTGATTATATCTATTTGAATTATGGTAAAGCGGACCAAGAGGCATTGAAAAATGTAACTGCTTCTGAAATGGAACATCATATTAACGAAGGCCACTTTGCGCAAGGAAGTATGCTTCCAAAAGTAGAAGCTTCCTTAGCTTTTATTAAAAATAACCCTAAAGGTGAAGTAATTGTCACGTCATTAGAGCGATTAGATGACGCATTAAACGGGCAAGTGGGCACAGTCATAAAAAAATAAATTTGTGACCACAAGATGCGCGATGGAATGCACAACCGCACAAGTCTGAACCGTTTGTACAATACCGTCATTGTCACAACGTGTTCAGGCTTTTTTAAGTGTCAAAACAGAGGAATTGTTTAAAAGCCTAACGTGAGGATAATCTAATTTATTGAAAATTGACATGTTAGGGTATAAGTAGATAGGACTTTAAATGTATGCAGTCAAATGATTCAAGCGCTATATGTAAATGAAGGCGTAGAATGGGTGAATACACCTGCACGTCTATCGTTCAAAGATGACTCGAATCAACGCATCGTCTACTTCCCATTTCTGAACGGCGCCATAATGTAAATATAAAGAAATGGCCTGTATATGCGTTTTGCTGAATCTATTTTTTCATATTGAGATAAGCAAAAGCGTCGATTCATTACGAATTGTCTTATTTTATCATCTTCCTACAACATAGAATCTTCATCATTTGATAGTGTTTGAATTCTATTTTTATCGCCGCATTGCGGCATCTTGTCAAAAGGAGATGACCATCATGGAGGATACGAATCCACCTGTGAACATGAAAGACAAAAATCAATCACATGATTATGACGCAACGCCACATAAAAAGAAATTTAAACTCAAAATGCCGGGTGCATTTGTGATTTTATTTATCTTAACCGTTGTGGCTGTACTTGCGACGTGGATGATTCCAGCGGGGGCTTATTCAAAATTATCGTATGAACCTTCTTCACAAGAACTTAAAATTGTAAACCCTCATCAAGAAGTTAAGAAAGTGCCAGCCACGCAACAACAATTAGATAAAATGGGCGTAAAAATTAAAATCGAACAGTTCAAATCTGGCGCGATTAACAAGCCTGTTTCAATCCCAAATACTTATGAACGTCTTAAACAAAAACCAGCAGGACCGAGTGAAATCACGAATGCAATGGTCAACGGGACAATTGAGGCTGTAGATATAATGGTCTTTATCTTTGTGCTCGGAGGCTTAATAGGCGTTGTCAGTGCCAGCGGTTCTTTTGAATCCGGATTGCTCGCTTTAACGAAAAAAACTAAGGGACATGAGTTTTTACTGATTTTCATGGTTTCTATTTTAATGGTCCTTGGTGGGACACTTTGCGGTATTGAAGAAGAGGCTGTTGCTTTCTATCCAATACTGGTGCCAATATTTATTGCGATGGGTTATGACTCTATCGTCTGTGTTGGGGCTATCTTTTTAGCCAGTTCGATAGGGACGACCTTTTCTACGATTAATCCATTCTCAGTCGTCATTGCTTCTAATGCTGCAGGGATTACCTTTACTGAAGGGCTCTATTGGCGCGTTGCTGGCTGTATCATCGGGGCTATCTTTGTAGTCGGTTATTTATATTGGTATGCTAAAAAAATCAAAAAAGATCCCAAAGCTTCTTATGCATACGAAGATCGAGAAGCGTTTAATGAACAATGGTCTGTTATGGGGAAAGATGAACACGCCGATCATTTTACTTGGCGTAAAAAAATCATCTTAATCTTATTTGTGATTCCATTTCCATTAATGGTTTGGGGTGTCATGACACAAGGTTGGTGGTTCTCTGTTATGGCTTCCATGTTTCTTGCAGTGACGATTATTATTATGTTTATTGCAGGTACAGGTAAGCACGGATTAGGCGAAAAAGGAACCGTTGATGCTTTTGTGAAAGGGGCATCAAGCTTAGTAGGTGTTTCACTCATTATCGGACTCGCACGTGGAATTAACTTAGTGATGAATGAAGGACTTATTTCAGATACGATACTCCATTTTTCATCTACACTTGTTCAACATGTGAACGGTCCGTTATTTATTATCATTATGTTAATCATCTTCTTTTTCTTAGGTTTTATTGTGCCATCATCATCAGGTCTTGCTGTCCTTTCAATGCCTATTTTTGCACCACTTGCTGATACAGTCGGTATACCACGATTTGTCATGGTGACAGCATATCAGTTTGGTCAATACGCGATGCTATTTTTAGCACCAACCGGACTGGTCATGGCGACATTACAGATGCTCGATATGAAATATTCACATTGGTTACGTTTTGTGTGGCCTGTCGTCGTATTTGTTCTCGTATTTGGTGGTGCGATGTTAATTACACAAGTTCTCGTTTATTCATAAAAAATAAACCGGTGGAGGCGGAAATCGAGTGCCTTCATCGGTTTAATGTTTTATTTAGGCTTACCCGTCATCATCATTTTAATCATCACAGCGCAGTCATATATATGTGCTTATTAGTCCAACTGTTGTAGCGCTTCAACGACACCTACCATATCATCGTGAATGACTAAATTAGCGTGACTGTCATAAGGGGTAGGATCTCTGTTAATAATCACAAGGTTTTCTCCTTCAAATTCGGAAATCAAACCTGCTGCAGGTTGGACAACAAGTGATGACCCTAACACGACGAGTGTATCCGCTGCTTTGATTTTAAAAACTGCATTCAATAAAGTGGACTGATTTAATGCCTCGCCATAAAGCACGATGTCAGGACGAATTGGACTGCCATTACGCTCACTTTGGTATAAATTTTTGGCGATAACCTCTTCTTTCGTATAAGTTTCATTGCCTTCTACTGCATAAAAACGATTTAACGTCCCGTGCAGTTCGTCTACATTGTGACTACCAGCGTCTGTATGCAATCCATCGATATTTTGAGTGATCACACCGAGTGAACATTGATTTTTTTCTAATTGTGCAATCCATTGATGGACAGGATTAGGCGCTTTATCCGCAAATAATAAATATTGATGACAGAAATCCATAAATCCAATTGGATCACTGTGTAAATAATCCGCACTCAACAAATATTCAGGAGAATACCCTTTTTTAGAAATTTCATCATATAAACCTCCGATAGAACGGAAATCAGGAATACCACTTGCTACAGAAACACCAGCGCCAGTGAAAAAAACGATTTTATGAGACTGATTCATGATCGTTTTTAATTTTTCAATGCTTTCATTCATACCTTTTCACTCCATATCAATAAAATCTCTTTGCTTAGCGTTAACATTTTAATACGTTACGGTAATAATATAGTCATTTTAACAAATATGTTATTTTTAAGCGAAAAGCGTCCAGTAAGAGGATATTAAAAGGGGAATAAAAAGGTGTAGAGCCAATCTGAGGTTTTTTTGAGCCGGTTCCTTTATACTATTAAAAAAGAGAGAATAGAGGTCATGACATGAAAAAGAAATGGATTTGGGGTACCACTGTTTTAATCGTTGTCTTAATCGTTGGATTGTTTGTTACGGTTTCGTTTAATCGCCATCAGGCTAATTCTAAAAATCACTATAATACGAAACTTGTGAAAAGTCAGACACCCACATTATTTTTACATGGCTATGGCGGTAGCATTAATTCTGAAAATTTATGGTTAAAGAGGCAAAAGATCAAGGTGTCACAGATGATGTGATTAGAGCACAGGTCTCATCCAAAGGCGATGTCACGCTAAAAGGAAAATGGTCAAAAAATGCAGTAAATCCAATTGTGCAAGTTGAATTTGCTGATAATAAAAACGAAGATCCTGAAGAAAATGCAAAATGGTTTAAAAATGTGCTCGAAAAACTGCAAGATGAATACCATATTAATAAATTCAACTTTGTAGGTCACTCAATGGCGAATATGTCGTTTGCGCATTATATGTTGTTATATGGTGAAGATCATTCATTGCCGCAATTAAATAAACAAGTCAATATAGCGGGAACATTTAATGGCGTTATTAACGTCAATGAGAAAGTTAATGAAATTAGTGTAGATAAAGAGGGTAAACCAAGTCGGATGAATCCACCTTATCAAAAGTTACTTAAATTGAAATCGATTTATAAAGGTAAAGATATTGGCGTATTGAACATTTATGGTGACTTGGAAGACAGCACGCACTCTGACGGCAGTGTGTCCGTAAGTTCTGCAAAATCTTTAAAATATCTATTAGGCGATAGTCCGAAATCATACAAAGAATTAGAATTCAAAGGAAAAGAAGCAGAGCACAGTGAATTACATGAAAATAGCGATGTTGCCGATCAAATCATCCAATTTTTATGGGGAGAAATGTAAAAAATAAGTAGGGTGAGAAAATAAAATAGGCAGCGTTTTTAAAGGGGGGATCTTGATGAAAGAACAAGACTATAAAATTCTTTCTTTACTTCATCAAGAAAAAAATTTAACTAGAGTAGCAGAAAAATTATTTATTTCTCAACCTGCTTTAACCTATAGAGTGAAGAAAATCGAACAAGAATTTGGCATCTCACTAACAAAGAAATTTGGTAAAAATATTGAATTTACTCCTGAAGGTGAGTATCTTATTCAGTTTTCAAATAAAATTTTACATGATATACAAAATTTGAAAAATAGTATAAGTGAGATTAAATCGTCGATACCTAATAGTTTTAAACTAGGTGCAAATCATAACTTTATTAAGTATCATTTACCTTTTATTCTTAAAGGATTCCTATCAATAGAGCCTAATTTAAAAATGAATATAGATAGTGGTTGGAGCTCAGAAGTTATGCAAAAATTGGAAAACAATGAGTTAGATGTCGCTATTATTACTGGTGATTATCAATGGTGTGGAAAGAAAATATTTTTAAAAAAGGGCCCGATTACTTTAATAAGTAGTAGACCAATTAATTTGGATAGTTTACCAGAAATACCTAGAATTAATTATAAGCCACAAAAGAACTACAAAGCATATGTTGAGTTGGAGTATTCAATTACTAAGTTAATTAATGATTGGTGGCAAAGTAGATACAATGTTGAAGGAAATATAGTGATAGAATCAGATAAAGTTGAACTTTGTAAAAAACTGGTCCAAGAGCAGATGGGATATTCTATTATTCCATATACTTGTATTGATAAAAATGAAGAATTTTATCAATATAATTTAGTGGATAGAAAAGGTAGAGAATTATATAGAAAAACATGGTTATTTTATAGAGAATCTGCAAAAGAAAATAACCATGTTCATAATTTTATAGAATATTGTGAAAACTACTTTTGCTAAGGGCCATAGTTTATCAATACAGCAATGATTAGAAATATTGCACCTACAAGTGTCCACCATAAAACTAATGGAAATGCAAATTTTAGCCACCTAGTCCAAGGAATACCACCAATCGCAAGTACAGACATTAGAACACCGGAAAAAGGGGTAATTATATTCGTTATACCGTCTCCAAGTTTAAAAGCTAATACAGTTGTTTGTCTTGTTAAACCTATAATATCACCTATTGGTGCCATTATGGGCATAACGATAGAAGCTTGCCCGCTACCTGAACTCACAAGAATATTAAATAACCAATTGAACGCAAACATCGCTAGAGCTCCAACCATTGTAGGTAGTTCTTGCATGTGTGCTGTTGCGATATGAGTTATGGTATCTAAGATATTTGCTTCTTTAAAAATAACTATGATTGATCTAGCAATTCCAATAATAATTGCGCCATATGTTAATTTTCTGACACCTGTCATGAATGTATTAACAAAATCATTCGGTTTAATTTTATTAATTACTGCTATTATTATTGAGTTTAATATGAATATGCCAGCCAACTCATTTACTGACCATTCATATTTAAATACACCGAACAAAAAGACCGCTATACCAGCTATAAAAATAAAAATGGTAAGCATATGCTTTTTATTAAATTTTTCAAATTCATAATTGGTGTCAACAACCTCTACAGGAAATGGATTGTCTTTTAATATGCTTTTTGAAGGATCCATGCTAATTTTTTTAGTGTATCTGCAAATATATATGATTGTAACGGTAATGAGTGCGAAGAAAATGATGATTCTAAACCAAGCACCTGAAAATAAAGGAACTCCAGCTATTTTTTGTGCTACACCCATAATTGCTGGGTCAAACGTTCCTACAGCGCCGCCTGCAAAATTTCCAAGATATACCATTGAAACACCTACAACAGCATCTAAATTCATAGCTCTAGCAAGCATTATACCAATAGGAATAAATGCTATAACTGTATTTCCAGATACGCCTACTTGATGCATGATACCAAATAGAGAAGCGATACTTATAATTAATAAATATTTTCTACCTTTAGTTTTATCTACTAATGCATTTATCCCACTATATGTGGCACCAGTAGAATCTATGATGGCTATAGCACCTCCGATGATTAATACTAAAAATATAATATTTGCACTTTCAATTAACCCTTGAGGAATCGCAGTGATAAAATCAATAATACTTGTTGGATTTTTAGTGGTTGAGTGAAATGAATTAGGAATTATTTCATGGATTCCCTCTATTGTTTTTCGTTTGTATTTTCCTGATGGCAGAATATAAGTAAGTATAGCAGCAACTATAGACATTATAAATATGATTATAATGGCATCTGGAAAGGTTTTTCCACCCTTTTGTTTCATTGGCAAACACCCCAATCTTGTTAAACCTCTTTTTTTGCTTTAGCAAACTCATTTTTAATTTTTAATCGTAAATTGTTATCTGTTAAAAAGTCTACAATTGTATAACTTAAAGCTTTACTAGCTATGCGAATCGCATTATAAGCTTCTAGAGTTTTCCCAGCTTTTACCCAGGCATCAGTATGGTTTGGTGTATTGAAAGGAACAAAAGCTGTTCTTAAACAAGCCCCGGGGACATCATGGGTCACTAAACTGAAATCTGTCGATCCAGTTTTTTCTCTAGGAGCTGTTATTTGTACAGCGCCGACTTCCTGGGCATTTTTCAAAAGTACATCATTTAATGACTGAACATTAACTTTACTTTCCAGTTGTTTTAATATTTTTATTTGAACTTGTGTTTCTGTTGCTAAAGCTGCACCTTCAGCAACTTTATATACTCTCTTTAGTAATTCGTTTAAATTTTTACGTTTCTCTGCTCTAATTGAAAACTGTGCGGATGCTTCATCAGGAACAATATTGACAGCTTGACCTCCATTTGTAATAATACCGTGCATCCGAACATCGCTAGTAACATGCTCGCGCAAGTATTCGATGCCGTTAAATAACATCATCACCCCATCTAAAGCACTTCTCCCAAGTTCAGGTGAAACTGCTGCATGTGAAGGTGTTCCTTTGAATTCAAAATTTATTTTATTTATAGCTAAAGATTTAACATCTACAGTGGTTCTATCGCCACCATGCATCATTAGAGCCAAGTCTAGCTCTTTAAATATCCCTTCTTTTTGCATTGGAATTTTTCCACTAGTCGTTTCTTCCGCTGGGGTTCCAATGACCTTTAGTATAAAATTTAAATCTTTGCATGTTTTTGCTATAGCAACAGCTGCTCCTACAATTGAAGGGGACTGTAAATTGTGACCACAACCATGCCCTAAACCAGCTAATGCATCATATTCACAAATTAAGCCGATAGTTAAAGCTTTATTTGTTGCATTATGATTTTTAAATGAAGCGATGAAAGCAGTTGATAAATCAGATATATTTTTTTGTATAGAAAAACCATATTTTTCAAGCAATGATGTGATTTTATTAACAGCTTCAAATTCTTGATTTCCTAACTCAGGGTGATCGTGAATATAGTCGTTTAGTTCAAATAATTCCTGTTCAATACTTTTTAATAAATTATCAATTCTATATTTATGGTTCATAGCTCCACTCCTTAAGAAAGCGCTTTCTTAATATAAAGTTATCATTTAAATAATATAGAGTGAAATTCAAATTTTTTAAGTAACTATAAAATTATTCTATAGTTAGTAATGTTTATCTGAGAGTAATTAGTAATTGATTTGACTCAAAAAAATCCCTTGCTATTTATTAAGCAAGGGAAATTCATAGAGATTTGTTATTATATTAAATCATAGACTTGTAATACTTTCGTAAGGATCGTTTCGATGTACGATTCGTTAAGTACATCTGGTTTAATTAGAATGTTAAAGTAAATGGGTGAGAAAATAAGATCGATTAACATATCCTCATCTTCACTATGAATATGTGGTTCAATAATTGATTTTAAGATGGCACGCTTTTTCAAGAAATATTCTTCCATAAAGCGCGCTTTCGCATCTGTATCGTGATGACTGACTAAAATTTCAATTACAGCCGTGCCAATAGGTGTCTTATATATGTTCATCATTGTCACGAGAAAGCGATACAAATCATCATATAAATTTAAATACGCTGGATGAAATGTTTCCGCACGTTCTAAAAATAAATCCATAATAATAAATGATTTGTCAGGCCAACGACGATAAATCGTTGCCTTGGAGACGCCTGTATTTTCTGCAATTTGATCGATTGTAATTTGATTTAAATTATAGTCGACGAGTAACCGTTCAATTTCTGCATAAATTTTTTGATTAACCGTGGGATCTTTGGGTCTTCCGGCCATAATGACCTCCTTTGCTTCTATGTCCTACCCATTCTACAATTTCTAATATTATCACTGCACTTATAAACCACGCAACAAATCCTACTGCGATACTCACCAGCCAAAGATGTGTTACTTTTAACATTTCCCAAGTTACAACAATATCAACGAGCACACCTATCATACCAAAAATTGCCCCCCGACTGACATGCGCTGCAACAATATCACCAAATTCCATTCCAGCCAAATACATAGATACGAGGAAAACAGCAGGGAAAGTAGCGAAAATACCGCCAAACTCTTTCCAAGGTAAAACTTGAGAAACGATGTAACTTAATACGACTGTAAAGCCGCCTACGATAAATTTGATTAAAGCCGATTTCACTATTTTTCGCGCTCCTTATATGAGATGTTGTATACCGAATAATGCACAAGAGAGGACGAACCAACACACAACTGAAAAAGCAGCCCCTTTTTGAAAACCATGCTTATGAATATAAAGGGCAGTGAGGCCGACTGTCACAATGCAAGACAAAATACCTAAAATTGCGCCAGAACTTAGATGAATCGACATTTGCACTAATGTATCACCCTGATGGTCAATCGCTAGTGCAAAGATCGCAGCTAAGAAAACAGCCGGCATTGTCGCAATGACGCCGCCCATTTTTCCACCTGCTTTTCCAGCAATAATAGAGGCTAATGCTACAGCAAAGCCACCAATTAAAAAGCGTAGTAGAATACTGGTCAAAGAAATCCCAAACATGAACGTGCGCCTCCTTAAGACACAATTATTAAACGAAACGTTTCGTTTAATAATATAGTAACGCGCATCATTTCTAATGTAAAGGGATTAAGAGAAGTGACACGGAATAGGCATAATTAAGAGATGTTGCTGTTCGATAATAATAAACAGTAGAACAAAATTTATAGATTTACTATTTACATATTTGGTTTACTTTGATATTTTTGTAGTATACACTACATTAATTTATTTGATGTAGTTTTTATTTCAAATAAAAGGGAAGCGATTTCATAAAAAGGGGGAGAAGGTTATTAAGCAGAAATTAAAGATGCCAAATACATTTGTCATTTTATTTGGTCTATTACTTATTGTGTGGTTGCTAAGCTTTTTAATTCCATCAGGTGAGTTTGCTAGAAAAGGGGCAAAGAAAGAGGTCGTTGCTAATAGTTTTGAGTATATCAATCAAGTGAGACTTAATATTTTAGATTTATTCATGGCCATTCCTAAAGGGATGGTTGTCACAGCAGATTTGATATTTTTAGTTTTGATAATGGGCGGTGCTGTTGCAGTTATTGAAAAACAGGGGACTTTCAATGCTGCAGTTTCAAAACTGGTTGATAAAACGGGTGGTAATAAGTATGTGCTCATTATAACAATCAGCATATTATTTGGAATCATACACGGTTTTGGGGTAAGCGCTAATGCAGTTATCGCTTTTATTCCGCTAGGTATTATACTTGCACAAAAGTTAAAGCTTGACGCTATTGCAGGCGTTGCCATTGTTTATTTAGGTTACTATGTGGGGGCAGTAGCGCCAATATTTGATCCGATTGCTCTAGGGGTAGCACAGACAATCGCAAAGCTTCCTATTTTTTCTGGTGTGATGATGAGGGTCTATATTTTTATCACAATAATGATTGTAACATTGATCTATCTTTGTAGATATGTAAACAAAATTTCAAAGAATCCAGATGATAGTTTTATGGGAGAAGAAAAATTCTCAAGTGAAATTATGGCAAATGATGCTGAGAAAGAGATTCCTTTTAATTTAAAGCATCAATTAATTGTATTATGTTTCTTTCTCACTATCGGTCTTTTTGTATATGGTTCATTACAACGAGGATGGGGCATACAACAATTATCAGCACTTTTCCTTATTGACGGTATTTTGACTGCAATAATCGGAAGAATAAAGCCGAATGAATTTGTAAGTACGTTTATGGAGGGAGCCAAAAACATTTTATTTGGTGCTTTAGTGATTGGGTTTGCGCGTGGCGTAACTGTCATTATGGAAGACGGTAAATTCATTGATACGATTGTACATGCAGTCTTTGTTCCACTTAGTCATCTCTCGCCTATATTAGGTGCTGTTGCAATGTTTTTATTCAATTTGATTTTTAATTTAATTTTACCTTCTGGTAGCGGTCAAGCAGCCGTCGTTATGCCACTGATGACACCTCTTTCAGATGTCATTGATGTGACAAGGCAAACGGCAGTTATTGCATTTAAAATGGGAGATGGTATTACCAATATGATTACACCCGTCTCTGGAACACTCATGGCAGTACTCGCTGTTGGTGGTGTGCCATTTGGTAAGTGGTTTAAATTCGCGTTTCCACTAGTCATATATTGGTCAATTATTGCTATTATATTTGTAGTGATTGCTGTAATGACAAATTATGGACCATTTTAATATTGAATTTGTAGAGGTGATGTTGGAGTGAAGGAAGTTACGTTTCAAGACCCTAGTTTATCTACTTATGATATATATACATTTGGCAATGATAATGAAGGGCCTCAAGTATTCATAACGGCTGGCATACATGGCGTTGAACAGACGGCGATTTATGTTGCCTATCGATTAATAGAACTACTGCCAAAATATCAAGTAAAGGGCTCTATTAAAGTGATTCCTATTGTGAATAAACCAGCATATTTCAACAGAACAAGAAATTCTCCGTACGACAATTTAGACTTAAATCGTGTTTTTCCAGGTGATGAAAAAGGGACGCAAACGATGCAACTTGCACATTCTATTTGGCGGGAAACTAGAAGTGCAGACTATATTATAGATTTACATTGCTGTGGACAGCACGGTTCGAATTACGTAATGAGTTTATATCAAAATTACGATGCGCAATATGAATTAGCACACCAATTAGGTATTCGACATGTCGTACGTTCTGGAGGGGCATCTGGCCAACTTTTTTTAGAAGCTTGTAAATACGGTCAGCAAGCAGCGCTATTAGAGTTAAAAGGTGGTCAACCTGATGGAATGATTGATCTTGAGACATCGGAATTTGCAATCAACCGTTTACTTCGTTTTTTATCTTTAGTAGATGCCATTGAAATAGAAAATATTAACAACGATATAGAAAATTGTGTCTTTCATGACAAAATAGAGACCATATGTGCAGATGAGCATGGCTTTTTCAATCCTAAATGTCAATCAGGTCATCATTATTTAAAAGGTGAGGTTTTAGGAGAGCTCAATCAAAAACCAATTGTTGCCCAATATGATGGTTTAGTCACAGCGGTTAATTATCCAAGATATACATTCACAGGTGAGCGTATGATAAGATATGCGAAATTAAATAAAGAGAAATAAAGGTGACGATACATGACACAGTCAATTACGACAAGAATTGAGGAAAAATATAACACACTTTCAATAGGTAAACAGAAAGTTGCTAATTTCATATTGGATCATTTGAATGAGAGTTCGTATTTAACATTAATCCAAATGCAAGAAAAAATAGGAGTTAGTGAAGCAACGATTATTCGATTTGCATACACAATTGGTTATAGTGGCTATTCAGAAATGCAGTCTGCTATACGTGATAGTATATTTCATTCAAAAGAAAATGATGATGTGGGCGTCAATTCATTTGAAAGCATTGAAAAAGATATTGAATTAATTAGAGAAAGCGCCCAAAAAATAAGTGTAGAAGTTTTAGATCAAATTGTAAGGTATCTCCATGATGCCCGAAATGTATATATTGTTGGACGAAATACATCTAAAGCTACTGCCGAATGGTTTAGTTATGTCCTTGGTATTTTTAAACCGAATGTCATGAGGGTGCAATCGGAAAACTTGAGTCGTTATCAGTTAGACATGTCTGAGAAAGATGTGCTTGTGACGATATCTTTTCCAAGGTATCATCGCGAAACTTTTAAATTTTTTGAATATGCAAAAAAGCAAGGACTGACAACTATCAGTGTTACAAATAATAGTTTGTCACCTTATTTTCGATCTTCAGATATCACAATACTTGCGAAAACTAATAGAGATATAAGTGGTTATAACGAAATTGCGCCAGTCATTAGTATTTTAAATTTAGTTTTTAATCATTACAGAGATCAATATAGTGAAGAAGTTCGAAATCGCATTCAAAGATTAGAAGCACTCAATGACGAATCCGACAATTTAATTGAATAGGAGGAAAAATGATGGATGTGATTGAAACATATTTAACTAACCATGAACCAGACATCATCAATGATATAAAAACATTTGTGAAGTTAGAGTCACCAACACTGGATAAAACTGCAGTAGATGAAGCAGGTGCTTGGTTATGTCAAAAGATAGTTTCTTATTTAAATATAACTCCGGAAATAATTAAGCAAAAGAAAACGGGGAATCATATTCGCTTTTCATATGGAAAAGGTGAAGAACAAATTTTAATGAGTGGCCACTTTGACACGGTATGGGGAAAAGGAGAATTACCCTTGGTTGAAAAAGGTGACGTCTTATATGGCCCCGGTGTGATTGATATGAAGACCGGCGTGCTTCAAATATTATGGGCACTCAGAGCGTTGAAAGAAACTTCGACAAGTGTGAATAAAAAGATAGTGGTATTTTTTAACGGAGACCATGAGGGTATAGCTTCTCCTACATCGAGAAGTTATATTGAAGAAGAAGCACGCAAAAGTGCCTATGGCCTTGTCGCAGAAGCGGCGACAGGAGAGTCAGGCGCATTGAAAACATTTCGAAAAGGAATCTATCGATATCAGATACATTTTAAAGGCAAAAGTTCACATGCAGGGAATGATCATGAAAGTGGAGAAAGTGCTATCCAAGAAGCTGCTTATCAAATTATTGATTTAGAGAAGATGACACAATACGAGGAAGGAACAACAGTGAATGTAGGGAAGATTATAGGCGGAAGCGGTATTAATGTTCGCCCGGAAAGTGCAACCATCGAAGTTGACGTACGTGTCGTTAATCAACAAATGGGTGAAAAAGTTGATGAACGTATCAAGCAAATTCGACCATACAATCCAAAAATAGATATAAAAATTGAGGGTGGCGAAGTCCGTCCTGTAATGATTAAAACAGAAAAAACGGAGGCTTTATTTCAAAAGACGAATGAATATGCGAGTTTATTAGGGTTTGAATTGAGTCAAGTTGCAGTTGGTGGTGGTAGTGACGGAAGTTTTATTGCTGCACAAGGGACACCGACCATAGATGGCCTTGGCGGTGTAGGTGGCGGTCCACATGCTAGAGATGAACATATTAACAAGTCATTTATTGTGCCAAGAACTTGCTTATTAGCACTGTTAATGCAGAACTTGTGATAGTACCATCATCTTGATATGTAGTATTTGTGATATCGGCTTTCTGGTACACAATCAAAAATCTGCTGTTTGGTGAATAAATGTACATGAATAAAGCAGTCTGATGAGGTTTCTCATTAGACTGCTTTATAATGTTACCCAAATTATTCCTGTGCTTGTGTCTGATGGGCTTCGTTCATTTTCATGGCTTCCATTTGAAGTTGGGTCACTTGGCTTAGACCGGCTTTCATTAAGATAAAAGTCAGTAACCAACCTAATGTTATGAGTAAGATTGATTTAATGATACCGTCTTCTGCAATGGGCATGTCCCATACTGCATGTAAGGTTACAGCTGAACCAAAGAAAAAGAGGAAGCGTTTATCTGCGAGATGTGCCCAATTGAATTTTTGACTCCCTTTAGTAATGACAACGGCAGCGCCAACAATAGCGGTCCAAACGTTGTGGGAACCAATGCCTGTCCAAGCACGTAACCAGATCACTTGCGTCATGACGTCAAATCCTTCAGGAATGAATCTAAAAATGTAACCTGCTGATTCAAATACTTCAAATCCTGTTCCAACAGCAGCACCAATTAATAACCCGTTTAAGATTTTGTATGTATTCATGCGTTGAATGAAATATATCGTCACGATTGCTTTCCCCATCTCTTCGACAATCCCGATAAGGATGGCACTAAAAATAGTGATATCATCAGAAACTGGCACAAATTCGTATAACGTTAAAGTGCTGATAAGTGACAATACGCCACCAATGAAAAAGATTTTAAAGACAATGGCGATACTGATATTTTTAAATGCGTTAGATTCAAAAAAGAAAATTAATACAGGAAGAGGGACAGTAAGTGCACCGATAAAAATTAAACCACCTATGCCGTTAGGATTTCCAAAAAAAGCGACCATTATCCATAACAATGCAAAAACAGTGGCAAGGCCAAGAAATATTCTAGAGAATAGGAAAGGTTTCGCCCATT
This sequence comes from Staphylococcus schleiferi, assembly GCF_900458895.1. Taxonomy (NCBI): domain Bacteria; kingdom Bacillati; phylum Bacillota; class Bacilli; order Caryophanales; family Staphylococcaceae; genus Staphylococcus; species Staphylococcus schleiferi. The sequence continues at coordinate 116,000 of NZ_LR962863.1, forward strand.
CTTTTGATACTTCATCGAGTTGTGGCGTTGTATATTCAGTACCCGCAATAAAGACTTCGTCCATTTCTTGCTTTATGTGGGGTTTGAATACTTCTGAGAACATATCAGCGAGGTTGATTTTTAAAACTTCATCATTTCCCGCAAGTTTACCGATAGAACGCGTTGTGTTATTAAATAAATTTTTGAATTCTTGTGTTAAGCTAATATTATCAATCGTTTTTTGTTCAATGGTTTCTGTATCTTGATGGTGTTGTTCTTTGGTATGCGATTGAGGTGCATCAAGTGGTTGTTCACTTTGTTGACTTGCATCTTTTTGTTCGTGAACCTCTTGATTTTCAGGATGATCTTTCAAAAGTATCGACTCCTTTCAAATAAATTTATTATATCACAAGCATTATATGTGAAATTTAAAAGGGAGTCTATTAATAGATTATTAAATATGACAGTATTCAAAAAGAGATTTACTTTAATATCAAAATTTTAGAAATTATTAAAATCTAGGCAATCACGAGATGAGTGGTGCGTGTTATAGAATATATAGTGAGGATTGGGAGGGGTACAATGGAAACGATATACTTAGCAGGAGGCTGTTTATGGGGCGTCCAAGCTTTTATTAAGACATTACCTGGCGTTGTAGCAACGGAAGCTGGGCGTGCAAATGGGACGACGCAAACACTTGATGGTCCGTACGATGGTTATGCGGAGTGCGTTAAGACGACATTTGATCCGGATCATGTCGATGTTCCGGAACTGATGGCCTATTTGTTTGAGGTGATTGATCCATATAGTGTCAATCATCAAGGTGAAGATAGGGGTCCCAAATATCGGACGGGTGTATACAGTGAAGAGGCCAAGCATTTAGAGTGTGCACGTCAATTTATTGCACGCCGACCAGACCAAGCACGTATTGCGGTAGAGGTCAAACCGCTATCCAACTATATTGCCAGTGCTGAGATTCATCAAGATCATTTAGATAAATTTCCACATGATTATTGTCATATTCCACAACATTTAATGAAAAAATATCAAAATTGAAGTGTTGAAACGAGATGAAGGGATGGATGTCATGTTGACTTTGTAAAGAGACGAAATGCATGTCTTAAAATCGATGTTAAAGTCATCATTATACCCATCCTTTATCATGTGCTTTTTTCCAAGCATCGAAGCGGTTATCAGCTTCCAATTTATCAATAATTGTCGATGTGTAATTCCGAATGGTACCATCAGATAAATATAAAGTTTCGGCAATTTCACGGCTTGAAAGCCCTTTACCAATTTCTTTGAGCACAGATTGTTCTTTTTCTGTCAGTGGATTGCGTTCCGAAAAGATGGTTGTCATCAATGCTTCACTATATTCTTTTTGACCTGACATAACGTTATCAATCGTATGGATGAGTTCATCGATTGACCGTTCTTTTAATACATAAGCATCAACGTCATAAGCGACGGCTTTTTCGAAATAACCCGGCCGTTTAAATGTCGTCACGATAATGACTTTAATAGGGATGTTTTTTTTCCGAACTTGTTGTAAGACTTCTAAGCCTGTTAATTCTGGCATCTCAACATCTAAAATAAGAACATCAGCCTCTGTTTCTTGCGCTGCTTTGAGTGCGCTTTTACCATCTCCAACATCTGCAATGACATGAATGTGTTCATGCATTTCGATGAGTTGAACCATGGCTTGTCTTAACATTGTTTGATCTTCAGCGATGATCACATGAATCATGATAGAAATCCTCCCCCATGAGGTATTGAAATTGTCATATGCAAACCAGCATGATTTTCTACTTCTAAAGTTCCTCTTAATAAAGCAACACGGGCTTCGATACTTTCTAAGTGCACGCTAGTATCAGTGAGACCTTTTCCATTATCATGAATCGTTAGCACAATCTCTTTATCACGACGAGATAATGAGGCACTGACTTTTGTCGCTTCAGCATGCTTAATGACATTGTTGATGGCTTCTCGGAGAATCATCGTTAATAAGGCTTGTTTCGTCGGAGACAATGATTGAGATAAGCTTGCATTGTCAAAATGAAATGCCAAATTCGCATTTTTTAAGAGTGTTTCTAATGCGGTCACTTCTTCAACGAACGAGCGTGTCTTTAAGTTATGAATAATTTCTCTAATTTGAGTTAAGGCCTCTTTTGAAATTTGATTGACTCCTATCATTTCAGCTTTGGCTTGTTCAAGGTCTCGGTCGACGAGTTTGATCGCAAGCTCCGATTTTAAGCTTAGACTCGCAAAGACATGACCTAATGTATCATGCAAATCTTGACCAATACGATGGCGTTCTTGATCAGCGATTAATACGTTAATGTGCTCATTTTGTGCGTTAATCTTTGATTGATACGCCTCCTCTGTCACACGTTTAAAATTCGAGAACATAATCAAATTCATGACGAAATAATAAATGATTAACATCACAATATAAAATGGCTCCGAATAATAAAGAAATGTCACGATAAGACAGAGGAGCATGGTTGCTAAAAAGGTGAAATATTCTTTAGACCATAGCTTAACGCGAAAAGTTAAAGGAAGCGCAAAAACACTATAAAATAAAAATAAGGACGACGTGGGATTAATTGCATAAACAAAATAAATAATCCCTAAATAATGTAGGACAAGTAAAAAATAAGACGTCCAAGGTTTTAAAGCGCGATGACCGATAATCAACGTCGTATAAACAATACTAAAGATGATAAAAACAACAATCAGGAGCAGGGTGTTACCTTGATTACGATTTAAGAATAAGGCAAGAAATGGAAATAACAAATAGATTAAGCTGGATAAATGACCCGCGTCTAGATCTAGTTTCTTCATTGAGACACATCTCTTCTTTTTTGAATATATAAAGCGATACTTAAGAAAATCATACTATATAGAAGTAATATCATGAAAGCGCTAATTGCAAAAGAATCATTTTGTCCTAAATCGGTTGCCAATTTTTTTAAATGATACGTAGGTGTCAGATGGGCAATCGGTTTCATAAATGATGGAAAGGTGTCAATCGGAAACCAGAGGCCACCTAAGACGGCTAAACCTAAATATAGAATATTACCGATACCACTCGCTTTCTGGGTATCGTTGATTTGTGCTAATAGCACGCCAAGTGATAGAAACAAACTTGCGCCAATCCATAGAACGAGGCCTGATAAAATCCATTGACTGAAGGATAAATGAACGCCTTTATAAAAGGCAGCAGTCCCAAATATAATAAAAATGGCTAAAATGAACTGAAACATCGTTTTAACAATTTTTACGCTGAAATAGTCAAAGGGTTTGAGTGGCGTAGTCATCAGGTTTTTATACCAACCTTTTTTGCGTTCATCGATGAGTTCAAGTGGAAATGAGAATAAGCAGAAACTCGTTAAACTGAAGGTCGTCATGCTATACATAGCATTTTTATTAATTTCAGCCATCTCAGCTTCAGGTGCTTGGATGATTGATGTAAATAATAAGTAAAATGCTAAAGGTATAAAAATCGATAGTATCAATCTTGTTTTAAAACGGAATAGTAGACGTAATTCTGATAATAAATATGCAAAACGCATCATTGATCCTCTCCTTGTTTGTCCTCATTAAAAATAATCTCAAGCAATGAATTTTTGCGAATTTCGATATCATCAAGGTTCACATTTAAAGCAAGTAATTTTTCAAGAACTTGTTGGACATGATTCGTCTTAATGTGTAGACGTTGTTGCACATGCGTTATTGTTTCATGTGGAAATTGCTGTTCAAGTGCTATATGTGGTGCAGGAATATCAATTATCGATAAATTTTGTTGCTGTTTAATATTTCCCGGGGAATCATTGAATACAATTTGACCTTTGTTGAGTACAATCACTTGATCAGCCATTCTTTCTACCTCTTCGATATAGTGAGACGTGTAAAAGAGCGTCAGTCCCTCTGCTTTTAATTGCGAAACGATTTTCCAAAAATGTTGTCTCATTTGGACATCCATTGCACTTGTAGGCTCATCAAGAATAAGGCATTGGGGTTTGCTTATCATAGTTAAAGCGAAATCTAGAATACGTTGTTGCCCACCTGACAGTTCAGTCGCAAATTTTTGTAACTCTACATCGTTAAAGCGCGTGATATTTTGGAATTGTGCTAAAGAAAGCGACTGAGGATATAATTTTGAAAACAATTGATAAAGCTCTATGACTTTCATACGTTCAGGGAAGGTTGTACGTTGGAAAAGCACGCCTAACCGTTCAGGATGTAATAAGTGTGAAGGATCTTTAATCATGCCACTATCGGCGTGTCGATCACCAATCAATAAATCAATCAGTGTGGATTTACCTGAACCATTCGGACCAATTAATGCAGTACAAATGCCTTCTGTTATCGTAAAAGAAACATCATTGACTGCTTTTTGTTGCTGATATTGTTTCGTGATATGTTCGATTTGAATCATAACCCTGCACATCCTTTGAATAAGTTAACTTAATTGTAAAAAAGTATGGGATTTCTTGTTAGTGAGGATTGTCATCACTGCAGCATGACATTTGTCATTATTTATATTGGGGAAGGATAATGTGAGGATGAATATTTGTATAAAAGAAAACCCAAGGTATGGAAACACCTCGGGTTGATTTAGTTTGTTCTTGCTTTGAATGTTAATACATTTATAGGCGGCTATAAAGAAATAGGTAATTAAAAGTCTAAGGGAGATATGAAATTTATTTGTAGTGAGCTGCTTAATTAGACAATAAAATTCCATGTAAAATTCTGATAATTATTGTTAAAATGACTATAAATATATAGATTCTTGGGGGATGCGCTAATGGATAGATTAGTTAATAATACATTGTCTGCTTGGATACTAATAGAGATGCTACATCCTGGCGAGTTAGAGGATATAAAATCATATTTAAATAAAGATCTTTTTTTGTTAAATGAACAGCAAAAGGCAGTACATGATTTTGAATCTTTTTATCCTATATGGGAAGACGAACGTTTTCAGCTTAACCAATTAAGTAGCAGTAAAGGTGAAATACAATTTCAACTTTATAGACATTGCTTTAAGTTTGGGGAAATAGAACAATATATTCGAAGTATTTTTAATGATGAAGAGATTTATAATCCAGATAATAGAAACTGCTATGGATATACCTTCATGATTGATAATGAAGGATACGTGTTAATGGATACGCTCCATGTTCCAATGTTAATGAGTGCATTAAAGTATCTTAAAAATGACAAAAATATCCTAATTGAAGAGACCTACCAAGATCATTTTGAAAAATTTAAGCACAAGTGCGAAGAAATTATAGGAAATAATAAGTTAACTAAAGAAAAACTACACAAACTTGATCAATTATATTCCAAATATTTTGCTTTGTTTGAAACCAATTATCAAGGTTTTTTTAAGCAAGCGATAGGTATAAAATATGTCACTCCAAATGAACAGAGCAATGAACTAAATAGCTTTTATATTAGTGATATGGAATTTGCAAAAAAGGACCCTAATAAAACATTGACCCGATACATTCATGGCGTTAATGATAAAGATAAGAAAGTCATTGATGAGAATAAAGAATATATAGAGCGTTATCTAAAACCAGATTTTTATCCTGATGGGCGTTGGCCTTCTCTAGTAGAACACCGTTTATCATTGATGCAACAAGTTGCTGTAAATCAAATAACACATGATCAAATGAAAATAAGTTCTGTAAACGGTCCTCCAGGTACGGGTAAGACAACGTTATTGAAAGATATATTTGCGCATAACATAGTTGAAAGGGCCAAGACTTTTGCTGAACTTAATAAACCGAGCCAAGCTTTTAAATTCCAGAAGATTCACGAAACAGATCAATTCCCAACTGCTTTTCTAAACGATGTCCATACACACTATAAAATGGTAGTTGCGTCAAGTAATAATGGTGTAGTTGAAAATATATCCAAAGATTTGCCTAAAATATCTGAAGTGATAAGAAGGGATATCTCCTCAAACTTTCCAGAGTATGAAGAAGCTTATCAAAATGTTGCGAAAGAACTTAATATATTTAGTGAAATTGCTGAAAAGTTAATCGGTGAAAAAGCATGGGGGTTATTCTCAGGCGTTTTTGGTAGGAAAGCAAATATTGATAGTGTAATGACACAAGTCCTTACTAGCTGTGAATCAAAAACATTAAATAAAATTTTAATTGATGCGTATAATTCTGTAGATATTAACAAAGAGTGGAAGGATGCTAAACAATCGTTTCAAAAAACTTTAAGTAAAGTTAAAGTGTTAAAAAAAGAAATTAACCAAGGTATAAAAAACTTTGCTGATTTTAGAAAAAGTGAAGAACAGTTTATAAAATACCAACAAGAATTAGTAGAACTGAATGATGAAAACAAAAATAATAATATAGATTCCTTAAAACAACGAAAAAAGAATTTAGAAAACCAAATAACAAATGTAGATACACAAATTAATGATTTAAAAGAATATATTCAATTGACAAAAAATAAAAATTCATTCAAAGATAAGTTAAAGCAATTTTTAGGAAGCAATTCTAGTGGTGCTAAAGACATAGATTATGAGCAAAGACATGCAGATTTACTGAGAAAAAAGATTCAATTTAATGACGATAAAATAAGAATAGATACTGAGATAACTATGGCAGTGAATGAAATAAATGAAAGAGAAAGGCGCATCAATCGGATAGAACAAAATTTAATGCAGCTTCGCAAAAATCAGCAGGGCTATTTAAACTTTATAAAAGAACATCCAGATGTCGTGGTGCCGGATATTGAATTTTGGAGAAGCGGAAATGAAGCATATAATATGCGTCAAGAGAAAGTATTGTGGACTTCAGATGAATTACAATTTGAAAGAGGATTATTATTTTTAAAGGCGATTGTACTTCACAAATTGATTTTAATAGGGAATGCTAAATCTATTCAATCAGGGTTATATGATTTTCAGCGACGTTATGAATATTTAGATGCAGCACCTGAGAAAGTAGAAAATGCATGGAACGTAATTCACCTTGTTTTTCCGGTCATTAGCACTACTTTTGCAAGTTTTAGATCAATGTATCAAACGATGCCTAAAGATTTTATAGACTACTTATATATTGATGAAGCAGGGCAAGCTATTCCTCAAGCTGCAGTAGGAGCGATACAACGTGCGCAACACTTTGTGGCAGTTGGAGATCCCGTCCAAATTGAACCAGTGGTAACTATAGATCGTAATTTGATTGACTCTGTAAGGAAAGCATTTAATGTACCTGAGCGATTGGTGAGTATTGAATCTTCAGTTCAAACATTAAGTGATGGAGCAAATATCTACGGTTATTGGAAAGGTGAAGAGGGTGAAAAGCAGTGGATTGGTGTACCTCTGTGGGTGCATAGAAGATGTCTAAACCCAATGTTTACTATTAGTAATAAAATTGCATACGAACAAAAGATGGTGTTACCAGAATATATTAAAAGTAACGAGTTAGAAGGAAAGGTTGGCAGGGTTTCATGGATAGATGTTAAAGGAAAAGCTAATCCAAAACAATTTGTGAAAGAACAAGGTATAGTCGTAGTAGAAGAACTAAAAAAAGACTGGGTTAAAGCTATGAAAAGTGGCAAACAGGAGCCCAATGTGTTTATTATTACACCGTTTTCTAGAGTCAAAAGTGAAATTATTACTTTTGCCAAAAAAGAGTTGAAACCATTAGTTAACCAAAACATAAATGTTAAAAAGTGGTTACATGAATCTATAGGTACAGTTCATACATTCCAAGGGAAAGAAGCAGATAAAGTTTATTTTGTCACTGGTACGGATGATACGCAAAATACTGCTATTCAATGGTCATGTCAGAAGCCTAATCTAATTAATGTTGCTGTAACAAGAGCTAAAAAAGAATTTATTGTTGTTGGTGATAAGAAACGTATTAGTCAATTTAGATATTATCAAGCGATAGATAAAGAAATAAATATATAATTTGTGTAATGATTCTAAAAAAACAACTGGAGAATATAGAGTTGAAATGAAGCGGAAAAGTAATCGTTATTTATTTCTAGATGTTTATAAGAATCTATTGTATTTAAAATAATAGTCATGATTAAAGGAGGAGTTTATGGGCGTTCTTTCTCACATGAAAAGCATGCAGGCAGAAATGTCTGCTGCTGAAAGAAAAATTTTTCAGTTTATTTATAATAATAGTGAAAAAATAGCTAGTATGACAGCAAATGATATTGCTAAAGCATCTGGCGCAAGTAGTCCTACAGTTGTACGTTTTTCTAAAAAAATGGGTTATAACAGTCTTACGGAACTTAAAATTGAACTTTCTGCCGAAACAAAAAAAGCGCCTAGTATGAATTCTTATAGTGATGTCGACAGAGACGACTCTTTTCATAGTTTGAAGAATAAACTCGCTAATAATGCACACTATACAATTGATGAAACCACAGCTTTATTTAATGAAGAAGAATTTATAGATGCTTGTAAGTTCATTGAAGAAAAAGAGTACTGCTACGTTTTGGGTATTGGGGCTTCTAGCTTAACTGCAATGGACATTGTTCAAAAATGGGGAAGATTAGGAAAAAATGTAGTCAGTGAACCAGACTATAATACTATATTACCGCAGCTCATTTTACATCAGAAAGAATGTGTTATTTGGCTAGTTTCAAACTCTGGTATGACTTCTGAGTTAATTTCACTTGCTGAAACCGCTAAGGATTTAGAAATTCCTATTATTACATTGACACAATTTGGACAGAATCCATTGTCTAAACTCGCTGATGTTAGTTTAAAAACTTCGCGGCCAATGGAATCAATTTATCGAAGTGCTGCAACAGATTCTATTTTGGCACAGTTTATTACTGTGGATCTATTATTTTATGTTTATATAAGCCGAAATCAGGAGAATGCTGAGAAAATATATACAACCCGTTCTATAGTAGAAGCGTATAGGAAAAAGTATTTTTAAAAGAGATTTGGCGCGAACTTAATAAACTGTAAAAACGTATAAGTAAGAAAAAATGAATTTAAATTGAAAACAAATAAGGGGCTATTGTTCAGCCCCTTATTTGTTTTATTTAGTTGTAACACTAAAAACAGTATCTTTCGAAGTAACTGCTCCATGTTTTTCTAGTTTATAAGAGTCTACTTTTGTCATATTAGTAATAACAACCAAGATTGATGTATCTTTTTTCGCTTCTTTAATGGCGTTTAAATCGATTTTCGCTATTTTAGAATCTGTCGTAACCTTTTGACCTTCAGTTACTAATATTTCAAAAGGTAAACCATTTAATTCAACAGTATTAATTCCCATATGTAGCAACACTTCTAATCCATTGTCAGTAGTGATACCAATTGCATGTTTAGTGGGGAAAATAGTTGATATTGTACCACTTACTGGCGAAAAAATTTCTTCATTTGTTGGTATAATGAAATAGCCGTCGCCCATCATTTTCTTCCTAAAAGCTGGATCTGTTGATTCTTCTATGGGATGAATAGAACCTGTTGTTACAGCATTGAAAATTTTAGTTTTGTGATTATTAATTTTATTATTATTAACTTGATTAATTGAATCAGTACTTATTTTACTATGCATTAATGATTGTTCCTGTAGTTTATCTTTTGGTATGCCTAAAAAGTAAGTTACTACAAAACCTCCGATATAAGCGGAAAGTAGACCTAATATATAGCCTATCCAATGATTATTAGAAATCAATGGAATAAGCGCAATACCAGAAGGCCCTATTGCAATTGAGCCAATACCACCAATGGCACCTATAACTGCGCCTCCGATGCCCCCTCCAATACAAGCTGTAATAAATGGGCGGCCTAATGGTAATGTTACACCATATATCAATGGCTCCCCGATTCCTAATATGCCAACGGGTAATGCGCCTTTTATCATTTCAGTTAATTCTTCATCTTCACGTAGTTTAACCCATAAAGCAAGTGCAGCTCCCACTTGGCCTGCACCAGCCATTGCCAGAATAGGAAGTAATAATGTCATACCTGTTTCATTAATCATTTGAATATGAATAGGTGTTAAAATTTGATGTAAGCCAAACATAACCATCGGTAGAAATAGAGAACCTAATACAAATCCTGAAAATGGTCCTCCTACTGATAGTACCCAGTTGATCCCTCCCACTAAAATGTTTGAAAGTAATCCAGCTAATGGCATAATCAAGAAAATTTCAAGTAAACCTATTATTAATAAGGAAAGAGTAGGTGTAAAGATAATATCAACAGAATCGGGTATAGTTTTATGCAATTTCTTTTCAATTATTGATAACAACCAGACAGCAAATATAACACCTATAATTCCGCCTTGGCCAGCTGTTAATGCATCGCCTGTAATAAGGTTTTTAATGGCTTTGTCGGCATTCATACCTGTAAGTGTTACTACTGCTCCAATAACACCACCGAGAGTTTGGTTAGCTCCAAAAACTTTTGCTGCATTTATCCCTGTATAAATGACTAAATATGCAAACATACCATTTTTAAGAATATTCATAATATCTACAAACTGTTGCCAAGTTGCGGCATTTATTGTTCCAGCAGTAATCAAATTATTCATTACTGCGGCAATCCCAGCTATTAAACCTGAACCGACAAACGCAGGAATCATCGGTACAAAGATGTTTGATATATCTTTTAAAATAGCTTTTAATGGAGAATTTTTTTGCTTAGCTTTTTGCGCTGCTTTTATTTTTGCTGCTTTAGCATTAACTTTTTCTTTTCCAGAACTTTTTTTGATATTTTCTCCCAGCTCTACACCAGCTAAACTAACCATTTCGTTAGCTACTTTAGTGACCTTTCCAGGCCCTATAATAACTTGTAATTGTTCGTCAAATATAACACCCAACACGCCTGGTATACTTTTCAGCCTTTTTTGATCCACCTGATTGCTGTCACGTATATTCATTCGAATACGAGTCATACAATGATTAACAGTTTGAACATTTTCTAAACCCCCGGCACCCTCATATATTCTTTTGGCAAGTTCATTCAATGTCAATTCTTTTCTTCCCATGTAATTCCCCCTTATTTAAATCGTATTTTTGATAAACCCGTTTGCTTTGGCTAATTTTTGCGTCGCTTCCTCTTTATTACAGTTTGTTAAAATCATAACAATAGCTAATTTTACATTTTGATTGGCTTCTTCAAAGTAATGTGTTGCTGTGTCGTAATCCACTTCCGTTGCTTGCATAATAATTCTTTTAGAACGTTCTATTAATTTTTTATTCGTTGGCTTAACATCAACCATTAAATTTTTATACACTTTTCCTATTCCAATCATACTGACAGTAGAAATCATGTTAAGAACCATTTTTTGCGCGGTTCCTGACTTCAAACGTGTTGAACCTGTTAAAATTTCTGGTCCGCAGTCAATTTCAATTGGCAAATCTGCAAATTCACTTATTTCTGAATTTTTATTGCATGATAAAGAGCCAGTATGTGCACCTATAGATTGGGCATAATTTATTCCACCAATGACGTAGGGGGTCCGACCACTCGCTGTAATGCCTATAACCATATCTTTTGCTGTCAGATTAAGGTGCATTAAATCTCTTTTACCTTGGTCAATATCATCTTCTATGCCTTCTATAGCAGAAACCATGGCTTTATTTCCACCAGCAATTAATCCTATAACCATATCAGAATTCACTCCAAAAGTTGGTACGCATTCTACGGCATCTAATACGCCCAATCTACCGCTAGTACCGGCACCCATGTATATTAAGCGACCATTATTTTTTAAAGTTTTAATTGCGGCATCTGTCAAATTTTCAATTTGAGTTAATTGTTCAGTAATGGCTAGTGCAACTTTTTGATCTTCCTGATTCATCTTTTTCAGTGCTTGACGGATAGTCATTTCATCTAGATTGTAGCTATTTTCATTTCTTAGTTCCGTTGTTAAGTTATCTAAGTTAATCATTTTAATCCTCACTTTCAATATCGTTTTTTAGCAATGTGAATTTCTGACCACCTTTGATATGTGGGATTAAACACCAATCATTTTGACTGATTTGACCCACTACATTAATTTTTTCATCTGCTGGTAAAGAACGTTTAGTAATTTGAATCTCTCCCATATACCGTAAATACTGTGAATTATCAATGGTTACTGAACCAGTGTCACGTTTGATATTAAGTAAAGGTTTAATATTCGGAATTTTTTTCTTGCGAGAATATGCGCTACGAATGACATCTCTTGATTCATCAAGGCGATTTATATGTTCTCCTAGAGTAAAATCGATTTGATTATTAAATGGATCTACATGCAATAAAATATTTTTTTCCATTATATAGTTAGCAAATTGCTTTATTACAGTGTCAGAAAGACCAGGATCACCTATAAAAATTTTATTTGTATCAGATAATAAGTCGAGGGAGGCGGCAAGCGGATGATAGTCACGATGTTTTTCTAGCGTTGGTAAACCTTGATATAGAGGGCCGCGTAAGTTATTATCACCTGAAACGAATGCTTGTGACTTAAGGCCAAAACTTTTTAACCATTTTGCTTTTTTACGATACCACTCTTCATCTAGTCCTGTTTCAGGTCGAGGATAATAATTGTGCCAGGCTTCTAATTGATCAAAGTTAGCATTAGCTAATTTCAGTTCTTGAATGTCATTTTCAGTTATGGTTGAAGCATTTAAAGCAATCGTTATTTTATTTGATAGCTGAGCTATACATTTATTACTAATATGATCATCAGCACGTAAACCTGTTACACCAATAGAGCGTATTTCATTAATATTACTCATAGAAAAACCAGCTTTTTGTAAAGATGAGCTAGATATATCAACCATCAAATCTAAATTTAATGATTTGGTAATATTACCTAATTCAATTAAGAGTTTGCGATACTGAGTGTTATTATCTTCTGGTATATGCAGGGATGTGAAAACACCTGTGAACCCAGAATGAGCCATCTTTTCGATGTATTGTTTTGTTTCAGAAGATAGCGGTTTGTTTAAAAATACTGAGAACCCGAACATAATCTTTTCCTCCAACACAATATATTTTGAGAAATGCGCAATCTTTATTGAAAGCCCTTACATAATTATAAGTCGATTATAATACTTAGGTTCACCTTATGCAATGAAATTTCTTTATTTTCAATTTATAGTGAAATATTGTTTCTAAAATAGACCTCTACGCTGTTTATCAAAAATATTAAGTCTAGTTTTTGTTGATAAGCTATTCTGAAAAGGATGGATCGTCCTTGATTTAAACCTCTAATAGCTGAGTTGAATGTTATCGTTATGTGTATAATTTTAATTTTATTTTTCATTTACTTTAAAGTTATATAAAATTATTTATTTTGAATTGTAAATGTGACATAAAGTTTTTATGATACCAATGTAATCCATTTTATGGCTTCATATCACTGAGGAAGAAGGGATTTTATGGTGCTTTATGAAAATGCATCGATCACACAACATTATGGGCCAGATTTATTCAATCGAGACCCCTCTATACCACCACATACATATGTGGTGCATTTACCTAAAAGTATGGAAGTGCAACGATTGCTATATGCGTTGACACAGTTAGTACAAACCCAATCATTACTGAGGGCCTCTTTTAAGTATGTAGAAGGTGAGTTGAAATATCAGATTCGTCAATTTGCGCCATTTATTGAAGTGGTTCATGAAGATTGTGTATCATCAGATTTAGACTTTGAAAGTGATTTGGAACAAAATCCATTTGATCTAACACTTCCTACAACTGCTCCGCTTTTCACTTTCAAAATCATTTGTTTTACCGATTGTACACTCCTCCAATTCAATGTGAGCCCGCTTATTTTTGATGCGGCGTCAATGCCTATTTTTTTAAGTCAACTAAGTCACTATTATGAAAAACCTTTTCAATTGATTACTTTGACCCAAAGTTTTACTGAATTGATTCAACAAATGCATCAATTACGTCGACTGCCTTCGTTTCAGATGCAACTGCAGCAATGGCAAAGTCATCAAGGTGTAAGAGATACCTATCATGCCTATATGCCTGTTCAAAGTTTAACGGATCAACACCATACACAATGGCAAATGGTTAAGATTCAACATGATGAATTGAGTCTTGATGATATTTATAGCGGTATTATACTTGCGAATCATTTTATTGGGCGTAGCGAAGATGTCCATGTCGGTTTAACGACAACACGAACGCCATCATTCGATGAAGGGAAGGCGATTGGGCCACGTATACGGATTTTACCGGGTTGTTTTCATGTTGACCGCACACTTTCTTATCAACAGTTCAAGACACAGCTTTCCAGTCGAATGAACACGATTGTTGATGAAGAGGTGTTACATTTAACAGATTTAATCGAGGCACGTACCGGCTTTCCGTTTGAAACGTTAATTCATTCAGAACCTATTCATTATACATTTGAAATAGCAGGCGAAGTTTGTGAAGCTGAACGCTTAAAACCGATTGAGACCGAAGCAGCGCTCGATGTATATGTTCAAGAAGTCGAGAATGGTTATGTCGTAAAGATGTTATATAACCGCAATCAATATGATGATTTAACAATTGAAACGTATGCAAATTTGATTCGTCATTTATGTCTTCAAGGTGTGACGCGTCCAGAAGTGCCAATGAACACCTTTTCGTTAATGACGACAGACCAAGACGAGTCGCTATTACAACAACTGTTGCGAACAGAATCTGCGACTTTTGCGACGGTACCTGAGTTGTTTGCCGAACAAGTCCAACGTCATCACGACAAAATAGCAGTTAGATTTGAAAACGACAGCTTAACGTATGCGCAACTTGATCGGCTGACGAACCAAGTTGCACGTCAAATACGTGCACGTGGGGTGAAACCTAATGACTATATCGCGGTGATGGCAGAACGCAGTATGGAGATGATTGTAGCAGTTTTGGGTATTGTGAAGTCTGGCGCTGCGTATGTACCGATTGATCCGGATTATCCTGAAGCGCGGATTCAATATATATTAGAAGATGTGCAACCGGCTTTATTAGTGTTACATCAAGTCGAATTGGATACGACGGTGCCAACTGTGTCATTGAAAGATTTGCAGGTTGGTAGTGAAGCTGCAGTACCTGTCGTTAATCATAGTGATGATGATGTGTATGTGATTTATACGTCTGGAACGACAGGTCAACCGAAAGGCACACGTATTATGCATCAGAGTGTCGATCGCCTTGTTAAAGCAGTCGATTATGTCACGTTAGATGAAACGACAAAAATTCTGTTATCTGGAACCATTGCGTTTGATGCGGTGACATTTGAAATCTATGGTGCTTTATTAAATGGGGGCGAACTGGTCGTCTTGTCTAAAGACCAATTATTAAATCCGAAAGCGCTCGGACAAGCGATTCGAAAATATGAGATTAATACAATGTGGCTAACAGCATCGCTCTTTAATGCGACTGTGAGTAGACACGTTGAAGCACTTGAACCGCTCTCCTATTTATTAGTTGGGGGTGAAGCGCTGACGCGGAAGTGGGTTGAGCTCCTACATCAGCGACCAAAGCATCCTCAAATCATTAATGGTTATGGCCCTACCGAAAGTACAACCTTTACAACGACCTATGCAATGCCTGAAACCATTCCTGCACGCATACCGATTGGAAAGCCTATACGTGAAACGGATCTGTATATTTTACAAGGAACACAGCGCTGTGGTGTCGGTGTCCCGGGCGAGTTATGTATCGGTGGCGCAGGTTTAGCGAAAGAGTATCTTAATCGTCCCGAATTAACAGCATCACGCTTTATCGATTATCCGTTTGGCACTGGAAAAGTGTATCGAACTGGCGATTTGGTTCGCTTACAACCTGATGGTGAAATCGATTATTTAGGGCGTCTAGATAAACAAGTTAAAATAAGAGGATTTCGTATCGAGTTAACAGAAATTGAACGTGCCATTGAGCGTATCCATGGCGTTAATAAAGCGGTTGTCGTGATACGAGAGATAGAAGGGGATAAACAGCTCTATGCATTTTATGAAGGAGAACAAGAAATTTCGAATCATACGATGACAACCACGCTCTCTGCGCAAATGCCGAGTTATATGGTGCCGTTGTCTTTCCAACGCATTGATCAAATACCGATGACTGTCAACGGAAAATTGAATACGCAGGCCTTACCTGATCCCGAACTGCGACTTCAAAGTGATTATGCAGCGCCACGCAATGAAATAGAACAAGTTTTGTGCCATATCTTTGAAGAAGTGTTGCATATTGAACGTGTGAGCATTCATGATCACTTTTTTGAATTAGGAGGACATTCGTTAAAGGCAACCTTAGTCGTGAACCGTATCGAACGTGAATTACATAAGTCCATGACAGTAGGCGATTTGATGAAATATCCTACAGTGGCCTTATTATCAGCACGTTTAGAAGACGTGTCCGAAACACATTCAGAAATGATACCTATCATTACATCGAATCAGCAGGCGTATCCTGCGAGTGCGGCGCAAAGTGGTATGTATTTCTTATGGCAGCTGAACCCGGATGATACAGTTTATAACGTTCCATTTATATGGCAATTAAGTGCCCCGCTAGATATTGCGAAATTACGCCATGCGGTGAGCCAATTGATTGAACGGCATGAAATTTTAAGAACGCAATTCGGAATGGAAAATCAACAAGTCTATCAATATATTCAAGACTGTTATACACCTGACTTTGAAGTCGTCACATTAGATGAGCAAGACCCTCAAGTATTGGTAGAACGTATGGTACAGCCATTTGATTTAGAACATGACCGGCTTTTACGTATACGTTATATTCAAACACCAGAAGATGACTTTTTATTTATGGATACGCACCATAGTGTTAACGACGGCATGAGTCAGACTCTCATTTTAGATGAGCTGAGTCAACTATATCAAGATAAATCATTGCCTACGATGACGCATCAGTATAAAGATTACAGTGAATGGATCAAACAACGTGACATGACAGACCATCATGCGTATTGGCATCAATTATTAGCAGAAACGCCCCCAACGTTAGAGCTCCCACTGGATTATCCAAGACCTCATGTCAAATCAACAGAGGGGGATATGTATCAATGGCAGTTAGATGAAGTGCTAAGCCATAAAATTAGACAGTATGTTCAACAACATGATGTGACTGACTTTATGTTTTTTATGAGTGTCATTATGGTTTTATTAAGTCAATACAGTCGTCAAGAGGAGATTGTGTTAGGAAGTGTGATGAGTGCGCGGACACATCCAGATACGGAACGCATGTTAGGGATGTTCGCGAACAGTGTCGTGTTCAAAGGTCAACCGACACGCAATAAACCGTGGCTGACATTTTTAGAAGAAATGAAAACGATGAGTTTAGCGGCTTATGCGCACCAAGACTATCCATTTTCTGTCTTAGTGGATGAATTAATCGCGCAACGTGATGCATCACGACACCCATTTTTTGATGTCATCGTTGTGCGTCAAAACAATGAAGTGCATCATGCGCATTTTGGCCATAGTCGACTCACACATCAACCACCGAAAAGTACCACAGCGAAGTTTGATTTGTCTTTCATTATTGAAGAAGTGCATCATCAATTTGTTTGGAATATTGAATATCGGACAGACCTGTTTCAAAAAGAAACAATCCATCATATGTGTGATCAATTTGAAGTGATGATCCAGACAATATTGGAGCAAGACTTATTACGCATTGGTCAATTGCCTATTGCGCGACCCGACATGCGTCAGTGGCTTGAAACACATGTGACACCAAAACCGATGGCGTATCCTGAACAGGAGACTGTCGGCAGTCGAATTGAACAGTTGGCGCTACAAACACCAGAGGCTACAGCGTTGATTTTTGACAACCAACATCATTCGATACATAGGTTATATCGACGTGCATTAGCTATTGCGCGTCATTTGTACGAACAAGGTTGTCGTAAAGGAGATCGTGTGGCGCTTCTCATGACAAGGGGCCCAGAAATGATTGAAAGTATGATTGCTGCGGCATGGCTGGGTTGTCCTTATGTGCCGATTGATCCAGATTATCCGGCATCACGGATTGACTTTATTTTGAAAGATGCGGAAGTGAAACATATTTTGACGAATGCGCCAGCACACTCTACAACTGTGACCAATTCGGATGTGAGAAGTTGTGTTATACGAGAAGATGATGCACAAGTGATTCAATCAAGTGAACACGTGGAAGCGAACGATGTATTGTATATGATTTATACATCTGGAACGACAGGTCAACCAAAAGGCGTACAAATCACACATCGTAATGTAATGAACTTAGTCACAGGTTGGTCTCAATATATACAACTGACGTCTCAAGATGTGTTATTACAATACGCCAATATTGTGTTTGATGCGTCTGTGATGGAGATTTATTGTGCGTTATTCAATGCATGTCCTTTAGTGATTGCTTCTGAACGAGAAAGAAAGGACATTTTCGCTTTAGAACACTGTCTCCGTACACAACACGTCACTGTTGCTTCGATCCCCGCACAACTATGCATGATGATGACCGACTATCATTTACGTTGCTTAGTGACAGGAGGTTCTGTGAGCACGCCAGAACTTGTTGATAGGGTTCGACCGCATTGTGAAATGTATGTCAATGCCTATGGACCAACCGAATCCACAGTGATTACAACGGCATGGATGGATGACGGCAAGTCCACATTACAACGCGTTCCGATTGGACGACCAATCCCGAATGTACAAGTGTATATTATGTCTGAAGGACGACTATGTGGTGTGGGTGTACCTGGAGAGCTTTGTATTGCGGGTGACAGTTTAGCAAAAGGTTATTTAAACCGTCCTGAAGTTAATGCACAAGCTTTTATTCCGCATCCTTGGGGTGATGGACAATTATATCGCACGGGCGACTTAGCGCGTTATTTAAATAATGGTGAGATTGAATTTTTAGGTCGCATCGATCAACAACAAAAACTGAATGGCTATCGTATTGAATTAGAAGAAATTACAAATCAAATGAACCAAATCGCAGGTGTTTTGGATAGTGCAGTCACAGTGGATCGTACACGTGCACATCCATTTTTAGTGGGCTATTATGTAGCTGAAACAGAGCAATCTGATGTGATACGACGTGCACTCACAGATCAGTTGCCACAGTATATGGTGCCACAGGTGTTCATTAAATTGGATCAATTGCCTTTAACGCCTAATGGAAAATTAGATACGAAAGCTTTACCTGCTGCGGATTCACAACAAGTCCGTACGTTGACCCCACCACGAAATAAACAAGAACAACAATATGTCGATGTATTCGAACAAGTATTAAATGTGAGCCCGATTGGCATTGACGATGATTTCTTTGAACTCGGTGGTAACTCACTTGCGACGATGAAAGTCGTGATGTTGCTGAAACACAAAGGAATTGAAACGTCGATGCAAGCTATTTATGAATACAAAACCATCCGTGCGTTAATAAACCAAAGCGAATCGACACAGTTAAATGTCCCGGGAAATATTGACGCCTTGCAAACGATGATTGCGACTAATCAAACGCCTTTGTCAAAAGTGTCACAACAATCTTTAGGAACAGTATTACTGACAGGTGCCACCGGATTTTTAGGTGCTTATTTACTTTATGAACTAACTGAGCGCCACCAACGTGTGCATTGTCTTGTTCGGGCAGAAAGCGCATCACAAGCCCGTGACCGTTTAATCGACAATTTGAATCATTATTTTGAGCCATCGACGTGTGAAAAAATGATGCACAACGTTGACATCATATATGGTGACACAAACCAAGATTTCACACAGTTAGCTACGTCTATCGACACGATTATTCATGCGGCGGCGCGAACAGACCATTTTGGCGAAGATGAAGACTTTTATGAAGCCAATGTCAAAAGTACAGCACAGCTTATCTCCTTGGCCAAACAAGCTCAAGCTCAGCTGATTTACATTTCTACATTGAGTGTGGCAGGCACCTTTTCTGAAGAACAAGAAGACACGCAATTCTCAGAAACAGCCATTTTTAAAAACCAACAGATTACGTCACCTTACGCACGAAGTAAATTTTATGCCGAGCTTGAAGTATTACAAGCCATGCGAGAAGGATTAAAGGCGAAAATGATGCGTGTAGGAAACTTAACAAGCAGTAGACACGGCAACATCACCATGAAAAATATGCGGACAAATCGCTTTTCTATTGTTATGCATGACTTACTTCAACTCGATAAGATAGGGGTATCTGCGGCACAAACACCAATTTCATTTTCGTTTGTTGATGAAGCGGCACAAATGGTTGTACAATTCGCGGAAATCCAACAAAGCACGTACAACATCTTTCATATTACGAATAACCATGAATATACAATGCAATCGATGCTTGAAAAGCTAACAAATCGCACAATTAAGGTGGTGGATGACGCAACATTTGATCAATATGTACATGATGCCGGTTATTATGCATGGGTGGGATTAATGCATCACGATGATAAGCTGAAACCTGCCATTATCACGCAAGATTTTACACAGTCTGTCATGAACGCACTGGATTTAAGCTGGTCAGAACTATCAGAAACATGGTTAGCCCGTTGGCAACAAAGACTTAACGACACATTCAAGTAGGTGAAATGTAATGATATTAATTGTTAATTTAGAAAAGATGACCACAGCCATAACGAAACAACTTGCGCATAAACAATATCTGTTTAAAAGAAATCATACGAAACACCACTATAAAAGTAATGAAAATCAGCACTGTATTGGTGAACTACTCGTGCATTACGGGTTAAAAACGATGTATCAGCTCGACCCTTTAGATTGGCAGTTTAAATTTGGTGCCTATGGTAAACCTTACATTGACACACCGCAGCCGGTATTTATCAGTTTGTCGTATAGTGGTAAGTATGTCGCTTGTGCATTTGACCAAAGTGAGATTGGCTTAGATATTGAAAACCTCAGTACAATTGAATGGCAACGATTGAAAATGCAATTTACAAATGAAGAAGCACAATGGATTGATAATGAAACACAATTTTATATGATTTGGACGCAAAAAGAAGCTTATGCCAAGTTGACAGGGAAAGGCCTATCAGAAGGTGTTGCAACAAATAATGTATTAGAACCCCTTTATTTTCACGGACAACCTGTCGCATTTCAAACACAGATTAAAGATATTTTGATGATCCAACTTTGCCAAGCAGCGCCCTGTACACAAACGCCAATGATTGAAGTCGATGTTGCGACATTACTGAAATAACCATCTTTATGTAGCTCAACGCGCTATGACCATTGACACAACTTCAATCATTTCAAATGTTGAAGCGGTCACATTTTGCACTTTTAATGACAGTGTGAAGTGTGACTGCTTATTGTCAAAATAAAGTGGATTATTATATGATTTGATTAATAGTGAATTGTAGAAAGATAGCAGATGAGAAAGGGTGTTTCATATGAAACAACATGAAGTGGTGGAAGTAAAGAATGCAGTGGAAGACGCATTGGTAGAGGTACAAAAAGTAAAAAAGTTAATCAAGGACGTCCGTATTTGGAGTGGGTTTGATATGTTAGGAAATAGTTCAATCCATAGCTATTTCAAAAGAAGAAAGATTAAAAAAATGAATACGCATCTATCGCAATTACAAACGCAATTGCAAAATACAGTGCCCATGCTTAAAAATATGGATGAGGATTTAGTATTAGCGATTTCAAATAGTGAAAAAGATCAACTGTATGATGTTTGGTGGGATAATATCTTCACAGATGCTAAAGTACATGGCGAAATCAAAAAAGTGAAAAAGAGTGTCGAACAATTAGAAATCGCTTTAAATCGCATTTTAGCATCTTTGAATTAAACAATTACGCATAGTTTGGCATACATAAAAATTACACTTTTATAATCATAAAACACTTGACTTTATATTGTTTTAACGTAATATAATTAATATAAATATGTTATATGATTTATTAATTATTAAAAAATAATATGAAGGAGTGGAATTTATGCTGAAAATGCTCTCTGCGTTATCGACGTCTCTCACATTGTTGCTCATGCCAATGGTTTTTGCTCCTACGACTTATGCCAGAAGTTTGTTTTCCAGACCGTTACCTTCTTCTACCGTTGCTCAAACTGCACCTAAAATGATGTTAATGAATCACGATGAGAATGACAGTCCGCATCAAGATGCAACTGAAAACAAAACACCCGCAACTGAAAGTGCTCATCAAGATCAACAGAATCGCACCTTGCCTCCTTTTTATTACCCTAATGTTAATGAATATATAATAGAACATCATCTGCCTCACTCAAAAATTGTAAAAGATCCAAGAATGAATACTTTACCACATCTCAATTACAAATATGGAACTTATATCGGTGTTGTGATTCACGAAGTGGGTGAAGATAACCGGACACTTCAACAATGGGTCGATCGAATGTACGCTACATATGAAAGAGCGTTTGTACATGCCTTTGTAGACAATAAAGAAATTCATCTCACTGCACCATCAGAATATTACGTTTGGGGTGCAGGCAAACAAGCTAACCCGTATTTTTACCAAATCGAAGTTGTCAGAATGTATACTTTTGATGATTTTGCAAGATCGGTCAATAACCAAGCGTGGCTCGCAGCGTATATGTTAAAACAAAATCATTTAACACCAACACTCGCTGACGATCAAGAAGGCGTGGGCTCCGTCATTAGTCACAATGCAGTTCGAAAATATTGGGGCGGTACAACACACGTTGACCCAATAGCATATTATGCAATATGGGGATATGATATGCATCAATTCTTTGATTTGGTGAAGTATCATTATAATCATATGTAAAAAATAAAATATAGCTATCTTATCGTATTAGAAAAAACTTTTGTAAGCCATTAATTTAAAGGTTTGTTGCCTGATTTTTTAGGTAGCAAGCCTTTTTAATGTCTATTTTTTTTATGCGATGGTCTTTATTAAAACTACAACTTTTTTCTTGATTTAAAATGCTATAAACTTATCGTTAAATAAAATTAATAAAGGTGTGGTAAAAAATGAAAAAAATATACAATATTATCACAACAGTTCTTATTTTGATCTCTTTAACGATTATTATGACCTCCATCTTTGTGCATAATGAACAATATCAAACGATGATTAATACCGTCTTGTTCATCCTTGTTATATTTATAGGTATATTCGCCGTTACAGTTAGAATCATACACGACAAAACTAAAAAATAAAGAAATCGCATGTTGTTTTACAAATCATTAACTTCATATTGCGATGATGCCTGGCTTTATTCTCTTTTTTGTCAACAAGGAATCGGATTGCTCTTAAAAAGGTAAAATGAAAGGAAATGACACAAATAATGTGTTTTGCGCTATAATTTAAAATAAAGCGTCAATTTATTATACAAGCACCATACGAGGTTAGAAAATAAATCGTTTTGGAGATGTAAGATGGAAGCATTATTTGAGTTAATTAAAAGTCTTTTGTATATTATTGTGTTCATTCCTTACTATTTCATTGCTTTTGGGGTAGTAATGTACGCATTAATACTATGCTTATTGATAGTGAGAGAACCGATCAAGAGATTTTTCGATCGCCATTACTATGGTGAAGATAGTGATCAAATTTCATATGCAGCGGGGCCGTGGTTCATTCTTGCATGGGCTGTGTTAATTAGTTTCATAATTATTGTAGTATTACTTTATATTTTTGCACTTCTCTTAGGAGAAGTTCTGATATTTATTTTATTTGTTATTGGTGTGTGTTTGTTGTATAAAAAATTTAAGTCAGGGTTTAAATAGAGAGGGTTTGAGTCTGGATGGCATATCAAAGTGAATTTGCGTTAGAGAACGATGTATTAAAACAGTTAACTCAGATGGGGTATGAACAATTAAATATTCATACACACGATGAAATGTTACAAAATTTTAGAGCAATTATTAATGAGCGTCATATAGAAGCACTCAATCATCAACCATTAACAGATACTGAGTTTGATCGTTTAATTACAGATATTAATGGTAAATCTGTGTTTGATAGTGCAGTTATTTTAAGGGATAAGTATGTACTCAAACGAGACGATGAAACGGTTGTTTATTTAAGCTTCCTTGATCAAAATAAATGGTGTCAAAATAAATTTCAAGTTACAAATCAAGTGAGTGTGAAAGATACTTATAAAAGTCGATATGATGTGACAATTTTGATAAA
Source organism: Staphylococcus schleiferi (assembly GCF_900458895.1). Classification (NCBI taxonomy): domain Bacteria; kingdom Bacillati; phylum Bacillota; class Bacilli; order Caryophanales; family Staphylococcaceae; genus Staphylococcus; species Staphylococcus schleiferi. The sequence continues at coordinate 140,090 of NZ_LR962863.1, forward strand.
TGGTTTACCATTAGTTCAAATTGAACTTAAGCGCAGTGGTGTCGCTATTTCAGAAGCATTTAATCAGGTAGAACGTTACCGCAAACAAAACTTTACTGGCTTATTTAGATATATCCAACTGTTTGTGATTAGCAACAAGATGGAAACACGCTACTATGCGAATAGTGATTTAACGATATTGAAGAGTCATATGTTCTACTGGAGTAATGAAAAAAATGAAAGAATCAATCATTTGAAGCGTTTTATTGAGGACTTTTTAGAGCCGTGTCATCTCGCTAAAATAATCAGTCGCTATATGATTGTTAATGAGACTGATAAGATTCTTATGGCTTTACGTCCATATCAAGTGTATGCAGTTGAAAAATTGATAGAGCGTGCACTTGAAACTAATAACAATGGTTTTATTTGGCATACGACAGGAAGCGGAAAAACTTTAACCTCTTTTAAAGCGAGTCAAATCTTGTCGCAACAAGAAGGTATTAAGAAAGTCATCTTTTTAGTAGACCGAAAAGATTTAGACAGTCAAACGTTGGCTGAATTTAATAAATTCCAAGAAGATTCTGTTGACTTAACAGACAGCACGCGTAAATTGTTAAAGCAACTAGGGGATGCAACATTACCATTAATTGTGACAACCATCCAAAAGATGGCACATGCGATTAAATCGAATGACCCGGTTATGAATCAGTACGAGCACGACAAAGTCGTATTTATTATAGATGAATGTCACCGAAGTCAATTCGGTGAAATGCACCGCTCAGTTAAACAACATTTTAAAAATGCGCAATACTTTGGTTTTACTGGTACACCGCGTTTTGAGGAGAACAAGAGTCAAGATGGCCGTGCCACTGCCGACATCTTTGATAAATGTTTGCATCATTATTTAATTAAAGATGCGATAAGAGATGGTAATGTTCTTGGTTTCTCTGTAGATTATGCACGTACATTTGACCCTAAAAAAGACTTAGAAGAAGAATATGTTAGTAAAATCAATGAAAAAGAAGTTTGGATGGCGGAAGAAAGAATCAGTAAAATTACTAATCATATCATTGAAAACTATGCTAAAAAAACAAGAAATGGTCATTATACTTCTATGCTCACAGTACAAAGTATTCCGATGGCTATTGCCTATTATGAAGCTTTTAAAAAAGCAAAAGAAGCAGGTAAACATAATTTAAATGTCACAACCATTTTTACATTTCAACCTAATGAAGATTCAAATGAACAAGAAGATTTTGTACATTCAAGAGAAATGTTAGATCGCGTCATGGTAGACTATAATGCAATGTTTGGGACAAACTTTAACACGGATTATTTTGATGGCTTTTTCTCTGATGTCTCTAAAAAGATGAAGAAAGTGATACCTGGAGAAAAAATAGACATTCTTATCGTTGTTGACATGTTTTTAACAGGATTTGATAGTAAAAAATTGAATACGCTTTATGTTGATAAAAATCTAAAATATCACAATTTGATTCAAGCTTATTCAAGAACGAATCGTGTTGAAAAAGAAACAAAGCCTTATGGTAATATTGTTTGTTATCGTGACTTGAAAGTGGAAACAGATCAAGCGATAGAAATCTTTTCACAAACTGATAATACAGATACTGTACTCAGTGGCTCATATGAAGAATATCTAGCTGACTTTAAGGAAATATTGAAGCAATTATTTGCGCTGGTTATCACACCCGCTGATGTAGATCAGTTAGAGCGAGAAGATGACCAAAAAGAATTTGTATTGATATTTAGAGCTTTAGCAAGCTTATTGTTAAAATTAAAAACGTTTGAAGAGTTTGAATTTACACCAGAACAGTTGGGAATTAGCGAGCAAACCTTTGAAGATTATAAGAGTAAGTATTTAAACTTATATGAAAAAGTAGTGAAAAGTAATAAAGAAGAGTCTGAGGGTGTTTCTATCCTTGAGGATATTGATTTTAAAGTAGAAATTCTTAGAAATGATTTAATCAATGTACAATATATTATGAACTTAATTGGTCAGATTGAACTTAAGGATAAAGTTGAACAAGAACGTAATCGGAAACAAATTCACCAATTATTGGATCGTGCAGATGATGAACAATTACGTCTAAAAGCAGATTTAATCCGTCAATTTTTAGATAAAGTTGTGCCAACATTAAAAGAAGGTACAGATGTGAATGAAGCTTACTATCAATATGAAGAAGCTGAAAAGCATAAAGAAATTGAAGCATTTGCGGAAGATAAAGCATATCCGTATCAATTGTTAGGTCATATTATCGAAGAGTATGAATATAGTGGCAGTATTAATAAAAATACTATTGATGAAGGATTGAAGAACCAAGGTGGATTTTTAGCAAGAACGAAAACAGCGAATAAAATCAAAAGCTTTGTTATGGAAACAGCACAAAAAATATAGCAGCATAGAATAAATTTTAAAAATAACTGCAGTTTTACTTTACTGCAGTTATTTTTAGGTGTATACTTCATGTAGTAGAATAAAACTTCAAGGAGATGAGTGCAATCAAACCGTTAATCCGATATCACAGTGGGACGATTATCAATCGCTTAACCCCCGTTGCAGATGCACTTGGCACGCCGATAATGATTTATGACCAAAACATGATGGACGAGGATTTAGGTAAATATACCCGGCATCCAACTCAGCCCAAAATGATAACTTTGGAAGAAGGGCACAATGCGAAATGTATTGAAGCAGGACAGATCGTTTTCAATATGATTACTGGAGAATGTGTCATTGTAAGTTCTAAGTATTCAGGGGCAATCTTACCGTATAACTATACACATATTGAAGTAGATAGAGATAGAGTTTATCCACGCTATCTTGTGTATTGGTTAAACTACTCACCGAAAGCATTAAAACAAATCAAGCTTTATCAACAAGGTGGAAGCATGATTAAAAAAATTACGCATAAGCAGTTACAAGCATTAGAAATACCGTTGCCTTGTATGCACCAGCAAGAATTAATAGGAAACTTAGCACATAGCAGAGTGAGATTAAAATACTTAAAAGCTAAAAGAGAACATCTGATGGATACTTATTTAAGAGCGATTTTATTTAGGGAGGAACATTAATATGTCAATTACGGAGAAACAACGTCAACAACAAGCGGAATTACAGAAAAAATTATGGAGTATTGCGAACGATTTGCGTGGGAATATGGATGCAAGTGAGTTTAGAAACTATATTTTAGGGTTAATCTTTTATCGCTTTTTGTCTGAAAAAACAGAAGTTCAAGTTGATGTTTTACTTGAGGGAGAAAACATGACTTATGAACAAGCATGGCAAAATGAAGATTATAAAGCAGCATTAGAAGCAGAATTATTAGAACGTATCGGTTATGTGATTGAACCACAAGACTTATTTAGCACTTTAATAAAAAAAATTGAGAATCAAACATTTGAAATAGAGGACTTGCATAAAGCCATCAGTAAAATTGAAACTTCTACAAGAGGCCAAGAGAGTGAAGACGATTTTGATCATCTTTTTGATGACATGGATTTAAATTCTTCGCGTCTAGGGAATACAAATGCTGCACGTACAAAATTAATTTCTAAAGTCATGATGAATTTATCTACTTTACCATTTGTGCATAGTGATATCGAAATTGATATGTTAGGTGACGCATATGAATACTTAATTGGCCAATTTGCAGCAACAGCAGGGTAAAAAAGCAGGAGAGTTCTATACGCCTCAACAAGTTTCTAAAATATTAGCTAAAATCGTAACTGCAAATAAACAAGACTTAAAAAATGTTTATGACCCTACATGTGGCTCAGGTTCTTTATTATTGAGAGTGGGACGAGAAGCGAATGTAAGACATTATTATGGTCAAGAATACAACAGCACAACATTCAACCTCGCTCGAATGAACATGTTGCTACATGACGTGAACTACAATCATTTTCTCTATTGAAAATGGTGACACATTAGAACATCCAGCAGTATTGGAAGAAAAATTTGAAGCGGTGGTTGCTAACCCACCATACAGCGCAAAATGGAGCGCAGACCCATCATTTTTAGATGATGAGCGTTTTAGTAACTATGGTAAATTAGCACCAAAGTCAAAAGCGGACTTTGCCTTCATTCAACATATGATTTATCACTTAGATGACAATGGTACAATGGCTGTTATCTTACCACACGGTGTGCTTTTCCGTGGCGCTGCAGAAGGTGTAATTAGAAAGTATCTCATTGAAGAAAAAAACTATTTAGACGCTATCATTGGGTTACCAGCAAACCTCTTTTTCGGTACGAGTATCCCTACAGCGATATTAGTTTTTAAAAAATGTCGTGAAAAAGATGAAAATGTCTTATTTATTGATGCATCACAATCATTCGAAAAAGGGAAAAATCAAAACCATCTTTCAGATGAAGATGTGAATAAAATTGTCGAAACGTACTTAAAGCGTGAAGACATCGAGAAATACAGTCACGTTGTTACTTTAGATGAAATTAAAGAGAATGACTATAACCTAAATATTCCAAGATACGTGGATACTTTTGAAGAGGAAGAGCCTGTTGACTTAGAGGCAGTTCAGCAAGAAATCAAAGCAGTGGATGAAGAAATTGCATCATTAGAAAAAGAAATTGCAGGTTACCTCAAAGAATTGGGAGTTGAGATGCATGACTAATGAAACAAAAAATGTGCCTGAACTAAGATTTCCTGAGTTTGATGGTGAATGGGAGAAAAAAGTTCTTGGTGAAATAAGCAATAGAGTTAAACGTAAAAATACCAATTCTGTCTCTAAAATGCCCTTAACTATTTCAGGGGCATTAGGTTTAGTAGATCAGGTTACATACTTTAGTAAGTCAGTATCTGCTAAAAACTTGGATAATTATACGCTGATTAAAAATGGTGAGTTTGCATATAATAAAAGTTATTCGAATGGTTATCCATTGGGTGCAATTAAAAGATTAGAGAGATATGATCAAGGTGCATTATCAACGCTATATATTTGCTTTAAATTTAATGATAATCAAAGTTCAGAATTTATGAAACATTACTTCGAATCAGATAAATGGTATAAAGAAGTTTCTCAAATAGCTGTAGAAGGAGCCAGAAATCATGGTTTACTAAATATTCCAGTAAACGACTTCTTTTCTATAAATTTGTTTACACCAATGTTGCTTGAACAACAAAAGATCGGTGAATTTTTTAGCAAACTCGATCATCAAATCGAGTTAGAGGAGAAAAAATTAGCTTTGTTAGAAGAACAGAAAAAGGGCTATGTGCAAAAGATTTTCTCACAAGAATTAAGATTTAAAGATGAGAATGGAAATAATTATCCAGAGTGGAATGAGCAAAAACTTGAAGAATTAGGAACATTCAATTCTGGAGTTGGATTTCCAGAAAAATATCAAGGCGGAAATTTAGGAATACCATTTTTTAAAGTTTCTGATATGAACCTTCCCCACTAATAAAACTCTTATGAATATGGCCAATAATTATGTTACTGATCAACAAATAAATGAAAAGAAGTGGAAAGTTATAAATGATGTGCCAGCTGTAATATTTGCTAAAGTAGGCGCAGCTATAATGTTGAACAGAAAAAGAATGGTGATAGAACCATTTTTAATGGATAACAATACAATGAGTTATTCATTTTCGACTCATTGGGATACAAACTTTGGAAATATATTTTTTCAAACTTTAAATTTACCAAAATATGCTCAAGTAGGTGCTTTACCATCCTATAATTCTAAAGATATAGGCATTATTGCCGTAAATCTTCCTTCATTAAGTGAACAGAAAAAAATAGGTAGCTTTTTTATTAAACTAGATAGTTTTATCGAAAAACAATCAGCTAAAGTTAAAAGATTGAAAGTGAGAAAAAAAGGATTTTTACAGAAGATGTTCGTTTAATTCTGATAAGGGCCTATTATGTTAATTTGTTTTAATTAAACTGAGAATGAACAGCATCTTAAAGTAGGGTTTAATGTAAAAGCTTTATTTTGGAAATAATGAACAGGAATAAAAAAGGGTGCCATTGATGACACCCTTTTTATTATGTGTTCTTTTCCATTGCTTTGATTTTGATGCTGTTTTTAATGATGAGGTACCCAATATAGATCAAGACTAAAAGAGGAAGGAGTCTAAGTAGCGCAAATGGCAACTCAAATAGTATTGCTTTCCACATCAGGTCAAAAGGCATTTCAAACAAACCAGGTGTTAAAAATAAATGGAATATGCCACTTTTTAAGTAGAAAAATATGATAAAGAAAAAAGGAAGCATTATAGACAAGTAAAAGGTCTGTAGTCGTTTGAAATATTGGATTTGTGATGTGGTGTCAGAAAATAAAACATCTTGACCTTCTTTTTCTTTTTGCCAGTATTGATTGTCAGTGCCATATTTATGGCCATAAACATGTTGCCAACCACAGTCTTAGTGTAGCGCAATGTATTCGTCATACTGCTTTTTGTTGAGTGAACGATAATCAATTCTAGTCACATATTTTTTCTCTGTCTTTCTAAAAGTGCAGATGCCCCATGAGCTATGCGCTATTAATTGATAGCCTTTCTCTAGTTGTGCATTAATCCATGCTTCTTCTTTAATAGGATTCATAAAGATTTTAAACTTCCTCATTCTTCTCACTTCCTTTTTTGTAGATTTCGGCCATTCTTAATAATCTTTTGTTTTCTATTGCTAAAATATGTTCGCCTAATTCAGTAATTTGATAAACTTTTTTTCGCTCTTTGGGCGGGCTGATTAATTCAATGTATTGGTGCTTTTTTAAGTTTTCAAGTGCGCCATACAATGTCCCTGCTGCGATATTGACTTCTTCCTCACTTTTTTCTTTGACAATTTGCATGATTTTATAGCCATGAATGGGTGTTCTGACGGCTAAAAGAATATAATGCATCGTTTCAGATAGAGGCACTAGCGGATAGCGTTTCATGTTGTCACTCCTTTTAACTATATCGTCGAACTGTATAGTTAAATTATATAGTAAAACTTTATAAAGTTCAACTGTATAAATAGTCTTTATTAATAGCAATGGGGGAGGAAGTCATTGAACACTGTCAGTTAGAAGTGAAGTAACGCTAATTTCTGGTTTTGTTAATGATGAATAATACTTGATTGTTTAAAAGGATAGAAATAATATTTTGCTAGCTGTTTGAATAGATAGCATTATATGATTAGACAATTATATTTATAGATTGAATCGCGACAAGTGCCATTAACTCACTTTTTATTATAAGAGTGTTGACGGGTTTCTAAAAATCAACTATCTTATATTATAAGATAGTTAGAATAGGTGATGGACATGTCTGTATCTAATCAAATGATGAAAGGGCTTTTGGATGGCGCGATATTAGGTTTAATCGCGCAAGGAGAAACTTATGGGTATGAAATTCTAGAAAAATTAAAAGATAACCAGTTTCCAGAAATTAGTGATGGGAGTATATACCCTGTATTATTACGATTAAGTCAGAAAGGATATGTGCATACAACAACAAGAAAATCAGATAATGGTGGACCGAAGCGAAAGTATTATACGATTTCGGAAAGTGGAGAAAAAGAGCTTGAACAATTCAAAGTAAAATGGCGTGATTTGAATACAGGTATGAATCATCTTTTTGGGAGGGTGTAAGAAATGTTAAGTAAACAGTCAGAAGATTTTTTAGTTAAACTTAGAGTTGAACTTTTGTTTAGAGGTAAAAAGGAAGAAGATATTGAAGAAATTGAAGCAGAATTAAGAGATCATTTAGAAACTGCAGAAAAACAAGGTGAAGATGTCCATGCAATTATTGATACGCCAATTAAAGCCTATGCTGACCAGTTTTCAAAGCATTTGCCTTTTATCAATCTTTTGACTAAATATGTTACCTTTTATGTCTTATTTCTGTTCGCACTGTTTACAGTACCTGATTTATTCGCACAGTCTTATACTTTAACAGTAAGTACCATTTTAAATGCGATTTTTACTTTTTTAATCACTGTCATACTTGGCCTATATATGATTCGGAAGTTGATATTGACATTTGGTGACAGTAAAAAAACATACATTTTTGGAGCGATGGGAGGCATTCTGATATTTGGTTTAATCGTATTGAGCACATTTTTAGCACATCATTTTCCATTGTATGAGATTGTTACATTGAATCAACAAGAAAGTAATATTGTAGGTATTATCTTGCTTATACTAGTTACGATTATTTGTTTCATATTAAAACAAAAAATTTACGCGTTCATTTTACTCTTAGTTTGTCTACCTAATATGATTGCTTTAGTAACGACACAAAATGGCTCACAAATAGAGTATCTCATTATTTCGTTTTCTTTAATTATTGCCCTCAATTTTGCTTTTATTGTCTATACCTTTTATCAATTTCGTAAAGATTCAAAGAATAAAAATTAAATATTGTTAAAAATAACTAATATCAAAAAAACCGCTCATGTGATGTGAACTTATCACAATTGAGCGGTTTTTAATTTTAATCTAATTGATAGCGATGGACGAATAGTTGTCGCACAAGATCGATTGTCATCATCCAAACGATATGACCGAATAATTCAGAGAGATGCTCTTGGAAAGGTTGATTCCAAGGCGCAGGAACGGTATGCATAATCGGCATAATGATCAAGTGGAATAACACCCAAATCACAATACCAAAGACAGCCCCTTGTCCCATTGCCATATACGCATACTTTTTAACTAAGAAACAATAGATAATGGCAATGACAATGGAAAAACTAAAGTGAACGATAAAGCTCACCCAAGGTAATGACATGCCGGAGAATGTATACGTTTGATGTGTGAAATCGTGACTGAATCCTAATTGTTGCAATAATTGTTGAGGCGGATTCGTCGCGTTTCTTTCAGGTGTTCGTGGTGGAAACATGACTTCCCAACCTAATTTTACAATACCAGACAGTAAACCACCGATAATACCTGTATAGATGAACATACCTATGTGTCTTTTATTCAACTGAAAGACCTCCTGTTTATTTATCTATATTTAGTATAGTACTACGTGAAAATGTTCTCAATTCATTTTGAATAAAAATATTTGTCTATTTAATAACAGAATATGTATATTGTGGGACGATTTATACAATAGTAGGATTCATTTTTCATTCACTTGTAAAATACTTCCTAAGTCTCATGATGGCTTGAACTTAAACCTATATTATTAAACAGGACATATGAAAAAGGAGCATTTTATGGAACCTACAAAAAAGAGAATTGAAGTTTTAGATTATTTAAGAGGATTTGCTTTACTTGGTATTATTTTTGCGAACATTGTTTCGATTATACATGTGACAGAACATACAGGAAATGTCGACATTGTGTATATGAAATATTTAAATATTTTGGTTGAAGCGAAATTCTTTTCTATCTTTTCATTATTATTTGGTATCGGCTTTTATATCTTTTTTCACAATGCGAAACAAAAAGACGTCAATCCGTACTTTCTTTATTTAAGAAGAATCCTAATCCTATTGCTATTGGGTTTGATACATCAAATCTTCCAACCCGGAGAAGCATTGTTTTTCTACGCGATTGTGGGTTTACCTCTTTTACTTTTTACATTTGTAAATAAGCGTATCAATCTCGTCCTTGGACTGATTTTATTGGCGTTAGGCGTCCTAAGCGGTAACAAAATCACTTTTATACCGGGACTATTTATACTCGGTTATACAATTGGGCAATATGACCTTCATAAGACGATCTACCATCATGCGAAAGCACTGCGTATTTCATTATTGTTATCAACAATAGGTTTTATCATTTCTATGGTTATTTTACAACTCTATTATGTCGCACCAGCTTATGATCTAGTGGAATCTACAATGTCAAATGAGACTTTTGTTAAGAAGTATGAGACTTTTTCAAATCTCATCGTCTATACTGCACCGTTTATTTCACTATTCTATGTGCTAGTGTTTGTCTACTTATTAAAATTTGAAGGTGCGAAAAAAATATTGCGACCACTCAAATATTACGGTCAAATGGCTTTAACGAATTATTTATTGAATACATTTTTAATTATTATTGTCGGCAAATTTGTTACATTAACCTTTGCACAAACAGGGTTAGTCTGTGTCGCGATTTTAGCTGTACAAATGGCCTTTTCAATGATTTGGCTACGCGCATTTAGATACGGACCGATTGAATACATTTGGAGAATGGGGACTTATTTACAAGTCTTTAAAATCAAAAGAAGTTAATATCGATGTAATTGAACATGAGTATTAAAGAAATGGGTACAGAAGTCGCCGTGATTTTGGTACGATACGCAATGAGTCTGGAATATAAATCTCAAAATAAATAGAGCTAAGATGATGTTTAATTGAAAATCATCTTAGCACTTCTTTTTTATGATAGAACTTCGTAGATTATGACTTCATTTTTCGAGATGACAATTTCAGCCTGTAATCTTTGGCTCGTCTTATTTTTTGATGCTCTAGCTTGGACATATCGGTACTTTAAGAGTAACAATTCAAAATCGAAATAGTTACACTTATGATAAAGACAAAAAGAAAACCGTTAAAAAGCCTCTAAAATTAGAGGTTTTTTTCAATAAATTTTTATTCGTTATTTAAAATATACTTAACAACATCAACATGTAAGTTACTGTTTCTATAACCTTCCAAAACATCGTTAACCTGTCCCTTTGGAATATTAGGAAGATTTCTAATCTCGCATAACTTCGACTCAAATTCACGCTTTGTCACTTTTTTATTTTCTGTTGTTAACATAAATAGATAATTATTCAACTTTTTAATCTCATCAACATTATAACCATAACGTAATAAAACTAAATCTTTAGTTTTCAAATTAGGAGCTAGTTCCTCTTGAAGTACATCTATAGACTGCTTAATCAACAAAAGTCTAGATTCTAACTCTTCGTTATTCATTAAAATCACACTCTCTTATATTAAAGTTTGACCCACTTGAGATACCCCAAATCCAATACTACGTGCAGAAGAATCTTTAATGCCAGTATTCATAAGGGCTTGAGCAACTTGTCCTCCTACATTACCCCAAGTCGCCTCTTCTTGTTTTAAAATATTATTTAAAGTTGGTACTATATATTTATCCCGACGCTTTTCTAATACAGAATCCTAAATATTTTCTAAGCTAATGCTATCTTGATTATTCGTACCCTTTTCTTGGTTTGACAGAGAATTGAAAAAGCAACTTGTTTATAATCGTTTCAAAACCTCAAACCGCTCCTTACTTTTTCCGTTTTTTTGAACTACGAGCTGAAACAATTGTGACTCCTAAAAATCCAATGAATCCATTAAATAAAGCCGGTAAGAAGGTCATATGTCCTATAAAAAGACCGATTAAAAAATTAATACCCCAGTTATTAAAGAAATTATCCATTGTTCTAATTTCATAAATTTAAAAACTCCTATCTACTCAAAACAGGTTAGTAAACAACATTGCTTGATTTCCATTACTTTATTGACATTAAGTCTCTGAACCTTTTAATAAATTTTATCACAATAGTTATGACTTTACAGGTCTATTTTTCGTCATAATAATTGATTTAAGTTTATAAGGATACACACTTCCATACCACAAAAATAAACTGTGCAGTCGCGTTTTTAAACACGACTACACAGTTTTTTAATCCCGTTTATTATTTTCTAGGTTGTCTCTCTCTTTATGTGTAATATTGGAAAATGTTGAAACTTAGTTTGATTTTCTGCTACGGCCTAATAATAATGAACCGAATGCTAAGCTTAATCCACCTGCAAGTGTTGTACCGAATAATGCAGCATCGCTTTCGCCACCAGTTTCAGGTAAAGCTTTCATTTCGCTGTTTGCTTTCGCATCTTTGTTTTCGTTCATCATTGCTGGTTTGTTGATCACAAGTTCTTGACCAGGCATGATGACATTTTTGTCTGCTAAGTGATTGTCTTTAGCAATTTGGTCAGCAGTTGTGTTGTTTGCTTTAGCGATTTCGTTTAAAGTTTCACCAGGTTTAACAACGTGAGTTGAAGCTTTTGGCATTGCTTTGTTACCAGAATTGTTCATACCGTTGTTACCAGATTGTTCTTTAGCTACGCCCATGTCTTTGTTGTCTTTTTTACCAGCTTGGTCAGCTTTGTTACCTTTGTCGACTTTACCGACTTTGTCTTCAGCTTTATGACCTTTGTCGGCTTTGTTGTCTTTGTCGCCTTTGTCTTCAGCTTTATGACCTTTGTCGGCTTTGTTGTCTTTGTCGCCTTTGTCTTCAGCTTTGTTACCTTTGTCGGCTTTGTTGTCTTTGTCGCCTTTGTCTTCAGCTTTGTTACCTTGGTCGCCTTTGTTGTCTTTGTCGCCTTTATCTTCGGCTTTATTACCTTGATCGTCTTTGTTGTCGTTTTGTCCAGCTTGGTTATCATTGTTGTTGTTATCAGATGGGTTTGTTGTACCATCATCTTTTTTAGGTGCTTGGCTGTCGTTTAATTTTTTAGCTTCAGCAAGGATTTCTTTACTTACGCTTGGGTCATCTTTAAGGCTTTGGATGAAACCATTACGTTGTTCTTCAGTAAGGTTAGTAAGTGTAAGATTTCATAGAATGCGTTTTGTTGAGCTTCGCTATAATCAGGAGCAGCTTGGCTGTCGTTTAATTTTTTAGCTTCAGCAAGAATGTCTTTGCTTACACTTGGATCATCTTTAAGGCTTTGGATGAAACCATTACGTTGATCTTCGCTAAGGTTAGGTAAGTGTAAGATTTCATAGAACGCATTTTGTTGTGCTTCTGTGTAATCAGGAGCAGCTTGGCTGTCGTTTAATTTTTTAGCTTCAGCAAGAATATCTTTGCTTACACTTGGATCATCTTTAAGGCTTTGGATGAAACCATTACGTTGATCTTCGCTAAGGTTAGGTAAGTGTAAGATTTCATAGAACGCATTTTGTTGTGCTTCTGTGTAATCAGGAGCAGCTTGGCTGTCGTTTAATTTTTTAGCTTCAGCAAGAATATCTTTGCTTACACTTGGATCATCTTTAAGACTTTGGATAAAACCGTTACGTTGATCTTCGTTTAAGTTAGGTAAGTTTAAAATTTCGTAGAACGCATTTTGTTGATCTTCATTAACATTAGGTGCAGGTTTTGTTGGTGCTTGCGCAACGTTTACGTTTCTAGCTTGGATTAAGATGTCTGCACTTACGCTTGGATCGTCTTTAAGACTTTGGATAAAACCGTTACGTTGTTCTTCAGTAAGGTTAGGTAAGTGTAAGATTTCATAGAATGCATTTTGTTGGTCTGCACTGTGATCAGGTGCAGGTTGTGAACCAGCTTGGCTGTCGTTTAATTTTTTAGCTTCAGCAAGAATGTCTTTACTTACACTTGGATCGTCTTTAAGACTTTGGATGAAACCATTACGTTGGTTTTCATTAAGATTAGGTAAGTCTAAAATTTCAGCGAAAGCATTTTGTTGAGCCTCAGCAGTATTTGTAGCATTCGCATTGTTTTCTTCTGCAAATGTAGGAGAGCTTACTAATAAAGAGCTCGCGATTAAGCAAGATCCGACACCGATAGAAAGTTTACGAATACTAAAAAAGTTTTTATTTTCCATTGATTACAATCCCTTATAAAAATAAAATGTATAATGTAACGCTTACTATAAGACTACAATATAACTATAAAAATGTATAGTGCAAATTTAAAAATATATGACAAATTAACCTAGCAACATCAGATTGGGGTTAATCGATTTTTATAAAAAATCTATATTTATTAGAAATATACTGTTGCATAACACTGTATTTTAAAAGTCTAAAAATTGTACAATATAATGAAGGAACATGTTCAAATTTTTCCCATTAGTTCATGTTATGTAAATTTTTTGTGAATAAAATGAATGCTTATTGCATAAATTTTGAATTTAAAAAAAGTGCAAAAAAGAGCACCGAATAGACTTTGGTAGGGGTCTATGCGGTGCTTTAAATCTTTACCAAGACATTTGAAAAAAGATCGTAAATGGTTAGTTTTAAGGTATAAACTATGAATCATACTGCATTTATATGCTTTTTATTCGAATTAGACTGCTATCCATAACCTCACATAACATATACTTTTTGAAAAATAGTAACAAATTTCCTCTTTTTATAAAAAATATGCACTCCTTTAAAAAATTTATGTCCCCTTTTCTAATCACTTCTTCCATCTTTATTTTTCACACGTGATTTTAACTAAGTGAATGATGTCAAAAAGGTTGTGACAAACTCACTATTTCTTTATATTGAGCCCCCGTTATAAAAGCCCTTACAATTTATATAAATTGAATTAAAGAAGGGGTGTATTTATGTCAAAGACTGAAGAAAAGAAAGGAATGGGGCGCAAAGTACAAGCTTTCGGTTCGTTCCTCAGTAGTATGATCATGCCAAACATTGGTGCTTTTATTGCCTGGGGATTTATCGCAGCCATTTTCATCGATCATGGTTGGCTCCCTAATAAAGAGTTAGCACAGCTTGCTGATCCTATGATTAAATATCTCATTCCATTATTAATTGCATTCAGTGGAGGTCGTTTGATTCATGGGATACGCGGAGGAATTATAGCAGCGACTTCTACTATGGGGGTCATTGTTGCATTGCCTCAAACGCCCATGCTGTTAGGTGCCATGATTATGGGACCGTTAGTCGGTTGGCTCATGAAAAAGGTAGATGAATGGATCCAACCACGCACGCCTCAAGGTTTTGAAATGTTATTCAATAACTTTTCTGCTGGTATTTTGGGCTTTATTATGACGATTTTAGGTTTCGAAATTTTAGCACCAATCATGAAATTTGTGATGCACATTTTATCCGTTGCTGTTGAAGGATTAGTGCATGCGCACTTACTTCCAATCGTGAGCATTATTGTAGAGCCTGCGAAAATTGTGTTCTTAAATAACGCAATCAACCACGGTGTTTTCACACCATTAGGCGCCGACCAAGCTGCATCTTTAGGACAATCCATTTTATATACGATTGAGTCTAATCCGGGTCCCGTTTTAGGCGTGCTTGTGGCCTATATGATTTTTGGAAAAGGCACAGCGAAAGCAACGTCTTATGGTGCAGGTATCATTCACTTTTTAGGAGGGATTCATGAGATTTACTTCCCTTACGTTTTAATGAGACCGATGTTGTTTTTATCCGTTATTTTGGGCGGAGTGACAGGTGTGGCAACTTATCAAGCAACAGGCTTTGGTTTTAAAAGTCCAGCTTCTCCAGGGTCATTTATCGTCTATTGTATCAACGCTCCAAGAGGCGAGTTTTTACACATGTTGCTCGGTGTATTTCTAGCTGCGGCAGTTTCATTTATTGTATCTGCATTCATTTTAAAATTTACGAAAGATACGCAACAAGATATTGAAGAAGCTACAGCACAAATGGAAGCAACGAAAGGAAAAAAATCACAAGTTGCTTCGAAATTAACTGGCGCTGAAAGTAAAAAAACTGAAGAAGCTGACAAAAAGGTAGATGAAGCCAACGCTGAAGAGGGATTACTTCATCAATACAATACAGAACAAGTATCGGCCCATGACTATCATGATATCCATCATATTATTTTTGCTTGTGATGCTGGAATGGGATCAAGTGCAATGGGCGCAAGCATGTTGAGAAATAAGTTCAAAAAACAGGGACTTACAGATATTCATGTCACAAATACCGCTATTAACCAGTTGCCCAAAGATGCCCAACTGATCATTACTCAAAAAACATTAACTGACCGAGCAATTAAGCAAGTACCGACAGCCATTCATATTTCAGTGGATAACTTTTTAAACTCACCAAGATATGAGGAGTTACTGAACAATTTGAAGAAAGATGAATAACGACCAAGAGGGGGACACGACAATGTTTTTGAGCTCTCGAGAAAAACGTATCATTGAAATTCTAATTAAATATCGTGAAACCTACATTCGAATTTATGATATTGCACAGCAACTCGGAGTATCCTCTCGTACGATTCATAGAGAATTAAAACACGTTGAATCTTATTTAGAAACATTTGCTATTGTATTAGAACGTGTGTCTAAACAAGGGATTCGTATCGTGGGCCATGAATATGACATGAAACGTCTTTTTAAAGATGTGTCTGAGAACACAGCGATGGATTTATCTCTAGAAGAGCAAAAAGTGATTATCTTATATGCACTTATTCAGACGAAAGAACCGATTAAACAATTCAGTTTAGCAGAAGAAATTGGTGTATCGATTCAAACGTTATCCAAGCTCCTGGATGAATTATCACAGGATATCCATTTATATCAATTATCGATATCACGAAAACGTGGTGAAGGTATCCAATTACTGGGTCCAGAGTCAAAGAAACGTGAATTTCTAAGTCAGTTAATGGTCAACAAACTGAATAGTACGAGTGTTTACTCTGTAATTGAAAATCATTTTGTATATCAATCTTTGCATCAATCTCAACAATCATTAGTTAATTTAGAACAGATTTTTCAAGTAGAACGAATCCTTATGGATGATTTAGGTCGACTTCCGTATTCGTTGACTGAATCCAGTTACTTGTCATTAACCATCCACATCGTTTTAGGGATTAATCGTATGAAAAATGATGAGTACGTCGCAATTAATGATGAGATTTATGACAGCGTGAAGACGACTTTAGAACAAGAAATCGCCCGGGATATAGCGAGTCGATTAGAGGAGATTTATGATGTGAAATTTAATGAAGCAGAAATCACCTTTATTACGATTCATCTACGAGGGGCTAAAAGGAAAGATTTTAGAGCTGACAAGTCAGAGCAGAGTGATTTAAAAACCATCATCCAATTTGTAGATGCTGTTGAACAAATCTCTGGTCAGCATTTTGAAGATAGAGCGAATTTGATTGAAGGTCTTAAACTGCATATTCATCCAGCGATTAATCGCTTAAGTTCCAACATTGAGACGTATAATCCGCTCACCCAAATGATCCAATACAAGTATCCATTATTATTTAAACAAATTAAGCAGGCGCAAACAATCGTATGGCCTGAACTGGTGTTTCCAGATAGCGAAATTGCATTTATTGTTTTGCACTTTGGCGGCTCCATTAAGAGACACAAAAAAGCGCCTTTAAATCTATTGGTGGTGTGTAGCAGTGGTGTAGGGACAAGTCGATTACTAGCAGCACGTCTTAAAAACACATTCAGAGATATTGAACGCATCACTCAAGCGTCGGTAAGTGATTTGAATCATCTCAATTTAGAAAGTTTTGACGGTATTATTTCAACAGTCAACTTGGATATCAAACAGCCTTTTATTACTGTGAATCCATTATTGCCTGAATCTGATATCACGTATGTTTCACACTTTCTAAAGTTAAATGCAACGCATCATTCGAATCATGAGACGCATACAAAAATATTGATGAAAGATAACGAAAATTTAATCAATACGATGCGTGATGCCGTGCATTTGATTGATTCGATGAAAATAGAGCATCGACAAGTCGATAACTGGTCGATGTACATTGCCAACCATTTATTGAATGAACAAGCGATTCCAGATGTGAATCAATTTAGTCAATACTTACAAGAAAAAATAGCTAATCATCCGGGATGGTTATTAGCCCCATATCCTGTCGCAATTCCGCATTTAAGGGATTCTATCATCTTGAAACCGGTCATTTTAGTCACCATTTTAGATACACCGATTAAGATGTCAAACATGCAAGCGGATGATTTCAAAGTGAAGTATATGATTAGCATGTTCATACCGGATAACGAGGAGATGGCGCAGTTAGTCAGTCAATTTATTGAAGAAGTGGGTAAACATCTCGAGGATATTGAGACATTTATGAAAGAACCAGAAAAATTAAGGACGATTTTAAAATCTAAAATTTCAGAAAAGATAAAAAATTTTATGTAGGAGTGTTCATAAAATGAGTGAACTATTTAGTAATGAGAATATTTTTATTAATGTCGCGGTATCGAGTCAATCTGAAGCGATTGAATTGGCAGGACAAGCGCTAGTGAACAGCGGATCAGTGACGCAAGATTATATTCAAGCAATGAAAGAACGTGAAAATGTAGTATCTACATTTATGGGAAATACTTTAGCCATTCCACATGGTACAGATGAAGCAAAAGAAAGTGTCCTACATTCAGGTTTATCTTTACTTCAAATTCCAGACGGTGTCGATTGGGGTGGCGAGGAAGTTAAAGTTGTCGTTGGGATTGCAGGTAAAGATGGTGAACATTTGGATTTATTATCTAAAATTGCGATTACGTTTAGTGAAGAAGCTAATGTTGAACGTATTGTGAATGCCAAATCAGCCGATGAAATTAAAGCGGTTTTTGAGGAGGCAGATGTATAATGAGAGCAGTACATTTTGGTGCAGGAAATATTGGACGTGGTTTTATTGGTAAAATTCTTGCAGATAACGATGTGAAAGTCACGTTTGCAGATGTGAATACAGAAATTATTGACGCTTTAGAGAAAGAACAACAATATCATGTCATCATTGCCGATGAAAATAAAACGACGGAAAAGGTTCAAAATATAGATGCGGTCAATTCTTCAGAGCCATCTGAAAAATTGAAAAAAGCGTTGCTAGATGCGGATATCATTACTACAGCAGTAGGGGTTAATATTCTGCCAATAATCGCAAAAACAATCGCGCCGTACTTAAAAGAGAAGACGAATCACGTTAACATTGTTGCATGTGAAAACGCGATTATGGCTACTGATACACTTAAGGAAGCGATTTTAGCACATACGGGGCCTTTAGGTGAGCATATTCATTTTGCTAATTCAGCAGTCGATCGAATAGTCCCTTTACAAAAGAATGATAATATTTTAGACGTTATGGTAGAACCTTTCTATGAATGGGTGATTGAAAATCAAGCATGGTATGGTGAAAAGTTAAATCATATCAATTATGTAGATGACTTATCTCCATTTATTGAAAGAAAACTAATGACTGTGAATACGGGTCACGCTTATATTGCTTATGCAGGGCAACATGCGCATTTTTATACTATTTTAGATGCCATCAATGATCCGACGATTGAAGCGGAACTTAGAACGGTACTATCTGAAACAAGTTTGTATATTACTGAAAAGTTTTCGCTTAAAGCGTCAGAACAACAAAATTACGTTGAGAAGATTATTCGGCGCTTTAAAAATGCTTATCTTTCTGATGAAGTCACACGCGTAGGCCGTGGTACGATTCGTAAAATTGGACCTGAGGACCGAATTATAAAGCCATTAACCTATTTGCACGACAACCAATTAGCATATAAAGGGCTTGTTCGCGCTGCAGCATTGTTATTGGCTTATGAAGATGATAACGATAAAGAAACATTAGAAAAAAATCAATATATCAAAAACCATGGACCGGAGGCATTTTTAAAAGAATATGCACAGGTGAATGAAGCGATTGCGAAAGAAATCGCGCAACAATATAGGGAGTTAGTTGTCGATTAGAATGAATTCAGTTAAGCAGTCCAATTAACGATGAAGGCCTAGACAGATGCAATCCCATTTTGGAAGATTGTACAAGTCTAGGCTTTTTTGCAATAAACAAGCCCCTATGAAGCGGGTTGCGTAGGTTATTGCAATCCACGTACTGCTTCAAGAGGCACGTTTATCAAAGTCGACATCATTAATATATTCAGTTAGTTGGTATCTCTTTCGTCAAACTATTCCAAGTATGGCTTTGCTAATCATCCAATTCTTTTGATCTTTTAAAAGGAGGTTTTGTGTTTTTAGTTCGTTTACAATGTGTCCTGTCGTTTCTCGGGAAACACTAGCTAAATCGCTGACCATTTGAATTGTTAAAAATTGCTTAATTTCATAAAACTCTTCATGGTCTTCCCCAATTGTATGGCATAAATAAATAAGTACTTTCTTTACACGTGCTTTAGCGCTTTTTGCACTGAGTGCCATGTTATATTCTGTTAATTGTTTTTCATTTTCGCAAAGGTATTTATACATTTGAATAAACACTTTATCGTGATTTCGACATATATATTCAATCAATTCAATCGGCACAGCCATTACGATACTATCGGTGAGTGCAGTACACATTTCATTTGTCGTTTTATCTTGAAACAGGTTGTGAATAGGATATAAATGCTCGCCTTTATTTAATACACGATTGACGTCTCCATTCACGCTATAGTGTTCTCTTAATATATAACCATCGATTAAATAATAGATATGTGTCAGTTCATCAGATGAATAGTAAATCACCTGACCTTTATTGTATTGTCTGACGATAAACTCATTTTTATACGGCTGTAATGCAACCGTTGGGATATTGATAAAGGCAGCAAACTGCTCGAGATAGGTATTCACATTGTTTTTAATGAGTGAGTTATCAATTGTTGAGTGATCATACGGGTTTTGCCCCATAAATTCACCACCTCATAGCTACTTATAAATTTGTGTGCCGACTTCTCCTTTGAAGGCTTCATAGGCTTTATCTAGGTTCGTGATGACCGCACGACGTCCTTCTCCGTTTTCAACAAAATCTATAGCCGCTTCAATTTTAGGTAACATAGAGCCTTCTGCAAATTTACCTTCTTGTGCGTAGCGTTTTAAACTTTCGACATCGATGTCAGTGAGTTTTTCTTGATTAGGTTCATTGAAGTTAATATAAACATTTTCAACACTTGTTAAAATCATGAGGGTATTGGCATCGATGAGTTGCGCTAAACGTTCACTTGCAAAGTCTTTATCAATAACAGCTTCTACACCTTCATAAGTGTCGCCTCTTTTAACAACAGGCACACCGCCACCACCACAAGCGACAATGATATTGTTATTTTCAACTAAAGTACTAATTAATTCATGCTCTAAAATGGATATAGGTAGGGGAGACGGAACGACTTTACGGTATCCTCTACCGGCATCTTCTTTATAGACGGAATTAGGGTATTGTGCTTTTTGTTGTTCAACTTGAGCTTCTGTGTAAAAAGGCCCAATAGGTTTTGTCGGGTTTGACATTCTTGGATCATTTTCGTCAATTTCCACACGTGTTATCACTGTACCCGCTTTCCGATCACTATTAACCTCTGCTAAAACTCGGTTGACTTCTGTTTCTATCCAGAAACCAATCATCCCTTGTGTCATGGCACCACAGACATCTAGTGGCATCGCAGGTGTTTGTGGACTGTCAGCAGTCGCTTGTTGAATTAAAAGACTGCCAATTTGTGGTCCATTGCCATGGGAAATGACAATATCGTAGTCTGTATTAAATAACGGCTTTAGTGTTTGCATTGTTTTACGTATAGCTTGTTTTTGTGTTTCTGCAGATCCATCTGTCGTTTGGATGGCATTACCACCTAAAGCAATGACGATTTTTTTATGCATGAAAATCACTCCTCATTAAAATACGTTGACGGCACCGCTTAATAATCTCAAGATGCCGATAATGGCTAAAATGATAATAATGATAAAGAACAAATAATCGATTCGTTTTAAAGGTTTTTGGTTATTTCTTTGTACAATTGTGTAAACGATAAGGCCAGGGATATATAACAGCATCGTTAATAAAAAGTAATCTAATCCCGCTGCGTATACGAGCCAAACGGTATAAATAGAAGCGATGATACCGATGACCCATTGTTTCGTTGTTGCACGTTGCTTCGTTTGAATCGTATATTTCACTTGATAAAAAGCACTCAACATGTAAGGAATGAGAATGGCACTTGATGCAAGTGAAAAGGCAAATTGATAAGCGCTTTGTGTGAAAAGCATACTGATTAAAAAGATTTGAACTAATATATTAGTAATGAGTAATGAATGGACAGGTGCTTTGTTTTCATTTTCTTTAGCAAACCATTTAGGAAATAGGCCATCTTTCGCAACGATAAAAGGTAATTCGCCCGCTAAAAGTGTCCAACCTAGCCATGCCCCTAATACTGAAATGATGAGGCCAATATTCACTAGAACAGATCCCCAATGACCGACAATGTGTTCTAACACTGCTGCCATAGAAGGGTTGGAAAGTTCAGAAATATGGTTTTGTTGAATAACCCCTTGTGCTAATACGGTCATTAAGAAATAAATAATCAACACAGAAACTAAACCAATAACGGTTGCAGAACCGACATCTTTTTTATGTTTAGCACGTCCAGAGAAGACGACAGCGCCTTCAATCCCAGTAAATACCCATACAGTGACGAGCATTGTACTTTTAACTTGAGAAAGCGTGTCCCCCCAACTGAACATATGTGCTGGGCCACTTGTCATGCCAAAAATACCTGCTTTGAAAGTCTCAAAGTTAAAAGCGACAATCATACAAACAAGTACAAGTAAAATCGGAATTAATTTTGCGATGGTCACAATGCTATTAATCAATGCTGCGGTTTCGACACCTTTTAAAATAAGATAATGCACGCCCCACAATAAGATTGAGGCAATAATAATAGAAGGTAAGGTATTGCCTCCTTTAAACATTGGGAAAAAGTTACCCACTGCGGACATGAGCAACGTCGCATAAGCCACATTGCCTAAAAAGGCAGCAAACCAATAGCCCCAAGCACTTGAAAAGCCAATAAAATCACCAAATCCTGCCTGGGCATAACTGTAAATCCCACCATCTAAGTCGTGGCGCTCATTAGTTAAGTTCTGAAAGACAAAGGCAAGCGAAATCATGCCGACTGCTGTAATTAACCATCCAATAATGATGGCCAATCCGCCAGCTTCTTTACCCATATCTGAAATGATGTTAAATGCACCGCCACCAATCATCGAGCCAATGACTAAACCAATTAAGGAGGTTTTATTTAATTTGTTTTCATCTGTTCCACCCATATGTCATGTCTCCTTTAGATAGATTAAAAAGCCCAGTACAAAACTTATTTTAAAATATAATAATAGTATTTTATTATGATAAGAATCACTGGGCTTTTTATCATATCATATCTATTGAATTAACCTAGCGTTGCAGCCATTACAGCTTTAATGGTATGCATGCGGTTTTCAGCTTGATCAAACACTTTCGCATGTTTGCTTCTAAAGATTTCATCTGTCACTTCCATTTCAGACAAACCATATTCATCTTTAATTTTTTGACCATATTCTGTATTTGTGTCGTGGAAAGCAGGTAAACAGTGTAAGAAAATTGTGCTGTCTTTACCTGTTTTGTCAAATAAAGCTTTGTTCACTTGATAATCTTTTAGTAATTTAATACGAGATTCAAATTCACTTTCTTCACCCATTGAAACCCAGACGTCAGTATAAATAACGTCAGCACCTTTTACGCCTTCATCAATATTATCGGTAATTGTGACTGAACCGCCATCTTGTTTTGCACGACGTTCAGCAATATCAATATAATCTTGAGAAGGGAATAAAGATTTAGGAGAGCAGATGGTAACATCGACACCTAACATTGGCCCTGCGACAAGTAGTGAATTTGCGACATTATTGCGTCCATCGCCGACGTATGTGAGTTTTATACCGTCTAAATGTCCAAAGTTTTCTTTGATTGTCATATAGTCTGCTAACATTTGTGTTGGGTGCCAAGCATCAGTGAGTCCGTTCCATACAGGGACACCTGAAAATTCTGCTAATGCTTCCACTGTATCTTGAGAAAAGCCGCGGAACGCAATACCGTCAAACATACGGCCCAATACTTTTGCTGTATCTTCGACAGATTCTTTTTTACCTAATTGAATGTCGTTTTTACCTAAAAATTCTGGATGTGCACCTAAATCGATTGAAGCAACAGTAAATGCAGCACGTGTCCGTGTTGATGTTTTTTCAAATAATAAAGCAATATTTTTACCTTCTAAATAGCGGTGTGGGATGCCTTGTTGTTTATAAGATTTTAAAGTCATCGCAAAATCAATTAAGTCTGAAAATTCTTTTTTAGTAAAATCGTCTTCTTTAAGTAAATGTCTACCTTTTAAATCTAATGGTTTTTGAATATCTGTCATTTTAAAAATCCTTTCTTAATTTGATAATGAATGCTTAAATGTCTTCTCTAAATAAAGGTTGGCTCATACATCTAGGGCCGCCACGACCACGTACAAGTTCACTACCTGTGATTTCAATGACTTTGACCCCTTTATCTCTTAACAATTGGTTTGAAACGTAGTTACGATCATAAGTGACCACTACGCCAGGACGAATTGTCAACGTATTTGAACCGTCATTCCACTGTTCGCGTGCGCCGTCGATTACGTCACCGTTACCCGTAGGAATAAATTCAATGTTATCGACATGTAAAGCGTCTTCTAATGTTGCTTTAAGTTGGCTTGAATGAGAGATTTTAATATCATGTGTCGCTTCATCTTTTTCGATTGTAAAGATATTCATATGATTTTCTTCTTTGAAAATCGCCGCATGCATTGTAAATTTGTCGTAGTCTATCATTGTAAAGACAGTATCTAAATGCATGAAACTACGGCTGTTTGGTATTTCAATTGCCAATACTTTTGTAAAAGTCGATTGATCATCGAATAAAATTTGGCGCGCCAAACGTTCGATAGCTTGTGCCGAAGTCCGTTCTGAAATACCGATCGCTAACACTTCTTTTGAAAGGATTAATTCGTCGCCACCTTCGATATTGAATGGTGAATTTCGATCCAACCAAACAGGAACGTCCGCATCTTTGAAACGTGGATGATGTTTAAGAATATAGGTCATAAAAATAGATTCTCTACGACGTGCTCTCCAATACATTCGATTGATTGTCATACCGCGTCCAATAGAAGCTTGAGGGTCTCTTGTGAAATAAAGGTTTGGCATAGGGTCTAAATAGAATGGGTATCTATCATCCATGTATTCAACAAGGTGATTGGTTTCGAGTTGAATTTCTTCTTTACGCACACCCGCCATAATTTTATCTACAAGGTCTTGGTCGCTTAATGTTTCAAAGAGTGTTTTAATTTCTTTTTCATGGCCGAGAACTGTTTTTTGAGATTCAGCCAAAATATCATCAATAAACTGTTCGCGTACGGCTTTATCCGCAATGGCTTCGGCGGCTAATTTTTCGAGGTAAACAACTTCAACCCCTTCATCTCTTAAAACTTGCGCAAATTTATCGTGCTCTTCTTGCGCGACTTTCAAATAAGGAATATCGTCAAATAATAAGCCGCTGAGATGATCAGGTACAAGATTTTCTAATTCTTTGCCTGGTCGTTTGAGTAAAACGGTTTTTAATCTGCCAATTTCACTATTCACTTGGATTGGTCCTTTTTCCATTGTTATTCCTCCTTTGCTTGATTACATCCAAAGTATAAAACGCTTTCAGTTATCCAGTTGTGAATGTTTTCTCAATATAAATGTCTAAAACCTCATACAAATGATTTATTCAATACACAATAATGATAACTTATGCATACTTTACCCTTTTAACATGCGTATTTATGAATAATAAGTTAATATTAAATTAAGAGATATGTATAATATTATTCTTTATTCAAAAATGTGTATGTATAATCATCAATCTTTTGAAAAGAGATGTTTATTGATTTTTTGTAAGAAGATGAAGCCACTTAAATGTTTGACAGCGAGTGAGGGTTCATGTGAGATGTCAGAAACTTCACATTTACTAATGAGATGTTTTGTTATGGTAGAGATACACAGTTATTTGTCAGCGGGATTATGAGGCAAAGGAGTTTAAATGCATGAAAAAAAGAAAAAGATTAGACTTAGTATCTATGATTGTAAAAGAGCATAACATTCATTCAAAAGCAGAAATTGTGGATTATATAGAACAACATTTTGGGATAAGGTATAGTGTAGCGACAATTAGTAGAGATTTAAATGAATTGAAGATTTATAAAATGCCATCCGCGCATCAAGAGCGATGTTATCAAAAGTATAATGAAAATGCGCAAAAAGATGCCAAAGCGAAATTGATTAACTTTTATAAAGATGAGATTGCCTCTGTCGTGATTAAAGACACGTACTTAATTATTAAAACAGCACCGGGTTTTGCGCAGAGCATTAATTACTATATTGATCAAATGGAGTTAAATGAGGTGCTTGGAACAGTTGGGGGTAATGATACGATTTTAGTTCTTACGGCGTCAGCTGAGCTTTCAAAATTTGTCCATTATAAGCTTTTTAATCAAACTTACCAAGATGCGAATTTAACGCCTTAATCCGTCGATATGACGAGAAACGAATCGCGCCACGGCAGTCACGTGCCCCATGATTATTCAATGAAATGGGGCACACATAGCGATGTAGAGGCTGTTTGGATTTTTTAATTCAGACGTTTCATGTGCGTTGCTCTCATGCCACATATCAAGTTGACGATATCATTTTTAACAGTCGTGAGTGTCTGTTCAGCATGCGCGTCTCTAGACCAATTGAAGACGACACTTAAAACGCCGCCGGTGAGAAAATGATTGTAAATCGTTGGGCTCACATCGAAACGCCCACCTGTTTGTATGTCGTATTGAGTCTGCTTGTTAATGGCTTGATAAATTTGTTCATAAATAATACGTGACGTCTCATCATACAAATGATGCGTCACTACACTGTTGACGATCGCTTTATTATCATTAATAAAGGTTAATAAGTCATGGATATAACGCTCAAGGAAAGGCTTCGGGTCTTCAAAACGAATATCGGATAAATGAATTTGTCTAAAACGATTCAAGACGTTTTCAATCGCATGATTCAATAGATGATACTTATCCTTGTAATGTCGATAAAATGTTGAACGACGGATAAGTGCGTAGTCACACAAGTCTTGTATTGTAATGTGTTCAAATTCTTTTACTTTTAACAGTTCCGTAAATGCATTCATAAGTGCGTTTTGCGTTTTAATTACGCGTAAATCCTGTTTATTCATCTTTTAACACCTCAGATATCGAACAATTTCTTGATTTTGTCATTTAAGTTACAAATAGTGAATATTGGCGCCTAATTGGATGTGGTCTGTTGATATAATAATATTGAAGGAAATTTTAAAATGAAGGAAGTCATTTATTTTCCTGTTTGTCTTTTATTATACTGATTTTTAATCCAAAAAAGGAAGTGTTTACTATGTATTATAGTAAAGGTAATTATGAAGCATTTGCACGCCCAAGAAAACCTGAAAATGTAGAAAACAAATCTGCATATTTAGTTGGATCTGGCTTAGCCGCTCTAGCAGCAGCTTGTTTTCTCATTAGAGATGGACAGATGAAAGGCTCACAAGTTCATATTTTAGAAGAGTTACCTAAGCCTGGCGGCAGTCTTGATGGTGACGAACTTCCTAATAAAGGCTACGTCGTACGCGGTGGTAGAGAGATGGAAAATCACTTCGAGTGTTTGTGGGATTTATTCCGTTCAGTTCCTTCCTTAGAAGTTGAAAATGCTTCAGTTTTAGATGAATTTTATTGGTTGAATAAAGAAGATCCAAACTATTCACGCTGCCGCATGATTGAAAATAGAGGACACCGTGTTGATACAGACGGCGATTTTACACTCACACAAAAAGCAATTAAAGAAATTGTCGATTTATGCTTAATGAATGAAGAAGATTTAAATGATATCAAAATTACAGATGTTTTTTCTGAAGATTTCTTAAAATCTAATTTCTGGGTTTATTGGAAAACAATGTTCGCATTTGAACCTTGGCATTCTGCTATGGAAATGCGTCGCTATTTAATGCGCTTTGTTCATCACATTGGCGGACTTGCAGACTTTAGCGCGCTTAAATTTACAAAATACAATCAATACGAATCACTCGTATTACCAATGGTTGAATATTTGAAATCACATGATGTTCAATTTGAATATAATATCAAAGTAGAAGATATTAAAGTAGACGTTACGACTTCTCAAAAATTAGCACGAGAAATTCTTATTAAACGAGATGGCAAAGATGATGTCATTCCATTAACGCCTAATGACTTAGTGTTTGTAACGAACGGTAGTATTACAGAAAGCTCAACTTATGGTGATAATGACACACCTGCACCTATTACAGATGATATTGGTGGTAGCTGGTTATTATGGAATAACTTGGCAAAACAAAGTCCAGAATTTGGTAATCCAGAAAAATTCTATAAAGATTTACCAAAAAGAAGTTGGTTCATTTCTGCGACTGCGACAACAAACAATAAAAAAATCATCGGTGCCATTGAAAGACTCTGTAAACGTGACCCGCTTTCTCATAAAACAGTAACGGGTGGGATTATTACGGTTAATGACTCATCATGGCAAATGAGCTTTACGGTCAACCGTCAACAACAATTTAAAAGCCAACCTGATGATCAAGTAAGTACTTGGATTTATGCTTTATACTCTGATGTTGATGGCGATTATATTAAAAAACCAATTACAGAATGTAGTGGTAGTGAAATTTGTCAAGAATGGCTCTACCACATGGGTGTTCCTACTGAAGAAATTGAATACTTGGCAACTGAAGAAGCCAATACCATACCTGCGTATCTGCCTTATATTACATCTTACTTTATGCCAAGAGCAGTAGGTGACAGACCATTAGTTGTGCCACATCAATCACGTAACCTTGCTTTTATCGGTAACTTTGCAGAAACTGAAAGAGATACTGTGTTTACAACAGAATATTCAGTTAGAACTGCAATGGAAGCTGTATACCAATTATTAGATATTGATAGAGGGGTACCAGAAGTTATTGCTTCTGAATTTGATTTACGTGTGTTAATGGATGCAGCATACGAATTAAATGATCGTAAAAGCCTACAAGAAATCACAGAAAATAGTAAAATTCAAAAAGTTGCTTTGAGTGGTTTCTTAAGAAAAATTAAAGGCACTTATGTTGAAACATTGCTTAAAGATCATCACTTACTATAAAAGTGTGGCAGTGATTTCAAAAGTAAATCATATTTAAGAATACAAGAGCTTATTCATTGATTACATCATGAGTAAGCTCTTTTTATGCTTTTAAAAGTATTTGATTAGAAAAGGGATGGATGATAAGCACAAGTCTTAATTGTTAATGTTGTTAATCAAATAATTTAATAATATATTTGAAAATATAATTATTAACAGTTATATTTATTAAAGTAATACACAGGATAGTGTAAAAGGAGAGAGTCAGTAATGAAGAAAATTTTTTATTTTTTAATGATGGCTTTAGTGCTTGTCGTATTCACCGCTTGTCAGAAAGGAGAGCATCACGAAAAGCAAGTCAAAATCGTTGAGTACTTTGATTATAAATGTCCTTATTGCAAAGTGTTCGATCAGAAAATAATGAAAGAAATAGAGAAAAAGTATGGAACAGATCGAATTCAATATCAACTGATAGATGTGGCATTTTTAGGTGACGATGCGATTGAGGGATCAAGAGCGGCACAAGCTGTAAAAATCGTAGCGCCACAACAATTTATGACATTTCATCATCATTTAATTGAGCAACAACCGAATCACGAAGGGAAATGGTTAACGCACGATAAAATCGATGAGCAAATCGATCGTTTATCCATTAGTAAAGAACAAAAAGATAAAATTAAAAAGGAATATAAAACTGAAAATAGTGAGGCATGGAAACGTGCAGAAAAAGATATTATTAGAGCAAATAACGATAAAGTCAAATTGGTACCTACTTTAAAAATTAATGGTGAAGAAGTGAGTGATCCGTTAAATAAAGTTGAGGTATTTCAAAAAATTGATGATGCATTAAAAGCATAATACCATTTTAAATATTCGTGAGCGCTAGGATAATATATACATGTCCTAGCGTCATTTTCATTTTTAATATAAGCAGGAGGCGAGGATGATTCCTAACCTTCTGCTTTATTCTTTTTATAATGACCGCACAAGCTTGATTGAAGTGTGTCTTTCAACCAGTTATATGAAGTTGAGTCTTCCCGTTTAAAATACGTCTATTTTACAATTTTGTTTATTAAATTTTCTGAAATAAAGTGTACTTATCATTTTAATTTACTATTTATATATAACTATCCATATAGAAATTTATAATATTCATACGCTATTAATACTATTAATTAAAACTGAAAAAAATTTTAAGATTTTGTTTATAAAAAGATAAAAATATTATATTCTTTAAATAGCAGTAAAATAATTGAGAAGGAAGTTGAGTACAATGAATAAATTTCTTTTAAGGACGGCAACAGTTGTTTCTTTGTCTTTTATGGCATTCACGCAAGATTCTTATGCATCAAGTCACACTGATTACAAAATCATAGGTGAGGACAGTCGTGTAAAAGTAAATAATACAACATTGAATCCTTATCAATCGATTGCTTTTATTGAATCTAAATTTAATAACGTTTATGAAGACTGTAGCGGTACAGTCATTGCGCCTAATAAAGTGATTACGGCTGCGCACTGTGTTTATAACCCTCAATATGGTGGATTAACAGAGCAGTCAAAAATTACGCCTGGTTTAAACGGCAAAATTGCACCGTTTGGTCAATTTGAATCTAATGATATTAAAGTGCCACAACAATATAAGGATCATCAAGAAGATCAATACGACATTGCTATTATTGATGTCAAACCTAGAAATGGTGTTTCAATCGGAAATGTCGTTAAGCCAATTCAAATGGAAGCCTCCGATAATAGTAAGAATAAAGAAGTAGAAATTACAGGATATCCGTCAGATAAGTTTGAGCAATTACGTGTTCAAACGCAATGGTCATCTTCATCATTAGTTGATTTTCAAGATGGAAATAAAGCTTATTACACAGCAGACACCATTTCTGGAGAATCTGGGGCACCTGTCTTTAATAAACAGACAAAGAACATCATTGGTGTACATACAGGTGCTGTAGAAACAAGTGCAGGTTTATATAACAGAGGCACAACATTTACAAAAAACATTTTAAAATGGGTGCAACAAAACTTGTAGTAGAAGCGGGATTCGATTAGATTCGGTTACGCAAACGTAGAATAACTCAGTTAGCTAAGCCCTTTTATTTAAAGGCTTTTCCTAGGCAAAATCTATATAGGGCAGTCTCTATAATCAAAAGTGGCCTCATATTGTTGACCATAATCAACAAATAACCGAAGCGGGGCAAACATATCAAATCATGGTTTGCCCCAACGCATTGGCCGATGCAAATTGTACTTTGTAATATAATTCAATTTAAAAGAAAGAGGAATGTCAAATGAAAAAAATGATAGCTCAAACTTTATCAGTCGCATCTTTATTATTTATGACACTTACACAAGCATCATACGCAGCAGATTTTACGAATTATAATGTGATTGACAAGGACACACGTGTCAGAGTAGAGAATACAACAGTCAAACCATATCAAGCGATTACATTCTTAACAATGGCATGGGATAATGACGGTGCCGCTTGTACAGGTTCTGTCATCGGGCCGAATAAAGTCCTTACTGCAGCACACTGTGTATATGATCCGAAAAAAGGAGGACTTGCTAAAAGTACAACGCTAGAACCTGGTTTAAATGCAAAATACCAACCGTATTCTAAATTTATCTCAACGCATGTGAGAGTGCCACAACAATATATAGAAAAACAACAAAGTGACTACGATATTGCAATTATTGATGTCCAACCCAGTGCAGGTGCTTCTATCGGTAAAGTTGTGAAACCTTTCGAATTAGAGACTGCGAATGACTTTACTGGAAAAGACTTTGAAGTTGCAGGCTATCCATCAGACAAGTTTAAAGTTTTCCCAGGACCAACAATGTGGAAAGATATAGGCGTCGTTGATAGACAAGAAGGCAATAAAGCATACTATACTGCAGATGCATCACATGGACAATCAGGCGCACCGCTTTTTGATAAAACGACACATAAACTCTTTGGCGTACATACAAGTTATGTAAAAGGTAAAAATACTGAATCAAACAGAGGCACAACACTTACTGATGAAATTTATAACTGGGTTAAACAAAATCTGTAAGTGATACAGTAGTCTTGAAGCATAAATTGATCTGATGAATGTTTCTTAGTTAAGATTACTCGGGTAAGAAAAAACAAGGTAAGCGGCAACCCGAGTACCCACATTCATTTAAGAGCGTATTCAGCACAGCGTTTTGGTGCTGAATGCGCTTTTTAATTTCTAAAATGAAAAAACGATTCGTGATGGCTCACCAACCGTTAAAATACGTTAATATTTAGTTTTGGGAAGCAGAAGATGTGTGGGATGCGGCATCATAAGGGTTTTCAAAGAATGCGGCCATAGTTTCAGCGCCATTTTCTGAAAAGAAGCGTTCTAAATTTTCTTGGGATTCTTGAGCATGTCCTTTTGTGATATCATTCATTTGTTGTTCATAATGTTGGAGTATATCCATGACATTGTCGTGTGTTTTAAATGCTTCAGCTAAAAGGTAAGCATCATAGAGTGCCATGTTGACGCCTTCACCAGCAAATGGACTCATCAAATGCGCGGCATCACCGATTAACGTAACGTGAGATTGCGTATCCCAAGTGAGTCCAACCGGTAATTTATAAATACGACGGAATTTAATGTCATCATAACTGTAACGAATATAATTTTTTAATTCGTCGGCCCAATCCTCAAAATCAGCGAGCAATTTTGTTTTTAAGTCTTCTAATGGGAGATGTCTGTATTGATCTAGTGTGTCATAATGCGTTTTGAAACTGATATATGCCATGATGCGACCATCACCATTACGTTGGCCTAAAATCGCACGGTCACCACCGAGCCCCATCACTTTACCGTTTTTATTAAATGCAAGTAAGTCTGGATGTTCCTGTTCATCACTGTTCATTTCAACCATAGAAATACCAGTATATTCAGGTTCAGCATCAGTTAAATACGGGCGTACTTTAGAAAATGCACCGTCAGCACCAATAACTAAATCAGTCACCGCTGTCTCACCATTTTCAAAATGGATAATCGTTCTGCCGTCATCTTGCTGCGCCATACTTTTAAGTTGATAGCCATATTGAATATGAGACGGGTCAATTTGTTCCAAAATAATATCACATAATTGGCCACGATCGATTTCAGGTCTGCCCCCTTCACCTTCAGCGTCCTCATCATATAAGATTGTGCCGTCTTTTTTGACGATGCGTGTATCTTCGCCATCATAACGTGCATAAGTTCGAAAAGCTTCAAAAATCTGTGCTTCTTTTAAAGGAAGTTGGCCACTATCTTCATGAATATCTAAAGAACCTCCTCTATCACTATGCAAATTTCGATGACCACGTTCATAAATTGTAAAATTGTAGCCTTGTTGTTGTAGGAGGCGCCCAAGCATTAATCCACCTGGACCACCACCGACAATCGCAATATGTTGAAGATCTTGTTTTAACATTTTTAAACCTCCTATTTTTCGTCGTCTTTTTTCTCTTTAAATGACTCAAGTTGCTTTGCTGTATCTTGAATAAATTGTTCAAAATCGGCAAGTTGTTTCTCATCTTTCATTGCATGTTGACCTGCCAACATAAAGGATCTAAATAGTGACTGTAATGATGAGCGAAGTTCTGTTAACTTTTCTGTGTCCATCTCTTTAAATTGCCCCATACGTTTAGCATATTCGTCGTAATGAGGTTGTTCCTTTAAAAATTCGATGCCTTCGTCTGTAATGGTATAGACTTTTTTCTTACCTTCTTTTGAAGTAGATACAAATTCACGGTCTTCTAACATTTGAAGTATAGGGTAGACACTTCCTGGACTTGGGGAATAAAAACCTTTAAATTGCGCTTCAAGATCTTTAATAATTTGATAGCCATGTTTAGGCGAATCCATTAATAATCTCAAAATCAAAAATTGTAAATTCCCTTTCTTAAAAAATCGATCTCTTCTTTGATGTGCATTAAACATTCTGTCAAAACCATCTTGTTGATGTGGCATAAACATTTTAATTTCCACCTTTCCTTTTTCGATATATCTAAATAATAAACGATATATCGTTATTAGTCAAGAATGAACACTTATATTTTTTTGAGCGGGATTATTTTTAGTGGAAACACTATGAGCGTGAGCGGTTTGACCACGTTTAACAATACATGTATACGAAAATGGATGTGAAACAGCGCGTTATGCTCAAAATTTGAGACATCATGCATAAAATCATAAGCATAAAGGCGTAGGTCTGTTTGATAAAATAAAAAAGGGTGGTGAATACAATGCGATTTGCAGATCAAATTAAAAAACTAAGGATTGAACATGAACTTACACAAGAAATGCTAGCAACAGAAATGCATACGACGAGACAGACTGTTTCCAAGTGGGAACAAGGGACAATCGAACCCATTATCCAAATGTTAAATAAGCTTGCCTCTTTTTTCAATGTCAGTTTTGATGAATGAGTGAATGGAAATGAATTGGAAAACAAGGGAAACAACGGGACGTCTAATACGGTTGAAAAACCAATCAACGGCTGGACTTTTCTTGCACAAAAATGGTGGTTTGTACTACTGATTGTCATTATTATTTGTGATAGTGTTTTTCCGCAAAATTTAGCTATATAGTGGCATTTGTTAGATTTAAAAGGCGTCGAGTATCTATTACACGGCGTAACTTACGGTGTGATATTTATCCTTTTAATAAAACGATTGATACATAAAGGTTTAAAAAAGATTGGCTATATTTTAGAGTAAAGCGATTCAGTGGATTACGATTTTGTATAATATTAGGTCTTTTACTGCCATTTATTGTTATCGCCACTTAGATTATATTTGTGCCTGGTTTTTTCTACTGGACACAGATTGATAAAATAACGGATTACAGTGCTATGTTGATTGAAGCTGTTTTTATTGGAGGAATAGTGGCACCTATTGTTGAGGAAATGATGTTCAGGGGCGTGCTGTTACAATATATTGAAGTTAAGACAAACCGTGTATGGGCAATAGGGATAACATCTGCTTTATTTGGCTTTATTTATTTATTTATTCAATGGCAAGTTAGTCGGCTTGGATTTTGTATTATTAATAGTTGGGGGTACGATGGTGGGTGTCATGTTTGGCATTACTGTGTATACATTCAATTCAATTTGGGCAAGCGTGATCTTGCACGCGCTATGGAATCTCACGGGTGGCCTCTTTCAGATAGTGACAGCTAAAAGCGACAGTGGGCTAGGTCAATATGTAATACAAGTCCAAAACCCATTAATCACTGGAGGTCAATACGGTATAGATGCTTCAGTCATTTCAATACTTGGATATGCTGGGGTCATTTTAATGATGTTATATCGACAGAGAACAGCCAAAGTGAATATGTAAATTAACTTTTAACAGAGCCGGGGCGGGACAACGAAATCAAATAGATTTCTGTCCCGCTCCCTTTTTCATTAAATAAATGGTTGGTTTTGTTGTGTAAGATAGAGCATTTTAATTGTAACTACAATATCTTTTTTAGTTTACAATTAAACTATTATATATAAGATTTGTAATAGTTTCTTTTTAAAGTAGTAAAAATATTTAAGTCAATTTTAAGATAATATTTAATTTTTGGAAACAGCGCTTTCAATTGTTGACGTTATTCTATGATAGTTTTAAAGTTTCTTAATGTCAGGGAACGAAAGGTTGTCTGATAATTTATAGATAGGAAGAAGGCTTGTACATACCTAAAAAAGGTCTATATGAAGTAAGTGTCGTGCCGCTTTGCATTTAAGACATTGATTTTAAAATTTTCTTAGTTTAAAGGGGAATTTTGTAATGAAAAAAACGTTAAAAGTCGCATTATCAAGTGCAGTAATCTTATCGTCATTTTCATCAATCGCACATGTCGCACATGCAGATCAACAACTCGGTCAAGCTTCAGCGCAACAAATAGCGCAAAAAGAAAGTGACAGCAATGCAAGCCATTATATGGATGCAAATCATGATTTAAGAAAAAGAATCATGGCATTAGTCGGAGCAGCAGAAAATACTGATACGAACTATTCACATAATTATAGCTACATTGATGATATTGGTGATCATAGAGGCTATACTGCGGGTGTCATTGGCTTTACTACTGGTTCTGATGATATGGTGCATCTTGTTAAACATTATAATCAAATCAATCCGAATAATAACTTAAAAAAATATTTGCCAGCACTTGAAAAGCTAGCTCAAGCACAATCAGAATCTCATGAAGGATTAGATGGGTTCGAGCAAGCATGGAAAGATGCAGCAAAAAATGATAGAGCAAATTTGGTGAAAGCACAAAATTATGTATTAAAAAAAGATTATATGGATGAAGCCGTTCAAGCTGCTAAAGAAGATGGCTTATCTCAACTAGGTCAATATGTATACTTTGATGCAATTGTAAAACATGGTCCAGGTGAATTTAAAAAAGGTGGCTACAAAGGAAAAGATCCTGCAGATTGGAGTTTCGATGAATTACGCGAACGTGCGATGGATAAGAGCGGCGGAAAAACACCTAAAACAGGTGCTAAAGAAGCAGATTATTTATATGCGTTTTTAGACGGCCGCTTTAAAGCGACTCAAAAAGAAAATGAAAATAATGGTAGTAAGGATAACGATGTCTTTGATCGATTGAAAGTACAACAACAATTTATAAAAAACCAAAACTTTGATTTAAAACTTCCTTTAGACTTCAAAATGAATGGGGAACAATTTCATTTAGACCAAGATGCCATTCAACATTATAGTAATGAAGATATAGATTTTGATCATGCTTAATAAAAAAGGAAAAGGTGACTATCAATGAAAAAAACGATGTTGACTTCAATTTTAGCGGCAACAACTCTATTAACATTATCACTACCAGCACATTCTGCACATGCAGATGAAATGGGGCGTTTACAAACGCAAGGTAAAGAAATTCAAAAAGATGGACAAAACTTCCAACTTAAAGGTGTCAATGCGGGTAATGTATTTACAACTGAAAAATGGATGGGCGGCTATCCGAGTGCTGCAAATATCAATGGCGGCTACAAAGCGGTATTTGATGATATTCAAAGTAAAGTAAATTCGTCTGAAAAGGCACACCAAATCTTAGATCGATATGCGCATAACAGATGGGACGACCAAGATTTTCAAAACGTTAAAGATATGGGCTGTAATACAATACGATTGCCAATTAACTATATTAACTTAACTAATTATCAAAAAGGCATGAATCCGAAAGATGTTAAAATGAGAGACCATGCGTTTGATGAAATTGACCAATTTGTAGCTAAAGCGCAACAACATGGTTTATACGTCATTTTAGATATGCATGGTGCGCCAAATTCACAAAATGCACAAGAACACTCTGGCGAAGCACAAGGTGATAAATCAGTGGGAAATTTCTGGAATGACCCAGATGCACAAGGTAAAACAAAAGAAATTTGGTACTATATTTCACAACATTATAAAAACAACAATGCTATCGCTGGATATGATATTTTAAATGAACCTAAAGGGCCTGCAGGTCACAGTGATGGCCAAGTGCAACAATTTTATAAAGATACTTTAAAAACAATTAGAGGAAACGGCGATAACCATATCGCATTTTTAGAAGCAGTATGGGATCCGCAAAATATGAAAGACCCTCAATATTTTGGTAAAAATAATAATAATATTGTATATGAATATCATAACTATCCATATGGTGACGGTGCACAATCACATAAAGGTATTCGAGAAAACTTCGACAATAAAATTAATAGTATTAATAAAGCAAATTATAATGTGCCAAGTTATATGGGTGAGTTTAATGGTAACGCGGCAACAAATGATCTGCATATTGCGCCAAATGGCAATGACTTCAAATATATTTTGAAGAAAATGAATGAGAGTCATATGTCTTGGTCGATTTGGAATTATGATAAAGAAGGTATTAATCAGCAAGATTCTTCTTGGGGCGTAGAAAATTTCAAAGGCATTCAAACAGATATCAACTCAAACGATTTCGGTAAAAAAGAACAACCAAAAAAAATGAAACTGTTTTTAATGCAGTCAAAGAAGCTGCACAACAATCATAGCGCTACACAATGAATAATCAGATAATCAGACTTTATAGCAACTAGAAGCGTGGGCAAGAGTCTGGGACAAAATTGTCTCAGTAATCGATGAAATCCGAGGTTTTCGTAAAAAGCGAAAAATCTCGGATTTTTTCCTTTTACCATCAGTTTAGCTGCACTAGATGCGACTAATTTCCTTAGGTACCTCGTTAGTTTAGTTTTTGTTGTGATGAATTAAATTATACGAAAGTGCCTTATTTTTTTAAAGGATAATGGTGAATGATTACATATATAAGCGAAGTATTTATAGCGAGACTCCTGAGGGAACAGGACGAGCCGAAGACTACAGGCTGAGGCTGTCCCCTCGGAAAGCGAGCCTATATAATACGAAGCATGATAATAAAAAGGAAGCTCGAAGACGTTTTTTATCAAAATCATCTTCGAGCTATTTATTTTGGTATTTATGTCCCAGACTCTTGTCCGTTTTTTATATTTAAATGGATATTTCTCCCTACTGTTGAATCCGCGATAGTATCAATTCTGCATTTTCTTGTGGGATATACCATTTGTTAATCATAATTGGAGCTTGGTTTTGAGCATAGATGGTTTCAATGATTAACCAACAGTTTTTGCCCCCTTCAAAGGTATGATTTTGATATTGAAAACTTGGTGAAGAGGTGATACTGATTTTTAAATCGGATTGTGTTGAATTTTGATAAATCGTATTTTCCACAAAATCACGCATTGCTTGTTCACTTTGCGTATTGATTTTAAATGTATCAATCACATGTAGTGGAATAAAACTAAAACAAAAGGCAGCTGAAGCTTCATATGAACTTTGTGCATGTTCATAATAACGTTCCATCGCAATAACAGCTGTAGGATGGTTTGGGAATAAGTGGTTGGTATATTCGCTTTCGAGGTCGACACGATAATGCATAGAAGCCAGTGATACAGGTTGTATTGAAACCTGTTGAAGCGGATGTTTTAACAGACCCATACTTGAAGTTTGGTGTGCCACTTTTTGACGGAGAACAAAATGACCTTTTCCACGTGTACTTTCCACGATACCATCTTCTACTAAAAGTTTGATCGCTTGTCGCAATGTCATTCGGCTCACTTGGAATCTTTGACATAGCGTCATCTCTGTAGGCAACGCCTGCCCACTCGGATATTTGCCGATTTGAATTTCTTCATACAATGTATTATAAATCGTTAAAAATTTAGGCTGTGATTGCGACGCCATGAAACAAACCTCCAGTTCAATCATTCTCTTCTATCATCATACAACACTTTAAAGTTGAAGTGGACCAATAAATTTGATTGAACTATGAAGATAATGGCATGAATCATAGGCAATAGGAAAGAGCCAAAGCGGGAAATGACACCTTGATCTCTATCCTGGAGACTAAAAATGAATCTTAATCGTGATGTTCTTAATTTTGTCATAAGCTAAGTATTGAAAGCGTTTTAAAATAGGTTTATTATATAAATGGGTATACAAATAGACAAATTAGTATACAAGTTTGTTGAAGGCGTTTTAAAGCTAAGTATAGTGTTAAATGTTATTCGCGAAGTGGTGGGTCACGTGACATGACTTGGTGAATAAAAGTGTTGTTAAGTGTAACGTACAATATGTTTGAATCATGGAAGCAAGCCTGAAAATAAGGTTAGAAAATCGCTTAGCTTTAAGATGTCTTCCACAGATGTGTCATTCAGTCAGTTATTGCCATTTTAAAATAGAGAGACTTTTTTGTAGGTGAAAGTGTGTATTGGTCTCAGACTCAAGGAGCGAAATGACTATGGACTATTCTAAAGTTAAAAAAGCAGTTCCCATTTTATTATTTCTATTTGTGTTTAGTTTAGTGATTGATAATTCTTTTAAATTGATTTCAGTCGCGATTGCAAATGATTTAAACATTTCTGTAACGACTGTAAGTTGGCAAGCCACGTTAGCAGGTCTTGTTATTGGTATTGGTGCAGTGGTCTATGCATCGTTATCTGACGCGGTCAGCATTCGTACGCTGTTTATTTACGGTGTTTTTCTTATCATTACAGGTTCAATCATTGGTTATATTTTCCAACATTATTTTCCAATGGTTTTGATTGGACGCATTATTCAAACGGCCGGACTAGCAGCAGCTGAAACACTTTATGTCATCTACGTGGCAAAATATTTATCAACAGAAGATCAAAAAACGTACTTGGGTCTAAGCACAAGTAGTTATTCGCTATCTCTTGTGATTGGGACTCTATCAGGTGGCTTTATCGCGACTTATTTACATTGGACCAATATGTTTTTAATTGCGCTAATCGTTGTGTTTACATTACCATTTCTTTTTAAATATTTACCTAAAGAAAAAAATACAAATAAAGCGCACTTAGATTTTATAGGTTTAATATTAATTGCAGCTATTGCGACAACAGTCATGCTGTTTATTACACATTTCAATTGGCTATACATGATTGCTGCTTTAGCAATTATTATTATCTTTGCATTTTACATTAAAAATGCACGCCATCCATTAGTGGATAAAGCATTTTTTCAAAATAAACGCTATACGTCATTCTTATTTATTGTTTTCATTATGTATGCAATTCAATTAGGTTATATTTTTACATTTCCTTTTATCATGGAAAAAATTTACGAGGTAAAATTAGATACAACGTCATTGTTACTTTTACCGGGTTATGTAGTCGCAGTGGTTGTCGGAGCATTGAGCGGTCAAATTGCGAAATTTCTTAGCTCAAAACAAGCAATTATGACTGCGATTAGTTTAATTGCTTTGAGTTTGATTTTACCTGCATTTGCGGTGGGTCATCACATTATCATTTTTGTTTGTTCCATGATATTCTTTGCAGGTAGCTTTGCATTAATGTACGCACCACTTTTAAATGAAGCGATCAAAACAATTGATGTTAAAGTGACAGGGGTAGCGATAGGTTTTTACAATTTAATTATTAATGTAGCTGTCTCTGTAGGGATCGCGTTAGCTGCGGCATTAATTGACTATCAACCTTTAAATTTCCCGGGAAAAGATGCGATGAATACGCACTTCGGAATGATTTTAATTATTTTAGGGCTACTCAGTGTGGTTGGACTTATTCTATTTACCATCCTTAATCGCTGGACACAGTCAAAAGTGACATCCCACCACGAACAATAAAAAGAATGAAAAAGAGAAGGAGATCAAATTATGAAATTTGAAAAATATATCGATCATACATTGTTAAAACCAGAATCTACACGTCAACAAATTGATCAAATCATTGAAGAGGCCAAAACGTATCACTTTAAATCGGTTTGTGTCAATCCGACGCATGTTCAATACGCTGCCGAACGTCTTGCAGATAGTGACGTGCTTGTGTGTACGGTGATTGGTTTTCCATTAGGTGCATCAACGACAGAAACGAAAGCTTTCGAAACCGAAGATGCTTTACGTAAAGGTGCAGATGAAATCGATATGGTCATCAACATTGGCGCTTTAAAAGATGGACGTTACGCTGATGTACAGCAAGATATTGAAGCTGTGGTCAAAGCGGCTCAAGGTCATACGGTTAAAGTCATTATTGAAACGGTTTTACTGACAGATGAAGAAAAAGTGAAAGCCTCTGAATTAGCACAAGCAGCAGGTGCACATTTTGTGAAAACATCCACTGGCTTTGCGGGTGGTGGTGCCACACCTGAAGATGTGAAATTAATGAAAGAGACTGTCGGGGATGCATTAGAAGTGAAAGCCTCCGGCGGTGTGCGTAGCTTAGAAGATTTTAACGCAATGGTTGAAGCGGGTGCCACACGTGTGGGCGCAAGTGCAGGTGTTCAAATCATGCAAGGATTAGAATCCGACGCAGACTATTAAACGATAACAATGTTAAATTAATCAATGTAGGAGTGATTTATATGACAGCACCATTTCAACGTGTACATTTGATTGTCATGGATTCTGTTGGGATAGGAGAGGCCCCAGATGCGAAAGATTTTAACGATGAAGGGTCCCACACACTGAAACATACGTTAGAAGGATTTGACCAAAAATTACCGTATCTCGAACAATTAGGTTTGGGTAATATTGATGCCTTACCTGTCGTAGGGGCAGTTGCACATCCCAAAGCGTATTATACGAAATTAAGCGAAGCTTCAGTCGGTAAAGATACGATGACAGGTCATTGGGAAATGATGGGCTTGAATATCATGCAGCCGTTCAAAGTGTATCCAAACGGTTTTCCACAAGAATTAATTGATGAAATCGAACGAATCACGGGACGTAAAGTCGTTGTGAATCGACCGGCTTCAGGTACACAAGTGATTGATGAGTGGGGCGAACATCAAATGAAAACAGGCGATCTGATTGTATACACATCCGCAGACCCTGTGCTTCAAATTGCCGCACATGAAGAGATTATTCCACTTGAAGAACTCTATGACATTTGTGAAAAAGTACGTGAATTAACAAAAGACCCGAAATATTTAGTCGGTCGCGTGATTGCACGTCCATATGTTGGTGAACCGGGACACTTCACAAGAACAAGTAATCGTCATGACTATGCCTTAAAACCTTTTGGCCCAACAGTGATGAACACACTTAAAGATCATGATTACGATGTCATTGCCATCGGTAAAATTAATGATATTTTCGATGGCGAAGGTGTTACAGAAGCCGTACGTACGAAAAGTAACATGGACGGGATGGACCAACTGATGCAAATCGTACAAAAAGACTTTAAAGGTTTAAGTTTCTTAAACTTAGTCGATTTTGATGCATTGTATGGGCATCGTCGTGATAAACCCGGTTACGCGCAAGCCTTGAAAGACTTTGACAATCGTTTACCGGAATTAATGGCTGCGATGCGTGAAGATGATTTACTCATCATTACAGCTGACCACGGCAATGATCCAACGGCAGAAGGCACAGATCACACACGTGAATACATTCCAGTGTTGATGTACAGTCCGAAATTTAAAGAAGGTCAAGCGCTCGATACGGATACAACATTTAGTTCAATTGGGGCAACCATTGCAGATAACTTTGGCGTACCGCTTCCAGAATTCGGTCGCAGTTATCTTCAAAAATTACAATAACAGTGATGCGTGTCAAACAATGAAATTAAGGTTTGACACGCATTTTAATGTTGTTAAATGGACATACAAACCAGTTGGATGACAATTGTTATTAAAAAGGTAGAAAATTTTATATAATGAAAGTAAGTGGCACGGCCTGAATAACAATTTACGGAGGCGATAAAGTGTTAAAACTTGCAGATTGGAAAGAAGAAAAAGAAACATTGCATCGATTGGCTCAAATATTAGGTAAACATAAGCTCGCGAGCGCCTTCCAAGAACCGCAGTGGGCACATGTAGTTTTAGATATTACTCCAAGTGGGTTTTCAACAGGTATTTTATTCTACGCTGAACATACGTATAATATTCAAGTCGATTTAGTACAACATCGCATTATAGTTGAAACAGATCAAGGACGAGATAGCATCCCATTAGAAAATGGAACGAGCATCCAACAATACTATGAAGGCATTCATCAGTTGCTTCAAAAATTTGAAATTGATGTAAAAATCAATCAAACCCCACAAGAAGTCGAAGATCAAACGCCTTTTAATCAAGATGCGCATCACTGTCACTATGACCCTGAGAAGAGTAAACAAGCATTAAATCTAATGAAATTCGCAACACGCACGTTATCCTTCTTTGTGGCGCCTTTCCGTGCACGCAAAGTTAAACCTGGTCTTTTCTGGGGTACATTTGATATTTCATCAATTATTAACTATAACGCGATACATGAAACATTCAAACCATCTCAAGTCATTGAATATGCCGCTTTTGATGAACATTTTATAGAATTTGGTTTTTGGTTTGGTGACGATCGCTTTGAAGGTCCGACATTCTTCGTCTTGCCTTACCCATTTGTAGACGCTAACTTCAAGTTCGATCAACCTTTAATTGAAGATGCTTACTTTGACAAAACGCTCACTGAGCTGATTTATGAATTGCCTGAAACATCACAAGAAACATTAAAATTATTGAATCAATTCTTTAATCAAGGTTTCCACATTTTCAAAGATTATTTATCATGGGAAAACTGCCAATACTATGAAATCCCATTAAAAATGCAAAATAACCAAATCCAACAACAACCTTATTAAACCATAATAATCAACAAATTAAGCACAGAGTCACAAAAAAGCCCGTCTCATGCATTTTATACAATGCAGGGACGGGTTTATTTTTTGGCAGTATTGTTCGCATATCTTCAATATTTTGCTTTAAACCATAGCAAAAGTCCTTAACAATAAATTATAAATTTTTACTACTTGTTTTATCCCTAAATATTTGTATAATTTAATTATAAAGATTAGTTTTCATATAGTTTTACTGAAATTTCACTTAAAAGGAGGATGAAAATACACGGTTGTAAGTGAAGTTAAATTGTAAGTTCATAAATGTTATTAGCAGATTAAAACGTAGTGATCATGCAGACGCACTATTCAAAATTGATTTGTATTTTATTGTTATGCAAAAGATAAGTAATAAACCTATGTTTTAAAAAATTTAAAGATGTTGAATTAAAGAGGTCTACTTATAAAAGACATGAAGATCCAATAAATGGGCTAGAGTGTCACTATTAAATCAAAGGTTAGTTAACTGGTTCAAAGCAAATAAGTAAATATTTTAAGTAACTATCAAAATAATATATTTAAGGAGAACATCAGTATGAAAAATAAATTACTTATAGTTATCAGCGCTATCTTTTTAACTTACTTTTTTATTATTCCAAATGCAATCGCTTCAGAAGATAATAGAGAATTAATTACAGATGTATTTAAAGAAAAAGGAAGTATAAATACAGCCAAATATGAAGGCGTAGATGGGCATCACTGTACAGCGGTTATGTTGACACCAACTGTAGGGTTAACTGCTAAACATTGTAAAGACGGTGAATTTGAAGAAGGAAATATAGGAAAAGTTTATCCAGGAGAATCAGGATTAGCTACAGAAGCAGGGAATATAACAGTGAGTACATTTAATCCTTATAGCA
The DNA here is from genome assembly GCF_900458895.1 of Staphylococcus schleiferi. Taxonomy (NCBI): domain Bacteria; kingdom Bacillati; phylum Bacillota; class Bacilli; order Caryophanales; family Staphylococcaceae; genus Staphylococcus; species Staphylococcus schleiferi. The sequence continues at coordinate 184,823 of NZ_LR962863.1, forward strand.
CAGAAGACATTGCTTTAATTAAAGGATCAAACCCTACTCCTGCTTATAGTTATTATATGAAAGACGTAAAACTTTCAGTAAGAGGTGTAAAACCTTCAGATTTAAATGGAAAAAGTGTGTATTCAATAGGTTATCCTGCTGAAAAAAGTGGTTACAAGCAATATAAAACTAGAGGGAAAATAACATCTGTTAACGGTGAAAAATCTATACAAACAACTTTACAATCTAGTGCTGGTCAATCAGGTTCGGGAGTATTTTTAGAAGAAAATGATCAATTGATAGGCATACTTGTGCAAGGTAATCTTGATGGTTCAAATGTAGTTTTGATTAATTCTCAAATTTCAAATTGGATTCAAACAAAGAGTGATTATTTGCCTTTTTAGGCTGTAATGATAGATACAAACAAAAATAGCGAAATTAGACTTTCGATTCAAAAAAGCCCGTCTCATGCATTTTATATAATGCAGGGACGGGTTTATTGCGTTCCAAAAATTTTTAGATGACACTTTAACAATGCCAACTGTGACTGTGTTTTATTTTTCAAAAACGTCATGGTATTCAGTTGTTTTCTCTAAAACACTTTTAGCGAATGGGCAAGTGGCATGAATTTTAATATTGTTTTCACGCGCGTAATCAACGGCTGTTTGAACTAATTGTTTACCTACACCTTGACCTTTTAATTCGTCACCGACTTCAGTATGATCGATGATGATCCGACTGTTTCCAACAGGGACATAGGTCATTAAAGCTTGTAAATGATTTTCGTCTTCACCTACATAAAACTTATTATCTCCATGTTTAATTTCTGCCATACAATCATCACCTTTTCTTTTGTTATATACTTTATATACCACAAATCACATGAACTATGCACTAAAATACACTTACCCGTGTTGTACGGAGACAGAAACAAATTTTTAGGAAAAGCGTGATGCTTTCGCTTTTCACTTATTGCCTTAAAAGGTGTGTAATTCAACAGAAACTATGCCAAATGTAAGAATTATGATAAAATGAATTTATCTTTAATGGGTCAATATAATTGACTTACATAGTAATACAGTACAATCAACAGAGGAGTGAACAGTCATGTATAAAATTGCAATTGCAGGCGCAGGTGCCATGGGTGGTAGAATAGGGACTTCTTTAAAAAAAAGCAGGTTACGATGTGACTTTGATTGATGATTGGGCTGAACATGTGCAGCGCATTAACAGCCGAGGTATGGAAATCAAAACTGAAAATGAAACGTATACCGTTGAAATTCCAGCCGTCTTGTCAAAAGATGTGTCAGAAACTTATGATTTAATTATTATTTTAACGAAAGCGATGCAATCTGAGGCAATGTTGACACGTTTGAAAGAAGCGGGTGCCATTCATGAACAAACAGCTATCTTGAGTATGATGAATGGTTTAGGTCACGATGAGCGTTTGTCAAAATTTGTACCGATGTCACAAATCTATTTGGCAGTGACAATGTGGACAGCCGGATTACGTGGGCCGGGTCAATTATTATTAGAAGGTGAAGGTGCTATTGAGTTTTATCGAGCAAGTGGTGATTCAGATGAACAAACAGAAATCATTTTCAAAGCATTGGATGAGGCGGGCTTACACCCTCACATCAACGACAATGTTTTTGAAGCGATATGGTCAAAAGCTACTTTAAATAGTGTCTTGAACCCTTTATGTACAATTTTAGATAAAACCATTTATGATTTCGGAAGCTATGATCATTCACGGAACATGATTGTACCGATTATCGATGAAATTGTGGCTGTCGCTAAAGCACGAGGTGTCGAATTAGATAAAACAGCATTAATTCAAAAAATTGAAGGGGCTTATCCAAAAGAAAAACAAGGTTTACATTATCCATCTATGCATCAAGACTATAAAAATGGTCGTCTGACAGAAATAGATTATTTAAATGGTCAAATTGCAAAATACGGAGAGGCGCTTCAAATTCCTACACCCGTCAATACAATGTTGACACATCAAATTCATCAATTGGAAATGAAACATAACCAAGCATAAGTGTTTTATCATAAAAAGAGGGATTGAGCAGTTGTATTGCTGCTCAATCCTTTTTTTAATGCATATTAAAGTGATGTTATCGTAATCTCGTTTGGTTTTGATGGGCTAATAAAGTATATGTTGTTTCAATATAAGGGATATGGAGGCCATATTTTTGACCTTCACGATAGATAAAGCCTTGAATCGTTTCTACTTCAATGGGTTGTTCGCTCATTGTGTCGTAATACATACTTGTAGCTGTGTCATCATTAAAGATTTGATAAGCTGCCATCACGTCATCGATAAATGAATCTTCATATATAACGCCAGCTGCATTTGCGACTTGTAAGCCTTCATTTAAAAGATTGCGACACAATTGTTCCATACGTGAGTCTTTTAATAAGCGTGCCGTATCACGACCTAAAGCGGTTAACGTGTTCATTCCAAGATTGAAGATGAGTTTAAACCAGATGGCTTTATCGATATCATCTTCTAAGATAAGAGATAACTGTGAATCTTGAATCTTTTCTGCGAATTGCTCTGTAAAAGCGTCACGGCGCAAATGAATTTTATAATCTTTGAAGTGTTTAACGACGTTGTCTTGTTTGGCACCACTAATATAAACGACGGCTTGATAAGCATGGTACGCTTCTAATTTTGGAAGTAAACCACTGCCGTTTTGTGCAAGAATAACGCGTGATTCGGAATGCGTGATGTTTTTAAGATCATCTAAAATGTTATCTATTTGATGTGTTTTCACTGCGATAAAAACAATATCATATACATCAGTGGCTTCTTTAAGGGCATGAACGTTGACTTGCTTCGTTTCAGATACTGCTTCGTCGACGTAAGTGACAGTTTTATTTTGTCTACCGAATAAAGTGACATCTTGTGTGTCGAGGGCGGATGCAATGGCTGTACCCACTGCACCTGGGCCGATAATCGCTATTTTTGTCATAATCACTCAACCTTTTCTGTTTAATACATACGTTGATTTTTATTACTATTAGGGTTATTACAAATTTAATGTATTATCTTTATATTTATTTGTAAAGTTGAAAGCTTTCGAATCTGTGGACATTTAAAATAAGAAAGACGTAAGATAAAAAAGCGTAATGAGTCATAAAGGAGTGAGTATTTTGGCACGATTAGAAATCAACTATCTTTCTGAAACGATTGGGATGCATCAATCTTTAACGGTCATTTTACCTGATGACAAAAGCTACGTTCAACCCAATGTACAACCTAAACTATTACCGTCATTATTACTATTGCATGGCTTATCAAGTGATCACAGTGCTTACACGCGCTTTACAAGTATTGAACGCTATGCCAATGCGCATCAACTTGCAGTGATTATGCCCAATGCAGACCATAGTTTTTACACTAACATGGTCTACGGACATAGTTATTATGATTATATTCTAGAAGTTTGGGATTACGTGCACCAAATTTTACCTTTGTCTAAAGCACGAGAAGATAATTTTGTAGCAGGTCATTCAATGGGTGGCTATGGTACGATTAAATTCGCTTTGACAGCAGGTGAAAGATTTGCGAAAGCCGCGCCGCTCTCTGCTGCTGTCGATGTGAAAACACTTGCCCATTATACTTTCCCTGATTTCAAGCCTAAAGCGATTGCGGGTGAAGTCACAAAAGTTGAGGGGACACCTTTTGACCCTTACTATTTGGTAGACGAAGCGGTTAAAAAGCAAAAACAAATCCCTGAGTTTTTAATGATGTGTGGTACAGAAGATTTTCTTTATCAGAGTAACGTTGATTTTGTGCATTATTTACAACAAAAAGGTATCAGTTGTGACTTTAAAGACGGTACAGGTCGCCATGATTATGCTTACTGGGATAAGGCCATTCAAACTGTGATAGAGACTTTTATGAAAGACCATCATACGCGTGAAACGAAATAACAAAAAGAAGCACCTCAAAAGATCATTTACAGAAGATTTTTTGAGGCGCTTTATTTTTATATGAAGAGATGCATCACATTAACGCTTGTTCATGATGCATATGAGCTTATAAGATTATTGCAGTGATTTTGTATGGTTCTGATGACTTTCAGGATAATAGTTAAAGAATCTGAAAAACTTCACGCTTAAAATTGATTTAATAAAGTAGTCTAAACCAATTTTACCGCTATTATAGCCACCCATGAAAATAAAAATACTAATCAAAATGTAAAGTGGGTTAACTGATACAGTGCCTGCGAATAAGAACATGAAATTGAGTATTAAACCAACAAATGCACCCACTGAAGTGAATAAACCTAAGATTAATAATAAGCCTACAATGACTTCTAAGAGTGGGATGAGTACGTTAACTAAAGGTGTCATAGGTAAGACGACTGTTTTAAGAAACCATGTATAAATCGGGTATTGAACACCTGCTTCAGACATGACTGGATGTTGTACGGCATTTTGTAGAAAGCCGCCTGCATTAAAACCACCACTCAACAATTTTCCGAGCCCCGCTTTGAACCAGCTAATTCCTAAATATAAACGAAGTAATAACAAAATTACACTCGCAATTTTACTTTGTTGTAGCCATTTAATCATAATAAAGACCTCCCAATAGATTTAGAGATACAAAATGATTCTAGTATAATATTTATATCTCCTTTTTAATTTAATTATACTCAGTTGTGAATCAAATCACAACATTAAAATAGATTTGTTCACAAATCATTCAAAAACTAAATTTAAATATTTATCATTTTTGGTTTTTATTGAAAATATCTGTGGTACGACAAGAAGATAGAGTAGGAAGGCACATCAATTTAAATATAGGAAGAAAGACTAACAAAGGCGTGAAGCGGAAATCTTTTCTCTTTTCCGTTCCACGCCTTTCTAAATCTAAAATTAAGGGCATTTCTATACGATTCTTTTAAAATGATGAGTTTCTGCACTGTAGGCGCAAATACATAGAGGTTTAAAAGTATGGTGATTTATCAGTGCGCAACAGGGCTTTGTACCCTCAATATGAGGAAAGGTTTGTCCCATTAGATTGAATCACCTCATGATACCAGTAAAAAGAATCTTTTTTCAAACGTGCTAATGAGCCATGCCCTTCGTCATCTTGATCAACATAGATTAAACCATAACGCTTTTTCATTTCTCCAGTTGTAAAAGACACAATATCGATAATGCCCCAAGGTGTATAACCGAGCAAGTCGACGCCATCTTCACCAACGGCTTGAATCGCAGCTTCAATGTGTTGTTTTAAATAATCGATACGATAGCTGTCATGGATTTCATTATTTTCGACTTGATCAACAGCACCGAATCCATTTTCTACAATAAATAAGGGGAGCTGATAACGTTCGTATAATACATTGAGCGTATAACGCAAGCCTATCGGATCAATCGCCCAGTCCCAATCACTTGATTCAATATAAGGGTTATTTACAGCGTTAGGTAAAGTGTAATTCATAATGTTATTTTCAGGTGAATCTTCGGCTTGATGTTTCACTGCAGTAGACATGTAGTAACTAAAACCGATGTAATCAACAGTCCCTTCTCTTAATAGAACATCATCTCCTTCTTGCCAACCGATGTCATAACCTTGTTTTTCAAACATTTTAACAGCGTAATGAGGATAATAGCCTCTAACTTGAACGTCTGGAAAGAAAAAGCGTAAACGATTTGCGATTTGTGCTTCCATCATATCTTTAGGATGACAAGAATAAGGATAAATAGGGATATGCGATATCATTGCGCCTATTTGAAAGTTTGGATTAATTTGCTTCCCAATTTTGACCGCGCGTGCACTTGCAATGAGTTGATGATGTGCAGTTTGATATAACACTTCTTCAGGATTGTCTTCAGGGTTGAGCTGAACCCCTGAGTTGGTCCATAAAAACAGAGGATTTTGTACATCCATTTGGTTATTAATTTCATTAAAAGTCATCCAATATGTGACTTTATCTTGATAGCGTTCGAAGACAACTTCTGCAAAACGGGCAAAGCAATCCACGACTTTTCGATTTCGAAATCCGCCATAGGTGTGCGCAAGGTGGAGGGGCATTTCGAAATGAGATAAAGTAATGACGGGTTCAATCCCGTTCTCGATAAGTGTTTCTATGACTTTGTCGTAAAATTGTAAACCAGCTTCATTAGGAATCGTTTCATCGCCTTTTGGAAATATCCGCGTCCACGCAATGGAAGTGCGTAAGCATTTTAAGCCTAATTCTTTAAATAACGCGATGTCTTCTTGATATTGATGATAGAAGTCGATACCGAAATGATTAGGATAATAAGCATCAGGTTCCACATGTGTTGTAATTCTTCTTTCCTTACCATGAGCACCTGCAGTGATGACATCCATGACACTGAGTCCTTTGCCATCTTGATCATAGCCGCCTTCAAATTGATTGGCTGCGAGTGCACCGCCCCACATGAAATTTTGAGGTAATTGACCCATTTTCATACCACCTTTTCATATAATAGACTAAAGCATATTGTTCAAAGTTATTATAATTGTACCGGTACAATATGTAAAGGTCGTTCTTATTTTTAGAAGCATGCTATAATAAATCGATGTCTATTGAAAAGAGGGATTCAGATTGTTGAAGTATGAACAAATTGCACAACAAATCAATACATTAATTGAAAGTTCGAATTATCAGCCAGGTGATAAATTGCCGAGTGTGACGGCATTTAAAGACATGTACGACGTAAGTAAAAGTACGGTTGTTAAAGCGTTGACCTTGCTCGAACAAGATGGACGTATTTATCAAGCGCAAGGCAGCGGTATTTTTGTAAGAAATTCTAAAAGTAGCGATTATATCAATGTGTTTAAAACGAATGGATTTTCAAGTCATTTAGCGGAACACCATATGACAAGTGACGTTATCAAATTAGAATTAGTGACAGAGGTACCTAAGTCCGTGATGCAAGCACTTAAGTTAGGACCTGGGGAGCAGGTTTACTATTTGGAACGCGTGCGCTATATGAATGGCTTGATATTGTGCATCGAATATTCTTACTTTAATAAGCGCATTGTAAAGTATTTAAATCAAGAGCTTGCAGAAAGTTCTATTTTCAATTATTTACAAAACGATTTACAAATACGCCTTGGCTTTTCGGATATCTATTTCAATGTGGATCAACTCGATGAGAGGGAAGCGGATTTATTACAATTAAAAGCTGGCGCACCTTGTTTACGTTATCATCAGACATTTTACACATCTACAGGCCAACCTTTTGATGTTTCTGATATTACCTTTCATTATCAACATGCCCATTTTTATATTCCAAGTAAAAAGTAAATATGCGGGTTTAAAGTGAGTGGGTATTACGAAAATATGAACAACTGATAAAAGGATACGTCCAGGTTTTTCAATCAACGGAGAACAGTCTGAGTCATCATTGATATTGATAATTATTATCAATTGTAGCATACTTAGTTTATATAAGAAGTTCATGTATTAAACAGGAGGATGTCTATGATGAAAGATGTGACTATTATTGGCGGGGGTCCTGCAGGTTTATATGCGAGTTTTTACGCGGGGTTAAGAGGATTATCCGTAAGGCTCATTGATGTTCAAGATAAATTAGGTGGCAAAATGAACATTTATCCTGAAAAAATTATTTGGGATATTGGTGGTCTGGCACCGAAGCCTTGCTTTCAAATTATTCAAGATGTTGTTCAACAAGGACTTCATTTTAATCCAGAAGTCTGTTTGGAAGAACGTGTAATAGATATTACTAAAAAAGAGGAGCAGCATTTTGAAGTGACTACAGAACAAGGTCACGTTTATTCTTCAAAAGCGGTTATTGTTGCGATAGGTGGCGGCATCATAAAACCGAAGCAATTAGAAATTAAAGATGCTTCCAGATATGAACTGACAAACTTGCATTATACGGTTCAAGCTTTGAAACATTTTAAAAATAAAAATGTGTTGATTTCAGGTTCAGGTAATTCTGCATTAGATTGGGCCTGTGATTTGTCAGGTTATGCGAAAAGTGTCACTTTAGTTTATAGAAAAGATGAAATCCGTGGTTATGAAGCGATGAATCAAATCTTAGAAAAATTAGATGTTGAAAAAATGCCGAATACACACATTAAACAATTAATCGGGGATCAAGTACAGAACCGAATCAAAGAAGTGATACTTGAAAATTTAGAGACAGGTGACACGACGATAAAAAGTGTTGATGATGTGATTATTAGTCATGGCTTTGATCGAGAAAGTACATTGTTAGAGGCATCGACAGCACAATTAGATATGTTTGATTCCTATCGCATCAAAGGATTTGGGAATACGTCAACAAGTATTCCTGGTATTTATGCTTGTGGGGATATTGTCCATCACGATGCTAAAGTCCATTTGATCGCAAGTGCATTTAGTGACGCTGGGAATGCTGCAAATTTAGCAAAGCAATATATTGACCCTGAAGCTAGAAAAGAAGGTTACGTATCAAGCCATAACGAAGCTTTTACCGAATCGAATAAAGTGATTATGAAAAAATATTTATAAAGGATAGAGATTACGCGTGTGAAGTGTTACCTTAATGACAAGCTATTTTAAAGCGCTAATCCCCAAAAACAATTCTTGTGTGATGATGTTTTTCTCACAAGAGTTGTTTTTTTATTTATTAAAACATAAGATGTAATATTTTTATTTATCTCGTAAAAAGGCGCTATGACAAGGCTCTGCCAAGAAACAATAAAAAAATTATAATAAGCGAAGTTCTTTTATTTGATTTATCTTTGGGGATGGTTTAAGCTTTAATCAATCGTGCACGATTGGAATAGGGGGAGATCAATTGTCTAGTGAGGAGATGAAGCTAGCAAATCAACTGTGTTTTTCTGCTTATAACGTAAATCGATTATTTGGAAAATTTTATGAGCATCAGCTCAAACCGTTTAAATTAACGTTTTCTCAATACCTCGTTTTATTAACGTTGTGGGAAGATAATCCCCAAAATCTGCAATCTATAGGGAGAAGGTTAGATTTAGGGAGTAATACGTTAACACCCTTGTTGAAGCGTTTAGAAGCTACTGGATGGATAAAGAGAGAAAAGTCAGAAACAGATAAGCGACATTTGTTGGTGAGTTTGACTGAAAAAGGGCACAGAGAGCAAGAAGCAATACATGAAGCAATTTCCGAGTGTATAGCCTCAAAATTTGATTTAGATGAATACTTAAAAGCAAAAGAAACAATGGATAAACTAGAGGAAACTCTAAAAAATATTACAAAGGATGAATAAGAATGAAAAAGTATGACGTAGTATACTTAGGTAGTGGTCACGCAGCATGGCACGGTGCAATTGCATTAAAACACGCAGGTAAATCTGTCGCAATTATTGAAAAAGATCGTATTGCGGGAACATGTACAAACTATGGTTGTAACGCAAAAATCTTGTTAGAAAATCCATTTGAAGTATTAGAACAAGCGTCTCACTATCCAAACATTATTAATACAGAAAACTTAGAAGTAAACTGGGAAAATCTTATGAATTATAAACATTCAGTGATTGACCCAATGGCAGGTACAATGAAAGCAATCCTTGAACAACAAGGTATTGATATTATCGAAGGTGCTGGTAAAATCGTTGATGCACACACAGTTTCTGTTAATGGTGAAAACTACGAAGCTGAAAATATCGTTATTGCTACAGGTCAACATAGCAACGAATTAAACATTGAAGGTAAAGAATTCACAAAAAATAGTAGAGACTTCTTATCACTTGAAAGCATGCCAAACAGCATTACTTTCATTGGTTTAGGTATTATTAGTATTGAGTTCGCTTCAATCGCAGTTAAAGCAGGTGTGGAAACACACATGATTCATGTGGATGATCAACCATTAAGAGGCTTCTACTCTGCACACGTTGAAAAATTAATGGACAAATTAAAAGAAGAAGGCGTTCATTTCCACATGAGCGAAAATGTAGTTGCTGTTAAAGAAAACGGTACAAACTACGATGTTGTGACACAATCAGGTTTAACAATCCAATCTGACTACGTTTTAGATGCAACTGGACGTATGCCAAACGTTGAAGGTATTGGTTTAGAAGAAGTAGGTATTGAATACTCTAAATTCGGTGTAAAAGTTGACGAATATCTACGTACAAATGTACCTAACATTTACGCAAGTGGTGACGTTATTGAAAAAATGATTCCAAAATTGACACCAACTGCGACATTCGAATCTAATTACATCGCAGCACACATTTTAAAAATGAATGAAATGCCAATCCAATACCCTGCAATTCCATCTGTATTATATTCACTTCCAAGATTATCTAACATCGGTGTAGGTATCGAAGAAGCGAAAAATAACGACGAATACAAAGTGATCGACATTCCATTTGGTAAAAGAATGGTATTTGAATACAAAAATGAAACAGAAGCAGAAATGACAATCGTATTAGATAGCGAAAAACGCCTCGTTGGTGCGGCTATTTATGGTGACGACGCACCTGATTTGATCAACTTGCTTACATTCATTGTTAACCAAAAACTGACTGCAAGAGACTTAAATCAAATGATTTTTGCATTCCCAGGTTCTTCAAGTGGTGTGTTAGATCAATTGAAATTAGCGATGATGCTTTAATTAAATGCATATAAAAATGACTGAAATTGCACGGATGAGACAACCGAAGAGAGAGAAAATGTTTCACGTGTGACATCTATCATTTGTTTATTAATTAAAGATTATGAGTTATGAAAGACAGTGCGTGCACTCGCACTATCGCCCTAGATAAGGTAACGCCTTATCTAGGGTTTTTTATATTCTTCAAAAGTGGCTGGGCATTCGTTATGAGAACATGAGTCAGCAAGATTTGTTTGCTTTTGCTTTTCTTGTGCGTTGGATTGAGGCGTAATAATCAGTATGAGATTACATCAACCATCATTGGACACTATATTTTGGAATGAGAACAAGATTCATATTATACGAAAAGTGTATTTAGATGCAATTTGGGTATAGGTGTTGTGTTATCAAATTTAACAGCGAGAACATGTTGCTTTACTTTCGTTATAATCCGATGTAGTATAATTATTATACTAGGTATTGAATGATATGACTGTCATTTATGAATTAATACAGGTATGTTGTTTTAAAACCCATGAATGGAGTGTTTGCATTGGCGAAAAAGTATACCGGATCAGATATCAATGTCTATTTTGAGCCTAAACGATGTGTACATGCGACGGAGTGTGTTCGTGGATTAAGTCATGTGTTCGATGTCAATCAAAGACCGTGGATTAATCCGGATAACGATACTGCAGAACATATCGCTGAAGTGGTTGAGCGTTGTCCAAGCGGTGCGTTAACTTATGAGCTGGCTTCAAATGAGGTAGAATCACACGACGAAACGAGAGTCACTTATGGTGACAATGGAGAGATTTTCTTATATGGAGATTTTTCTCTTGTTAAAGACGGGGAAGTCATGCATTTAAATAGAGCCATTTTAACAACAGATGAGACTAAAACGGATGATCCGCCTTTTTATACGAAGAGCTTTCAAGGACAATCGGATAAGTCTCGTTACTACAAATCAATTCAAGATGACAATGAGAAGTAATGACAAAATACTGTGAACAGAAAAAGGAGGATAACAAAATGGAAGCAATTAAAAATATCCATCATATCTCAGCAATTGTAGGACATCCAAAAGAAAATAAACAATTTTATCAAGAAGTTTTAAATTTACGTTTGATTAAAAAAACAGTGAACTTTGACGATCCAGGCACATATCATTTATATTTTTCAAATGATAATGTAGACCCAGGTACAGTGATTACGTTCTTCCCATGGGCGAATGCCAGAGAAGGTCGTGTCGGAAGCGGTCAAGTAGGTCGTATTGCATTTAGAATCCCTAAAAATTCTAAAGACTATTGGATTCAACGTCTTAAAGACCATCATGTAGAAGTGACAGAAACATCTTTATTCCAAAGACCAACAATTGAATTTGAAGATATTCATGGTCTTGATTTAGCATTAGTGGAAAGCGATGAAGAAAGTGAGACGAATAGTATTTTAGGTTTTCATGGTTCCGTGTTGCTATCACTTCGTCCTATTGAAACATTAAAAGAATTAGTAGACGATTTAGGCTTAGTAGAGCTTGAACATACTGAAGATGCGTTCCACTTTGAAACAGTGGGCGAACTAAAACACCATATCATTATTCCGAAAACACCAATGAGAGAAGGCCGTTGGGGTGTAGGTACAGTACATCACATCGCGTGGTCTGTGGATGATGAAAATGTACAAAAAGATTGGCAAAACTATCTAGTGGGCGAAGGTTACCACGTGACTGAAGTAAAAGATAGAAATTATTTTAAAGCGGTATACACTAAAGAACGCGGTCATATCATTTTTGAATTTGCGACTGTTGGACCAGGTTTTGACCGTGATGAACCTAAAGATCAATTAGGTCAAAAATTAATGTTACCACCACAATTTGAAGCAAACCGTGAAGCGTTAGTTTCAAAATTACCAGAATTAGATTAACGATTGTAATATTTAAAAGCCGAGACTTTTTTCTAAAGGGAAAAGTCTCGGCTTTTTTATTTTAATTTATTAGGAATTTATACAAACGAAGTATTTATGACGAGACTCCTGAGGGAACAGGATGAGCCGAAGATTACAGGCTGAGGTTGTCCCCTCGGAAAGCGAAGTCATATAATACGAAGTTTCATCATAAGAAGAAAGCGCTAAGACAATTTTCTATTAAAAATCATCTTAGCGCTATTTATTATGGGATCGATGTCCCATCTTTTTTAACGTTCTTCAGCATTTTATGACTAAAAGTGATACATCGACAATAATGGGGCGTCCGAGACAATGCAGTTTTGGTATAGTTGAATTGGGCTGCGTCCCTCATCGGTTTTATGAGGGTTAAGAGTCGTTTACGGATAAAGGTGTAGCGATGTCCCAGGCGCCCCGAATTTTAAATTTGAATAGGTGATGCTGAAAAATCGTTATGCTTCACAATCATAAGCGGCTTGAATAATACCTTTCAGTTCGCTGATTAAAGGTTCTTTTGGATTGGCAGTTGTACATTGGTCTTCATAAGATAATTCAGCCATACGATCAATTGTTGCATTGAGTACTTCTTCTGTCACACCTTGTGATTTTAAGTTCATTTTTATTCCGACTGAATGACCTAACTCATATACAGCTGTAGCAAGTGCTTCCACAAGTTCTTCTGTTGTATTCCCTTTGAGTCCTAAGAATTTAGCGATGTCTGCATAGTCTGTATCCGCTCTGAAAAATTCGTATTTAGGGAAAAGTGTGTGTTTTTGCGGATCTCTAGCATTATAGCGAATAACATGTGGCAATAAGATTGCATTTGTACGTCCGTGTGGAATGTGATATTCTCCACCGATTTTATGTGCAATTGAGTGAGAGATACCTAAAAATGCATTGGCAAATGCCATACCTGCCATTGTTGAAGCGTTATGCATTTTTTCTCTTGAAATTTTATCCCCTTTTTCGACAGATGATTTTAAATATTCAAAAGTCAGTTTAATCGCTTGTAAACTTAAGCCTCTTGTATAATCAGATGCCATAACAGATACATAAGATTCAATGGCATGTGTTAAAACGTCCATCCCTGTATCTGCAGTTACACTTTTTGGCACACTCATCACAAATTGCGGGTCAACAATTGCAATGTCTGGTGTTAGCGCATAGTCAGCGAGAGGGTATTTCACATGTGTTTCACTATCTGTGATAACAGCAAATGGTGTCACTTCTGAACCTGTACCTGAAGTTGTAGGGATACAAATGAATTTTGTGTTTTCAGGTTTTCCAATTTTATACGTACGTTTACGGATGTCTAAGAATTTTTGTTTAGCGCCAAAGAAAGATGTTTCTGGGTGCTCAAAGAACATCCACATTGCTTTCGCAGCATCCATTGCAGAACCCCCCACCAAGCGCGATGATTGTATCTGGTTTGAAAGTTGTAATCATATCGAGACCTCTATACACAGTATCTGTAGAAGGGTTCGGTTCAACTTCACTAAATACTTTAATTTGTGGTTCGATTTTTCTACGTCTGAGGACGCCTTCCACTAAAGAGGCATAGCCGAATTCCACCATACCTGGGTCACAGATGAGTACCACGCGTTCTACTTTATCCATTTCAGCTAAATAAAGAAGTGCATTTTGTTCAAAATAAACTTTTGGTGGTAATTTCACCCATTGCATATTGTTGCGGCGTTTTGATATCGTTTTAATATTAATTAAGTCTGTTGCAGAAACGTTATGAGAAACTGAGTTTTTACCATATGAACCACAGCCTAAAGTTAAAGAAGGAATTAATTCATTATACATATCACCAATACCTCCAGCAGATGATGGTGTATTTACAAGAATACGACAAGCTTTCATTCTAAGACCAAATTTTTCTTGGAGTTGTTCATCTTCAGTATGAATTACAGCTGTATGACCTAAGCCACCTAAATGTAGCATCGCTTCACATAAATCAAAAGCGTGCTCTGTTGAAGTTGCTTTGACCATCGCAAGGACAGGTGAGAGTTTTTCTTTTGATAAAGGATAGTCTTCACCGACACCTTTTAGTTCAGCGATTAACATTTTTGTGCCTTCTGGTACTTTAATTCCGGCCATTTCAGCAATTTTTACAGCTGGACGTCCTACGATGTCAGGGCGTACTGCAGAGCGGTCTTCCTTCATCACAGCTGCTTCTAATTTTTTGAGCTCATTATTTTTCACAAAATAACATTGATGTGCTTCGAATTCTTTTTTAACTTCTTGATAGATGTCTTTATCTACTATTGCAGCTTGTTCTGATGCACAAATCATCCCATTATCAAAAGTTTTAGAACCGATGATATCGTTGACAACACGTTTAATTTTAGCAGATTTTTCAACATAAGCAGGGACGTTACCCGGTCCAACACCTAAAGCAGGTTTACCTGTTGAGTAAGCAGATTTAACCATTCCTGAACCACCTGTTGCTAATACTAATGCGATGCTTTCATGGTTCATTAATTGTTTTGTCGCTTCAACTGATGGATGTTCAATCCATTGAATACAATGTTCTGGTGCGCCGGCACGGATGGCTGCTTCTAAAACAACTTGAGCTGCTGCTTTTGAAGATTGTTGTGCACTTGGGTGGAAAGCGAAGATGATTGGGTTACCTGTTTTAATCGCTATGATTGCTTTGAAGATAGTTGTTGATGTTGGGTTTGTTGTTGGTGTTACCCCACAAATGATGCCGACAGGTTCAGCGACATATGTTAAACCTCTTTGGTCATCTTGATCAATGATACCGACAGTTTGATCATCTTTAATGGAGTTCCAAATATACTCAGATGCATAGAGGTTTTTAATGGCTTTGTCTTCGTATACACCACGTCCTGTTTCTTCACAAGCATGGCGAGCAAGTGCCATATGTTGATCCACCGCAGCCATACTCATTTCATGAACGATGTGATCAATTTCAGCTTGTGATTTTTTTGAGAGTCCTTCAAGGGCAGCTTGGCCGTTTTGAGCGAGCAAATGAATCATTTCAAAAACTTCTGTTTCTTGTTTCTGTTCTTTTACTACTGTAGTCATATTGAATACCTCCCACTATATTGTGAATAATTTCACAATCATTATAGTATACTCTTATAAAAAGGTAAAGGTTTTTCATGTGAAGAAAATAAATTTTTAATAGAAAATAAGTGAATTATTATTATAATATGCATAGAAAAACGTTAGCATATAAGCATTTTTATTCTTAATTTTAAATTTGTTAAAAAACTGTGAATATTTTAAGAGTTTCGATTTATTTATGAGAACGGGCTATGTTACTATTGGTTTATAGTAATCATTTAAAAAAATAAAAGGAAGATGGTTATGGAAAGCAATGTGAAGTATCATAAATTTATTATTCCGATTGTGGTAGGTTTGTTAATTTGGGCATTGACGCCTTTCAAGCCTGACGCAGTGGATCCTCAAGCATGGTATATGTTTGCGATTTTCGTAGCAACGATTATTGCTTGTATTACGCAGCCGATGCCGATTGGCGCTGTTTCAATTATCGGTTTTACACTGATGGTCGCTTGTGGCATTGTTGATATGAAAACGACTGTGCAAGGGTTTGGTAACAATAGCATTTGGTTGATTGCGATCGCGTTTTTTATTTCAAGAGGTTTTGTGAAAACAGGGCTAGGACAACGGATCGCATTACATTTTGTTAAAATATTTGGTAAGAAAACCCTCGGCTTAGCTTATTCGTTAGTCGGTGTGGATTTGATTTTGGCACCTGCAACACCTAGTAATACTGCACGTGCAGGGGGAATTATGTACCCTATCATTAAATCCTTATCGGAATCATTTGGTTCGTCACCAAAAGATCATACGGAACATAAAATGGGGGCTTTTCTTATTTTTACAGAGTTCCAAGGTAATTTGATTACAGCAGCAATGTTTTTAACAGCTATGGCGGGTAACCCATTAGCACAAAATCTTGCAGAGAGTACAGCTAAAGTACAAATTACATGGATGAATTGGTTTTTAGCCGCTTTAGTACCGGGTTTGATTTCTTTAATTGTTGTGCCGTTTATTATTTATAAAATCTATCCTCCAACGATTAAAGAAACACCAAATGCCAAAAGTTGGGCAGAAAAAGAATTAGAAAAAATGGGGAACATCGCATTACAAGAAAAGTTTATGATCGGAATTTTCTTAATTGCGCTTGTTCTGTGGATTATTGGAAGTTTTGTACATATTGATACAACGCTCACTGCTTTTATTGCATTATCTTTATTACTTTTAACCGGTGTTTTGAATTGGAAAGATATTCTTAATGAAACAGGGGCTTGGAATACTTTAATATGGTTCTCAGTACTGGTACTTATGGCTGGTCAATTGAATGAATTGGGCTTCATTCCTTGGTTGAGTCATGCGATTGCGCACAGCCTAGGTGGACTCAGCTGGCCTATTGTATTGGTTATTTTAGTCATCTTCTATTTTTATTCACATTATCTATTTGCAAGTGCGACTGCACATGTCAGTGCGATGTACGCAGCGTTATTGGGTGTCGCAATAGCAGCGGGTGCGCCACCATTGTTCAGTGCTTTGATGCTCGGCTTTTTTGGTAACTTACTTGCATCCACAACGCATTATAGTAGTGGACCTGCACCTATTCTTTTTGCGTCAGGCTATGTCAGTCAACAGCGTTGGTGGACGATGAACTTTATATTAAGTATCGTTTATTTTATTATTTGGTTAGGTATTGGCTCGCTTTGGATGAAACTGATTGGCATTATGTAAGTTGAGGCTTGCGATACCAATTACACAGCTATACAGCGTTTGAAGATGCGTCTTCAGCTGATACTTCGATCTTGAAAATGAAAATATGCTCTTTTCAAAGTGAACATTGAAAGCATGGGAACTTTGAAAGGAGCATATTTTTTATAGATAAGTGAGCCACAACGCGTGTTTGAAGTTGTGGCAACTAATGATGGCTTTGTTTTGAGCGCAAATCGTTGATGCGTCATCTTTTATTATGATTGAACGTCAACGATAAAGCCTTGTTGTTGTAGGTCACGAACGGCATTATCAAGTATTTTTTCGGAATCTGCTGAAATGGTATGCAAATGAATCAAGTCTGTTAGTTCTGCTAACATTGTGCTTTGATATTTTGCCATATCCTCAACAAAGGATTGAATATTTTCAATGGATTCAATCATCAATTCAGCTTGAATCGTACCGTAAATAGGGTGTTCGACAGAGACATTATCAATCATGGCACCATTTTCAACAATGGTTGTTAACTCTTTTTCGATTTGCGTGTGGTCATGCTCACACATGATGACACGTTTAAACGGTCTACCTTGAGGTTTATCATTGAAGAAATAACCTTTACTAGTAGAGTGAATAGGATAATTTTGTGTTTTTAAGTGAGAAATATCTTTAACAATTATTTGTCGAGAAATGCCAAACATTTCACTAAGATATGCGCCTTTAATGGGTCTATCCGAATGTTTGAGAAGCTCGACTATTTTTTTGCGTCTTTTTTCAGCTGGACTCATGGATGGGCACCCCTTTGAAAATATGATCAATTTGACTAAAGCACTGATCAATTTCATCGATTGTCGTCTCTTTTGAAAATGAAATTCTAATATATTGATCAGGTTCTAGTTGATCATTTTGAATTTTATGAATCAGGCCTTGACTCAATAATACCCCATGACCACAGGCTGTTCCAGTGGAAATGCATATATTCCGACTAGACAGTGACTGCATTAACCATTGACCTTCAAAGTGAGGTGTCATTAAACCTAAAATATGGGGTGCTTGCTGTTTAAACGTTAAGACTGTGAAACCAATCATTTCAGCGCGCTGTTTTGCATAGTGGTGGAGACGTTGTAAATGGTCGAAATGCGACGTTAAGGTCAAAGCCTTTGTCAGCGCAAGGATACTAGGCAAGTCTAATGTGCCATTACGTGTTCCCTGTTCATGAAAATAATGTGGATTTAAAGGACGGACATAAGCGTGAGATATGGCGAGTACACCGCTCCCTTTTGTCCCATGAAATTTATGCCCAGAAAACGAATAGGAAGTACAGATCTGATCGAGTGATGGGCGTTCAATCTTTTGTACGGCTTGAACACCGTCCACATGGAAAGGAATATGGTACTGATGTGCCAGTTTCGCTATCGCTTCAATAGGTAAGATGTAGCCTGTTTCAGAATTAACGTGCTGTGCGATGACTAATAAAGTGTCTTGATTGAGCAACTGTTCGAGCGCAACGATATCAATCTCAGCCTGGTCGTTTAATGGCATTTGAACGACTGTAATTTGAGGTTCGTATGGTGCCAGTGCAGCCCATATAGAAGGGTGTTCATAAGGGGAGACTACGACAGTCCCTTGTTCGTGAGACGCTAAATAATTTTGTATCGCGATTAAGTTGGCGTGTGAACCACTTGTCGTAAAAAGGATCTCTTTCGTCGTATTAAAGTAGCGTTGAATATAAGTCCGACATGAATGGAGTGTTTCTTTTATCATTTCTCCGCCAATGTGTAGACTTTCGCTATTAAAGTACATTGAGGCTTGTGCTTCTTGATAGAGCGATAGCACTTCAGAATCAGGTTTAGTTGTCGACGCATTGTCTAAATAAATCATTATTTTTTCCTCCACTTGCATTTATCGTTTTTTTGTGACAAAATCAGTGCGTATATAAATGTTAACATATATGTATATATTAGTGTAAATAGAGGTGTAAACAAATTGCGTGTTATTATTGTTGGTAGTGGTATTGCGGCTTTATCATTCATACGCGCTTTGAAATCAGACATTGAAGTGGTTTGTGTGACTAAAGATCACCTGAGTCAGAATAATAGTTACTTTGCACAAGGAGGCATTTGTTTTTCAAAATATGAAGAAGATCAAGGTGAACAGCATGCGCGTGATACGTTCGAAGCGGGTGCACAAATGGGAGATCTTCACATGCTTAAAACGGTGATCCAACAAAGTTATCCGCTCATCGAACAGTTGATAGATGAGGGTTTACCGTTTGATAGAGATGAAATGCAACACTTGCTTTATGGTATGGAAGGTGCACACCAGCTGCCTAGAATTTTACATGCAGGTGGTGATCAGACGGGTTATTTCATCGCACAACATATGGTTCATCATTTGAGTCATCCACGTCTCACAATTTACGAAGCGATGGAAGTCATCGACCTTGTCAAAAATAGTCATAATGAAGTGTGTGGTGTTTTAGCTATCGATGAAAATCAAATTCAGCGCATGATTGAAGCTGATGCTGTGGTATTTGCATCTGGAGGTGTGAGTAATGTTTTTACGACGCATTCGAATGTGTCTGAGAGTGTGGCGACCGGTGCTGTGATTGCTTTACGTCATCAATTGACACTAGAAAGTATGGAGATGATACAATTTCACCCAACCTTGTTGGGGACGCCTGATCAAGCTTATGGTCTCGTCTCGGAAGCTGTACGTGGCGCGGGAGGCGTGTTAATCAATGATGAGAATGTTGCATTCATGGATGATATTCATCCTATGAAAAGTTTGGCACCTCGAGATGTGACGAGTCGTGCTATCTTTCAACAACAACAGCAAGGTCACCAATGTTACATCGACATCAGTGAAGTGGCACATTTTGAACAACGCTTTCCTACCATTTTTAAAGCAATCCAACGGGACATGCCTCAAACATTAGCAGAAAAAAGAATCCCTATTACGCCCGGTGCGCATTATACGGTAGGAGGGATTCAAGCAAATATTCATGGTCAAACGCAAATCGAGAATGTATTTGCGATTGGGGAAGCCGCGTGTACTAATTTCCATGGTGCGAATCGTTTAGCGAGTAATTCATTGTTAGAAGGCTTAGTCATGGGAGCGAACTGCGCGGAAGTGATTAATCAACAGTTGGTATCTGTAGATTGGGAACCACAAGAACAAGTGTGTCATATTCCAATCATTGAGCGACAGCATGTGCAAAAAGTACAACAATATAGCTTTGAAGTTTTAGGTGTCGAGCGTGAACAAAAAGCGATGGCACACTATTTGCAAATGATTGAAACGTTATTAAATGATGCACCCCAAACAAGCACAGTAACGCATGAAATATGGCAAAATTACAGTATTCTCAAGTTGTTACAGACGATATGTCATTCCGCATTAAGGCGAGAAGAGTCAAGAGGTGTACATTATCGAAAAGATTATCCAACACGTGAAACAGCATGGCAAGACAAAGTGATAGAAATGAATAGGGGAGGTCAAGAACATGTTGAATCGGTTGTCCGTCAGAGAAAAAATCAATCAATATTACATTGAAGATAACCAACAGGGAGATTTAGCGACGCGCATTTTTGATCGTTATTCAGAAGGCACACTCATGATTAAAGCGAAAGAAGCGGGCATATTTTGTGGGGAAGTCATCATTGCAGAAGCTTTTGCATTACTCGATCCAACGACTGAAGTGGATCAAAAGATTAAAGATGGTGCATCAGTGCAGGCTGGAGATGTTATCGCAGAAATTACAGGCACGATCCCGACACTTTTAACGATGGAACGTATCGTATTAAATTTAATACAGCGCATGTCTGGGATTGCGACGATGACACAACGCATCTCACAACAAATTGCCCATACCGATGCACGCATTGTCGATACACGTAAAACAACGCCTGGACTAGCAATCTTTGAAAAGTATGCGGTAACCGTTGGAGGCGGATTGAATCATCGACGTTCGTTGAATGATGGTTTGATGTTAAAAGATAATCATATTGATTTTAGTGGCTCCATGAAAGAAGCGATTGAAAAAGCTAAAGGCTTTTTAGGACCAATGGATAAGCTAGAAGTTGAAATCGAAAATGAAACGATGTTGAAAACAGCGATAGCAGCAGGTGTAGATGTCATTATGTTTGATAATCAACAACCCGAATGGATACAGCAACATATTCATCTCGTTCCAGACTTTATTCAAACAGAGGCTTCGGGCAATATCAACGAAGAGAATGTTGTCGCGTATGCCAAAGCGGGTGTTGATTTTATTTCTATGGGTGCTTTATTTTATGCTTCAAAAGCGCTTGATATTTCTGCAAAGGTTGTGATGTAAATGTTTAATCCGATGTTAACAGCGACAAAATCTATTCCTGAACACTATTTGCAAATGACGCAGGAAGAGTTGAAAAATCATATTCAATCGATTAAAGACACGTTGGGAGACCGTTTGTTTATGCCGACACATCATTATCAAAAAGATGAAGTGGTTCAATTTGCTGATATTACGGGTGATTCATTAGAGTTAGCACGTATTTGTAAAGCAAACACGCAAGCGGAATATTTTGTATTTAACGGTGTGCATTTTATGGCAGAAACGGCAGACATACTCACAGACGACCATCAAGATATTTATTTGCCCGATTTATCTGCAGGGTGTTCCATGGCGGATATGGCGAATATTCAACAAGCGCTTCATAGCTATGATGTCCTCACACAACACTATCATCTAGATATTTTGCCACTCACTTATGTTAATTCGACAGCAGCCATTAAGAAATTTGTTGGTGAACATGGAGGCTCTTGCGTCACAAGTGGCAATGCAAAATCAGTTGTCAAATGGGCGTTGCAACAAGGTAAAACGATTTTGTTTTTGCCTGATCAACATTTAGGTCGCAATACGGCCTATGATTTAGGTGTACCTTTAGAACACATGGCAGTCTGGGATCCAATAAAAAAACAATTAGATTATGATGGACGTCATGATCAATTGCGTATTGTATTGTGGAAAGGACATTGTTCTGTTCATGAGAAATTTCATAAAGCGCATATTGAAATAGGGCGTGAAAAAAATCCAGAAGTGAACGTGCTCGTGCATCCAGAATGTCCGTTTGATGTGGTTCAAGCAGCTGATTATGCAGGTTCGACACGTTATATTATCGATAAGATTAAAAATGCACCAAAGGGGTCGCATTGGCTTATTGGAACAGAGATGAATCTTGTAGAGCGATTGAAAAAGACGTATACCGATCTGCATATTGAATCGTTAAACCCACTGATGTGTGCGTGTCTGACAATGAATCGCATTGATTTACCTCATCTTGCGTGGTGTTTAGATAAGATTATGGATGGAGACCGAGATCAAATTATTAAGGTAGACCAAGAAACTGCAAAGTATGCGAAACAAAGTTTAGATCGTATGCTCAGTATCACATAAAATAAGAGATAAAATATAAGCGTCTGAATCATTGGCATATCACTTGAAAAGTGCAGTTACAATCCGGATTCAGACGCTTAGCACGTTTTAGTCATAAAATGCCCGTTTCAACGCATTGACACGATCATGATAGATTTGGCGTGCCACACGTGCTTCAGGAATGAGTTCGCCAAGATGAAATAAGCCAGGATATACATGCAGTTCAGTCGATACACCTGCTTGTATTAAACGCTGTGCATACTGAATTGCTTCATCGACAAATAAATCTAAGCTGCCTACCGTAATCAGTGTCGCAGGTAATTGTGACACATCTTGTCTTTGCGCAGGGACTGCATAAGGTGGAAGCGTTGTTTTTTCGAATGCTTCGCCGAGATACTGTTGCCAAGCAAATGCATTCATTTCATATGTCCAACCGTAATGACCTACATAAGGGTTAGCGGGACGTTGATAGGTTGTCGCAATGTCCAGCATTGGAATATGCAAATTTTGGAATACGATATGGATTTCATGACGGTCTTGTGCGAGTTGTGCCAAGCTAGCAGAGAGTAATCCGCCTGCGCTACTACCGCCAATGGCAATGCGTGACACATCGATATATAGCGCATCCGCATGTTGAACGAGCCACTTTAACACACCATAACATTCATTTAATTGCCCGGGAAATACGGTTTCAGGGGCAAGGTGATAGTCAATAGACACAACGAGACAACCAAGGTCGTGTGCAAGACGTGCATTGTCTTGATTATCCAAATGGGCACCACCAGAAATTGTGCCACCGCCATGCATATAGAGATAAACAGGCCGTCGTTGTTGACTTTGATGGGGGTTGAATAGCAACACATCTACCTCTCCTGCTTCAGTCGATAAAGTTTGCTTATCAATCGTTACATCCAAGTTGGCGTCAACTGAGGTCTTGGCATGGCGAAGTACTTGATCACGATAAGCTTGCAAAGTTTCGTCTGAAAGTGTGGCGCCATACATTGTTGAGGCCAAGTCACGTAAGTCACGATCCAATTTATCTATATAAGGCAATTCCATGTTTAAGGCTTCCTTTCTCTCTATTCTGTTTCCTCAGGTTCAAAAAATAAAATCGGTGTATGCGTAATGTTAAAATAATCAGCTAAAAATTGACGATAGTTTTCTCGAGTCACGGGATGTTTTTCTTTTTTACCTTGGTCAGTCACTGTTAAATTTCTTCCTGTCATCGTTACATGACCTGTTTCCCAATTTTTAACAAGTAAAGGGTCCGTTACAAAATGTGAATCTAAACTTGTTTGGTTATAAACCATGGCATTTTCAAAGTCTCTAAATTTTAAATAATGATCAACCGCACGATATTGAATGACCCATTGATCTTTCACTTTTTTAAGTAAATCAAATGTTGTATCATCGATATATTTGATTTTATAAACCTGTCGTTTTGCTGTATCTTCTACAATATCGCCATTAAGTGGAACCGCCATTAAAGGGGATTCGCCAAAGCCGGTTTCAACTAAATAACGTGATCCATTGAGTGTTGCAATGGTTGTCATATGAACATTTTCAGCAGCCCATCCTTTTTCTTCACCTTGATTAACAGTAGCCGCAATGAAATGCATATCATAGCCGTGCTGACTCAAATATTCATATGTGAGTCGATTGTTTTCATAACAGATTCCCCCTTGATGACGTTCTGTTATTTTTTGAATCATGGATGCATTATTCACAGCAAGAGGTAAACGATTTTGAACATTGATATTTTCAAACGGCACATGTAACACATATTGACGAATATAATGGTTCAAATTCTCTAACGTCGGTTCGAAATGAGCGGGCTTATTCAAACCGATAAATGTTTCTAACTTCGTAAAATCATACATCTTCATTAACTCCCTTCAAAATGACGCGCCCATATTTAACAGATGACGCTAAAAAACGTCAATGTCATATGGATTATCTAAATACCCAACAAAGTAGATTAGAAAACGGAACTAATTCCGTTTGGTAAGTACAATAATACATTGTATATAAAAATGAAAATGTATTGCTCAAAGCGATGTTTTCGAGATTAATGATAATGACAACTTTATGATTAGATATAAAAAAGAATGCATTTTATGCACATGGATTACGTAAGCACAACGATAAATAGGCGACATAATCGCACTAAAAACCCCTCACTTTGCCAGTAGTGAGGGGTTTGATGCATCAAATGCAGATATCTTTGTTAACTGTACTATAACAATACTTAGTAGAGAGGTGCAAAGCATGTATTCAGACTAATGAGGCTAAATTGAATTTCTAATGGAGCTGGGACAAACCTAACTTGAGATAGCACTTTTGGCAATAAATATTAAAAAACTAAACAGGTAAGTGCAATTTTTGAAAGGAACTGGAGGCCCTCAGCCCATGTCTAAAAATGTTTAAGAATGCTGTTTTTGCTTTTTACGACGTGTATGGTGAAGTCCTAATACAGTAGTGAAAAAGCCAATCATTACCATGAGTAATGGTGGTGTTGATGTTTTAGATGATGCACCTGTATCTGGAAGTTGTGCGTTAAGTTGTTCAACACGCATTTGGTCAGCTGATGCTTTAATGATTGTATTTGTACCTTGCGTTGTATGTTTTACAACTTGCCCATGATTTTCAAATGAGATGGTTGTTGATGTACGGACATAAGACGGATCCGTTGAAATTGTTGCGACACCGTTTTGTTTCTGTTGTGCTGATGAAATTTCAGTGTCTGTTGAAGCTGATGATTGTGCGTTGTCTGTTGTCGATTCATGTTGATCCGTTGTTACCTTGTGGGATGGTGAGATTGATTGAGCTGTTTCTCCAATAGGTTCCTGTTTTATTTGCTGACCAGTTGGTTTATTAGGGAGCCTTGTGTTGTCAGTAGAACCATCGCCACTCGGATGTGAAGGGTTGTCTGTTGAAGGATTGTTATCGATAACTTCATCGATTGGTCGGATAATCAAATTATCGAGAATAAAATCCTTTGTTCCTTCAAAATTGACTTGCCCATTATCTTTGACACCTCTTGTATCAGGTTGAACGTCTGTCGAATATATGCCAATCCATGTTTGTCCATTTTCGTTTCCAGTCACTTGGAATGTCACACGTTGTGCATGGGGATGATCGATTGTATTTTTTAATGGTGTAACTTTGAAATTTCGATTCTTTGAAATATCATCGTGACCTACTGCAAAAGCGTAACTATTATCAGAACCAGATTCGTAATCAAATGAGACTTCATATGTTTTACCGGGTTCGAAATAGAAATTTTGAGGAATTGTCTGAATGACCATTTTATTTTTGCCTGCTTGCCCATTCACTTTAAGTGACCAATGTCCTTGAATGACATCGTCAACGCGTTTATGGTTCCATCCTCGTTGTGTATAAGGTGCATTTTTTTCGGATAAGTGTGTGCGGTTATCTTCTACCCCTTCAACTTCAGAAACAACAAATGGGAATAACCCTTGAGGGACAGTTTCGAAATCTTGTTGAAAAACGCCGTCACGCATAAGTATTGAAGGATTTTCAACGATACGAATATCATCCAGATAAGTAGCCCCTTTACCTGCTTCTCGACTGATAATGAAATCAACTTGTCCATCTTGAGGTGCGACAAAAAACAAATACATATTTTGGAAGTAGCTACCGCCGTCTTTATAAGTTTCTGACGCTTTACTTGTATTATGTGCATCCGCTTTGACGTAGTTTTGCGCAATCGATTGTTGCGTTTGGTTTGTCGCTAAAACTTGGCCTTGGTGTGAAACTGCAATTTGTGTTTGAGATTTACTACGGTTGTCGACTCCGATGTAAAGTGCATAACGTTGGCCTGGTTTTAAATCTGTAAGTTGCTGTGTTAACTGAGTCTTTTGTTTCGGGCTGTCAATCTTAAGTAGATGATTGTGCGCTACAGATTGATTGATACCCACTTGTTCGACATCACCACTGATATGCCATGCATCAAGTTTTTGTGAATTGAACCCAGCATCTTTAATATGCATGCCTTCACTCCAATTGACTTCTTGTTGTTTCGGCTGTGGAACTTGATAAATCACATAAGGCGTTTCTGCTTTGATATGATCCAGTTTAATATGATTATTTGTGACAGGGATGATTTTCATGTTTGTTCGTCCTGTTTCAGTCAATTCATATAAAATGACTTGATTCGTGTGCCACGAATCAGGAAGTTCCCAACTTGATGAACCACCTTTTTTATTCCAATGATAGAGCTTTTGTTCACTTCCTGTGAGTGGTTGTCCATTCGCATCCCAATTCCAAGGAATGAGATAGTTGTCGCCATCTAATACAGTGTGACCATTGAGTAAAATGGTGCGTGAACGATAGTTGTTAATATCATTTTCATAGTCATTTGACTTGCGTTGGACAGTGACTTTGTCGCCTGTATTGTTCTGTAAATCAACTGTCATTTCAGGCGTCCATTCAATCGTTCTTCCATTTGCTGTCATTTTGACAGGGTGGCCATTTTCAATACGCATGACTTTATAATGCTGTAAAAATTTAGTGGGGACGTCGACGTCAAAGATATTTTTAATATAAGTCTTAAAATCATTTCGTCCTTGCCAACCTTCAAAGTCTTTCATTTTATAGCCACCTAATAATGGGAAATCTGCTGCTCCTGAATGTTCAGCATGATTTGCTACCCATGAATCTTTTTGGTGGTTACGTATAAAACGTGCGACTTCAGAATTAATGCCCTTATTTTCGTAAGTTCCATATGCTATATCTGTTGCCCAGTGTTGGAAGGTTGAATCGTATTCCATACCATGTCCCCATTCGACACCGATGCGCCAGCCTAAGTCATTAATTTCTTTAGCTAATTGATGAGAAGGCCAAGCAGAGTTATCTCCAGATTGTTGGTTACCCCATACATCGACATAAATAAAATCAAGGCGTTCTCCAACAACATCTTTGAGTGCTTGGAATCGTGCTTGACGTTGGTGGGTTAAATCATAATCAGCATTAATATTAAAGCCTTGATCGAGCCAATTCCAACCGTAACTATAAGTGCCATCTTCATTTTTCTTTAATAAATCAGGATTGAATGCTTTAGATTCTGGATATGTTTCTGAAGCGTTGATATGCACACCAAAGCGTGCCCCATACTGTGCGCCTATGGATAGAAGGGTATTCAAATCTTCAGCGCCGCCCATTCGTTCACCGATATGGCTATAATCTAAATGGCCTGAGTCATGGCCCTCGCTGTTATAACCTTTTAATAAAATAGATTGCCCCAAACCGTCAGTGTTAAGGTAAAACTTTTTGACACCGTCCAATGTTTTTAGGAAAGGATTTTGGGCTTGTGACCCAAAATTCATTGCAATACGATAGCCGACTAAATCAGGAACTTCTTCATATTTGAATGGATTATTCATAATGTCACGGTATGCGATGGCGCCATCTTGCCAATCGATTTTCCCATCATGGTTTTCATCTTCAGCAATGGCGATTTTAATATGTGGTAGTAAACCTTGTGTTTTAGCATCTTGGTGCGCAAGAGAAGGTTGTAAAATCCATGGTGTGGCACCTAAGCCTACAGATACGCCCTCTTTTGTTTGAACGCCAGTGGCTGTCACACGAATAAAGTCTTGGTTACCACCGACACCAATTTGTGCGTTACTCCATAACCCAGCACTATATTGATTGTTTGAAACGAAACCATACATCATCATGTCACTAAAGTTGGGTTCGAATTTGTCATCAATTGTGTATAATCGGTCACCACTCACCATAGTGTTTGTTGACATTTTTGTAGTTTGCAGTTGAGCCTGTTTTTGTTGGCTATTGACGGAAACAAGTGATTGATTCATAAAGCCAAATGAACGTACGATAACGTCTGGATTGTTGCTATGATAATCTGTCATTTTTAAGTCAATTGTACGATCAATAACGGATAACTGAAATTTAAAATCGCTGTTAATAGCATGATTATCATCTTTTGCGTGTAGGATGTATTCAGCGGTATGGTCATTTAATTTCTTGTAAGACACAGTAGGCTTGATGATTTCTCCGTTGACAATAATTTGAGATGAATCTACTACTTGTCCGGGAATCGTTTTGCCATTCTTCAGTTTATATTGTTTAATGGCTGGGAAGTTTTGATCAACTTCAACTTTCATTTGTTGGGATTGTAATGTATCTAGAGAAGATACGATATGCGTAGTTTGTGGGTGTGTACTACTGTTTGTTTTGCGTGCAGTCGCTGTTTGGTTTTGCCGTGAAAGGGGTGCAGCTGTCGCTTGAGGACGGCGCATTTCTTTAGGACTGTGCGATAGAGGGGCTTCGCTAGGTGTTGTCGGTTGCGCTTGGACAACATCAGAATGGTGAACAGGTGCGTGTAAGGAAGAAGTATTTTGTGCATTTTTTGCTGAAAGCGATGTCGCCTGTGTATGAACTTGCTCATTTTGCGAAGACTTACTCTGTGTGATCTGTTTGGGTTGAGTTCGCGCTTTAGTTGCTGAGTCGCTATCATTTTGAGACACCATCTTGGCAGTTGAGTTCGCCGTTTTATCTATTTGCGGCTTTGCCTGTTCTGTGGGGCTGATGGCCTGAGCGCCTAAAGCTTGAGTGTCAGCTGTTTTTGTTTCTGTTTGTGAAGCATTTAATCTCTCTTTTGAAATATGACCGTCAATAGTTGCTTGTGGGCTAACGTCAGTATCTTGATTTGCTAGGTCATTTTTCAATTCAGAAGCTGACGCTGTTGCGGATGCGGAAATGAAAAATGTTAGTCCGAGTAAAATCGATGAAGTCCCAATGGCATACTTTCGAATACTGAAAATTTGTTGTCTATGAATCATTTTTTACCACGCCTCCTAATAAGTCATTGGCTTGAACATATAATTTATTTCACTTTTTGTAAACCCTTACAATACTGCCGTTTCAAGCTTTTAGAGAACAAAAGGAAAAATTTTAATACCAGTTTTTAGGGGGACTATGCTGTGTGAAAAAGGTGTAAATTGTACGCTGCTTCTTTAGTTTAGTGACTTTTGTGAAATGTGAAAAAAGTAGAAAATGATTAAGTGGTTATAACCACTAATACATCTCAAAAAAATTTAAAATTTTATTTTTTTTAGTGTGAAAAGATAATGAAAAGTATCTAAATGTTCAAAATATCAATATAAAACAAAAAAGATTTGTTGCGTGGAGATGACTAATAACCAGAATAGCTCTTGACAAAATGGCAAATTTACATTTATGCTTTAAGTGGTTATAACCAGTAGGTGGTGAAGGTCATGTCAGAGAAAATGCCCTTGTATTATCAAATTTATCAAGGGATACACGAGCGTATTAAATCAGGAGAATTTAAGGAGGGAGATAAGATACCTTCAGAGCGCAATCTGTGCGAGCAATTCGGTGTAAGTCGTATTACAGTGCGCGAAGCATTAGAACGTTTAGAAAAGGATCGGATTATTAAACGTGAACATGGTAAGGGATCATTTGTACTGGGAAGTCAATATAATCAATTTTTGAATGAGCTTTACAGCTTTAAAGATGAAATTGAGAAGAATGGTGATAAGGCAAGTACGAAAATGTTAAGCATTAAACTCATCCCATCTACGCCATTTTTACAAGAGAAAATGCAGTTAACCCCTTATCAATACGTTTATGAATTAAAGCGCATACGCCTTTCTAATGATGTGCCTTTAATATATGAAATTAGCTATTTACCGATGCGGTATTGTGAAGGATTAGAGCAGTTTGACTTCAATAAAGTTTCGCTATATGAAACACTCAATCAACATTATGGGATTCAAATTACGAATGCTTATGAAAATTTAACAGCGAGTAAATTGAGTCGTGAAGATGCCAAACTGTTGAATGGTGTCGTTGATGATAGTTGTATGTTTATCGAACGCTTTAGCTATATGGACGATGCGGTGATTGAATTTACGCAAAGTGTCGCAAGCGGCCATAAATATAAATATACGGTCAAGTTAATGTAAAAGAATGAGTCAAGGAGGGATTGTTGTGTTACATGATACACATACTTATCGTGAAATTAAGCAACAACCAGCAACTTTAAAGAAAACATATGATTTAGTGCAAGCGCAACAAGCACGATTTGAAAAATTTATTGCCAAAATAGAGCAAGAAAATCAAGATAAAAAATTAAAAGTACTCTTTACGGGTGCAGGTTCAAGCGCTTATGTGGGTGATGTAGCCCGCATGGCACGTCATACCGATGTCTTACCGAATTTTGAATTTGAGTCAGTTCCGACAACGCACTTTGTTACGGACCCACAACTTTATATTGATCAACAAACGGCATATCTGTTAGTGTCTTTTGCGCGTTCTGGTAACAGTCCAGAAACAAAAGCAACAGTTGAGATTGCCAACCAACTTTCGAGCCATGTTTATCATTTGTTTATTACAAATAATAAAGATGGATTTTTAGGGGCTTATCATGAAAACGCTAACAATGTCTTTAAAGTGATTTTACCTGATGAAACGAATGATAAATCTTTAGCGATGACTTCTAGCTTTTCATCCATGTTATTCGCGAGCTATTTATTATTCGGTGGTAAAGTGAGTCCAAAATTCTTTGACATTGCGTCATCTAATTTTGATTGGCTAGAATCTCAAGCCGAAACAGTGAGTCAGTTGGATTTTTCGAAAGTGTTCTATGTTGGAACAGGTTTAATTGGCGAACTTACAAAAGAAGTGAGTTTAAAACTCAATGAATTAACGGCAGGTCAAACTGAGATTGCACGTGAAACGACACTCGGCTTTAGACATGGTCCGAAAGCAGGATTAAGTGCAGATGCCATTTTTATTATGTTGCGCAGTAATCAGCCTTATCGTCGTCAATACGAAAAAGATTTAATCCAAGAAGTTGGACAAGTCAAAGATCGCTATCAAACTTATATTTTAGATGCGCAAGTAAATGATGATGACAATGCAGTCAAATTACCTCAGTCTGAAGAGCTCACAGATATGGAATTAGCATTGCAATATTTGATTTTTGGGCAATTGCTTGCAGCTAAACGCTCCGTAGCACTCGGTTTAAATCCTGATAACCCAAGTCCTGATGGCTTTATCAACCGTGTTGTTAAAGGTGTCACGATTTATCCGGTTGAGGGTTGAGCCTATGATTGCAACACATACTTTTAATCCCTCTGTTGATATCACGTATATGATTGATCCGATTGAAGTTGGAGGCGTCAATCGTGTCAAACAGAAAATCAAAAACCCTGGTGGGAAGGGGATAAATGTCACTAAGGTTTTACATCAATTAGGTGCAAATTACTGTGCATATGGTTATTTAGGGGGCGCCAATGGACAATGGATTGCTAAAACATTGCAAGATATGGGTGTCGTTTCAGCATTTACTTCTATTCATGGGGAAACGAGACAAAGTCTAGCAATCAATGATGGTAATGGTCAAACAGAAGTGTTGGAAGCGGGACCATTAATTACTGAATATGATCAGCAACGTTATTATGAAATTTTGAACGAGCGTGCACAAGAGGTCAAAGTGATGACGGTGAGTGGGAGCTCACCTCAATTTGAAGGCCGCTCAAAATTTGAACATGTCGCTCACATCCTAAGTGCCTTTCAACATAGTTATAATATTGTGGATACGCATGCAAGCGAACTTAAATTATTGTTGGAAGCCGATTTACCGGTACATTGTATTAAGCCGAACCAGGCAGAATTTGAGATGTTAATCGGTAAAGAACAGCTCACGATTGCAGAATGTGCACAAATGCTACAAACACATGCTTATTTTACAGAGATGGATGTTTTTCTCACATTAGGTGCAGCGGGGGCACTGGTCAAATGGGGAAATACAATTTATCGCGCAACGTTGCCACATAAAGAAGTCATCAATCCTGTCGGCTCTGGGGATTCAACTGTTGCTGGTATTGCATACGGTGTTTATGAAAATTTAGCGCCACAAGATTTAATCCGTCAAGCTTTAGCATGTGGAACGTCAAACGCATTACAACAAGCCACTGGACATATTGATATTGAACAAGTCAATCAAATTAAATCTGAAATAGAAGTGGAGAGATATGAATGGGAAGAAAAGATTTAAGTCGGTTAGTGGATGACAAGGGGATATATGCAGCCATTGCAGTGGATCAACGGGGCGCATTAAGAAAGTTACTTGGGGATCAAGCGAGTGATCACAATTTATCACTTTTTAAGAAACTGGTATCGGAAGTTTTAACACCGTATGGATCTAGTTTTCTAGTAGATCCCGAGTTTGGCCTAGAAGCAGCACAGGCGAATGCTGCGACGTCAGGTTTAATCTTATCTTATGAGCAAACCGGTTATGACAAGACAAGACCGGGCCGCTTACCACGTTTAATTGAAAATGCAAGTGTGAAACGCCTCAAAGATGCAGGAGCAGATGCGGTTAAATTTTTACTGTACTACGATGTAGATGAATCTGATGACATCAATACGAAAAAGCAAGCCGTGATTGAGCGAATTGGTGCAGAATGCCAAGCAGAAAACATACCATTTTTACTCGAAATTTTAACTTACGATGACACGATTGGTGATGAAAAAGGGGCTGAATATGCTAAAGTACGTCCGCATAAAGTCAATGAAGCAATGCGTGTGTTTAGTGAGCCTAGATTCCAAGTGGACACTTTGAAAGTTGAAATTCCAGTTAATATGAACTTTGTAGAAGGCTTTGGTTCAGAAAATTTAATCTCACAAAGTGAAGCGGCTGAAGCATTTAAAGCACAAGACGATGCGACTGACTTACCTTATATTTATTTGAGTGGTGGTGTGTCAGCACAACTGTTTATGGACTCATTACAGTTTGCAGCGGACCACGGTGCTCGCTTTAATGGTATACTTTGTGGTCGTGCTACTTGGAAAGGAGCAACACGTGTACTCGTTGAAGAAGGTGAAGCTGAAGCAAAGGGATGGTTGGAACATGAAGGACTTGAAAACTTAAAAGCACTCAATGAAATGAATCAGAAAACAGCAACATCTATTCAACTATAAATGAGGTGATGATGTGAGTCGTTTCGAAATCAATGAGACATTTGTGTTAGATAAAAAGCCGTTCAAAATATTATCAGGAGCCGTTCATTATTTTAGAATACCTAGAAAAGACTGGCAACACTCTTTGTATAATTTGAAAGCGCTCGGCTTCAATACAGTGGAAACCTATGTACCGTGGAATTTTCATGAAACCCAAAAAGGAAACTTTGAATTTGAAGGGAATAAAGATTTAAAATATTTTATCGAACTTGCACAACAAGAAGGATTATATGTGATTGTGCGTCCTTCACCATATATTTGTGCAGAATGGGAATTTGGAGGCTTACCTGCATGGTTACTGAATGACCGGACGATGCGTATTCGCTCTCGAGATCCACAATTTTTAGCGCATGTGCATCGTTATTATCAAGTTTTATTTAAAATATTGACGCCCCTTCAAATTGATCAAAATGGCCCTATCATTATGTTTCAAATCGAAAATGAATACGGTTCATATGGGGAAGATCATGAATATCTTCGAGCAATCGCTAATATGATGCGTGAGGAAGGTGTGACGGTTCCGTTCTTTACTTCAGATGGCGCATGGGACCAATGTTTGCGCGCAGGAAGTATGATAGATGACAATATTTTACCTACTGGAAACTTTGGATCACGAACTATGCAAAATTTCCAAAATCTAAAGACTTTTCACGAGGAACATGGAAAGACATGGCCATTAATGTGTATGGAATTTTGGGATGGCTGGTTTAATCGTTGGGGTGAAGCGGTCATTAAGCGAGATAGTGATGATCTTGCAAAAGAAGTAAAAGAGGCAATCAAACTCGGCTCAGTAAATTTATACATGTTTCACGGTGGAACGAATTTTGAATTTTGGAATGGGTGTTCAGCGAGAGGAACGAAAGATTTACCACAAGTGACATCCTATGATTATCATGCCCCATTAGATGAGGCGGGCAACCCAACACCTAAATATTTTACGTTACAAAAAATGTTAAAAGACGTCTTGCCTGATGTAAAACAACATGAACCGAAAGTCAAAACATTTATGGCCAAGAAAGATATCCCTTTAACAAATAAAGTTAATCTTTTTGAAGTTTTAGAAGAGATATCGACAAAGACGACGAGCTTTTATCCGCAATCTATGGAAGAGGCCGGTTCGGGTTATGGTTATATGATGTATCGTACGATCCTCACGCGAGCGACTGAGCAGGAAAAGTTAAGAATTGTCGATGCAAGAGATCGCGTTCATTGTTTTATCGATCAAAAATGTGTGTATCAAGCGTATCAAGAAGAAATAGGAGAAGCCTTTGAAGTCAATTTGACATCAAGTCAGCCACAAGTGGATATTCTCGTTGAAAATATGGGACGCGTCAACTATGGCTATAAATTATTGGCACCCACACAACGAAAAGGGATAGGTCAAGGACTCATGCAAGACCTCCATTTTGTGCAAAATTGGGAGCAATTTGACATCGATTTTTATAAATTGAAAAATGAACACTTTCAACGCCCATGGTCAGCACATCAACCAGCATTTTATCGCTATGAATTTGAGCTAGAAACACCTGATAATACGCATATTGATGTAAGCGGTTTCGGCAAAGGTGTTGTGCTTGTTAATGGATTTAATATAGGTCGTTATTGGGAGGTTGGCCCTTCACAATCGTTGTATATTTCAAAAGCATTTTTAAAGCAAGGTAAAAATGAAATTATTGTTTTTGACTCTGAAGGAAAATACTCAGAATCCATTGACCTGATTCAAAACCCTCAATTTTCTAATATATAAGGAGAGATTATTATGGCAATTATAGGAACTCGTATCGATGGTAGATTAATTCACGGACAAGTTGCAAATTTATGGGCAACTAAATTAAATATTAGCCGTTTTATGGTAATTGATGATGAGGTGGCACAAAGCGATATTGATAAGCAAGCTTTGAAACTTGCAACACCGGCAGGGATTAAATTAAGTGTTTTACCTATTGAAAAAGCAGCAAATAATATCAAAAACGGTAAATATGATTCACAGCGCGTCATGATTATTGCAAAGCGTCCTGATCGTTTTGTTGAATTGGTCAATCAAGGTGTCGCTATTGAAACATTAAACGTAGGAAATATGTCACAAACAGATGAAACACGTGCGATTACAAACTCAATTAATGTGACAGATGAAGATATCGAAAACTTTAAAAAGTTAGATGCACAAGGGGTAAAAATTGTTTCTCAAATGGTGCCAAATGATAAGGCAGTGAATTTCTTTACATTAGTTAAAGCGTAAAAATAGGAGGTGTTTCCCATGGAAATATTATGGTGGCAAATCGTTTTATTAACTTTGTATGCAGGTTATCAAATATTAGATGATTTACAATTTAATATTTTTGGTCATCCTGTTTTCGCGGGGATTATTTCAGGATTAATTATGGGCGATGTCACAACGGGTTTAATTATCGGTGGCGGGATGCAGTTAACGATTTTAGGTGTTGGGACATTCGGTGGTGCTTCAAGAATTGATGCAAACTCAGGCACGGTGCTTGCGGTTGCATTCTCTGTTGCACTCGGAATGAATCCACAACAAGCACTCGCAACACTTGCTGTGCCTGTAGCAAGTTTAATGATTCAAACGGATATTTTAGCACGTTTTACGAATACGTTTTTTGCACATCGGATTGATCGAAAAATTGAACAAATGGATTATAAAGGTGTGGAACGTAACTTCTTATATGGCGCAATCCCATGGGCATTGTCACGTGCGATTCCAGTGTGTTTAGCGCTCGTATTTGGTGGCGGTGTAGTTAAAAAATATTGTGAATTACTTGAATGGTGATCTTAAATGGTTAGGTGACGGTTTGACTGTTGCGGGGGCAGTGTTACCTGCAGTAGGTTTTGCGATTTTATTACGTTATCTTCCATTGAAAAAACATTTTCCATATTTCATTTTAGGGTTTATTATCACTGCCTTAGCTGTGACAGTCTTTAATGGATTGAGCGGTTTAGGCACATCCGTTGCAACGTTAGATAAGAAATTTGATATGACATTCTCATCATTACCGATGCTTACAATTGCTGCCATTGGTTTTGCACTCGCAGCGATCGAATATAAACGCACATCACAACCTAAAGTCGCATCAGGTAGCCCAAAAGCGCATAGTGAGACAGATGCGGATGAGGAAGGAGAGATTGACGATGACGAATTATAATAAATCGCAAGAACACAATTCAGAAACAGCAGTGGCAACGCAAAGTAAATCAGGCAAACCGCTCACATGACGTCCACCACAAACACCGTATCGATTAACGGATAAGGACTTTAGACAAATCAACATGCGTAGTCTCTTCTTCTTTCAATGGGGTTGGAACTATGAGCGTATGCAAGGAAGCGGTTATTTATTTACCATTTTACCGCAGTTGCGTAAAATTTATGGAGACGATTCTCCTGAACTGCAAGAAATGATGAAAACGCATGCACAATTCTTTAATACAAGTAACTTTTTTAATACAATTATTACGGGTATCGATATTGCGATGGAAGAAAGAGAGCAATTCGCAGCTAAAGAATCTGTCAAAGGGCTTAAAGTTGGCTTAATGGGACCTTTCGCTGCAGTAGGTGATGCGATATTTGGTTCACTGGTGCCGACAATATTTGGTGCAATTGCTGCCAACATGGCACAAGATGGAAATCCATTTGGCGCATTACTCTGGTTTGTGGCAATGTTAGCGATTATCGTATTTCGTTGGAAACAATTGAAATTTGCTTATAAAGAAGGGATTTCGCTCGTTACAACAATGCAACATCGTTTGGAATCATTAACGAATGCAGCCACACTCCTCGGTGTGTTTATGGTCGGTGCTTTAGTCGCAACGATGATACGTGTCAAATTTGCATGGGAACCTAAAATCGGTGATCTCACTGTTAAAATTCAAGATAGTGCGGACATGATTTTACCAAGATTATTACCTCTAATCATTGTATTTGGTGTTTACTGGTTATTAGGACGTAAAAATATGAATTCTACACGTGCCATCTTTATTGTAATTATTGTATCGATTGTTTTATCTGCACTCGGTGTGATTACCAACATTTAAGGCGAGAGGAGCACTTGGAAATGGAAAAATTAATTCTAGTTAGCCATGGGACTTTTTGTGAAGGCATTAAAGACAGTATAGAAATGATTCTTGGACCTCAAGCACATCTTTATACCGTTGCTTTATCTCCGCAAGAAGGGCCGGAAGACTTTGAAAAAAACTTTATGGCGCATATCGAAGCAGGCGATAAAGTAACCGTTTTTGCGGATTTATTAGGCGGTACACCATCTAATACTGTGGCAAAAAAGATTATGAATGGTGCGGATTATGATTTGTATGTTGGGATGAATCTACCAATGATTATCAGTTATATCAATGGTCAAATGATTGGAGAACAACCGGATTACGTTAAAAAAGCGCAAGAAGGTATTGTTAATGTAAACACATTGTTAAATCAAGATGATGACGACGATGATGAATAAGCGCATCAAATTTAAGTAAAGAAGGTATACTATGGCATATGCAATTATTAATGGCGTCATTTATACAGAAGACGAAATCATTTCTAACGGGTATCTCGTAATAGAAGCAGGTAAAATTCGTGCAATTGAAAAAGGATCCTATGATGGGGATTTAGAAGTTTTAGATGCGAAAGGTCATCATATTTTACCGGGCTTTATAGATATTCATATTCATGGAGGTTATGGCGAAGATGCCATGGATGCTTCTTATGACGGTCTAAAACATTTAGCTGAACAGTTGTTATCTGAAGGAACGACATCCTTTTTGGCAACGACAATGACACAATCGCAAGAAGCCATCGACAAAGCTTTAAAAAATATTCGCACGTACTATGAACAACAAGATCGTGAAAATGCAGCTGAAATCGCAGGGGTTCATTTAGAAGGCCCATTTATTTCTGAAAACAAAATTGGTGCGCAAAACCCGGCATTTATTCAACGGCCAACTGTGGCATTGTTACAGCAATTCCAAGAGACAGCAAAAGGATTGATTAAAATTGTCACAATTGCACCAGAAGTAGCGGGTGCTACTGAGGTGATAGACACATTAAAAGATGACATCATTTTTTCAATGGGACATACAGAAGTGGATTTTGACGCGGCAAATCAAGCAGCAGATACCGGTGTTCAACACGTCACACACCTTTATAATGCGGGTGTCGGTTTTCATCATAGAAATCCAGGTATGTTTGGTGCGGCTTGGACGAATGGAAAACTAAGTACGGAATTGATTGTAGATGGTGTGCATTCTCATCCAATGTCTGTTGCGATTGCATATCAACATAAAGGCGCTGAAAAAATGTATTTAATTACCGATGCAATGCGTGCCAAAGGAATGCCGGATGGCGACTATGAATTAGGTGGTCAAAAAGTTATCGTTAAAGATAACGAAGCACATTTGGAGACAGGCTCACTTGCAGGTAGTATTTTAAAAATGAACAAAGGTTTACAAAATTTAATGCAATTTACAGGTGACACATTAGCTCATTTATGGCCAGTGACGAGTTTGAATCAAGCGAAAGCATTGAAAATAGATGACCGTAAAGGCAGTATTGCTGTAGGCAAAGACGCTGATTTGGTCATCGTTGACGATGAAATTACTGTTTATCAAACCATTAAGCAAGGTCGTGTGCATCAATTCAAGTCGTAGTTAGCAAGAATAAAATGGCTGTACACTTTATATGGTGGTTATGTGTCTATAATAATTAAGTCGCAAACTTCCGATTGCTTCTTCGAGTCTCGCTTTCCCAGGCGCCTTACCTCAACTAATTTTGGCTTTTATTGTAGCTCATAAGAAGCCAAAATGGATTTTCGGTTTCGGCTCTATGCCTCGGGAGTCTCGACTCGGTACGCAATCTATTTAAGCAATTTCACTATTGAAAAGTGGCATTGCTTACTTTATGAATCACACGTTTTACAGAAGATGCAAAAACGTTACAATCACTTGCGATATCAGTTTCTGAGCGAACTTGTGTTGTTTTATCTATAATGGCTTTCTGAACATGGTTTGAGATAAAACAGTTATCCTCAACAACATTTGTTTTAGAAGTAAAAGTCCGATCACAAACCCTACATTTAAAACGTTGTTTTAACAGATTTAAATACACTGCTATCTCTTGGAATCTTAAAAAAGTAATTCACGATAAACGTTTTCCGTGTTTGTGTATTCGGTTTGGATTCGTATGATAACAGTGAGGACAAGTCATAGGCTTGTATGAAAGGGTACCAAAGATGACGTTAGATTTCTTACCTCTAATAACTACATCTTCTTCAACTTTAGTGATTTTAATATTATTATCTTTAATTTTTAGTAACTTTAATATATCATTACACATAGGCGCAATATGTCTCCTTTATTTTTGGTTTAGTCACTTAAAATTATAGAGGCATTTGCGCTATTTTTGTACAAAAAAGCAGGATGACTTATGTCATCCCACCATAAAAAATGAAGAACCAATAAAATCCGAGATTTTTCGTAAATATAAACGAAATAATCTCGGATTTTGTTTTTTATGACAATGTGTCGCTATATTTATGCCTTAATATCGAATGTGATATTTTTCAAATCTTCTGTGTTGATGCTGACATTTTCACGATCAGATTGTAAGGCTTTATCAACTTCTAATGTATAACGGTTACCGTCTTTTGTATGAATGACAATCGTACCTGTTGGTAATTGATTGCCTTGATACAAGCCGTAAGAAACATTCGCAAATCGAACGATATGATCTAATTCTTTAAGTGTAATAGGCCCTTTATCTAAAGTAATTGTACGTTTTGGAGTAAAAATCTTATTATTTACTGTAAATTTGCCTTCTAATTCTAAGCGGATTTCATTTTCTTGTAATGTATGGTTTGAAAGAACCCAATTGTTATTAATGTTTGTTTTACCATTAATTGTATCTTTACTATATCTTTCAAATAACTGTTGAACTTGTG
This sequence comes from Staphylococcus schleiferi, assembly GCF_900458895.1. Classification (NCBI taxonomy): domain Bacteria; kingdom Bacillati; phylum Bacillota; class Bacilli; order Caryophanales; family Staphylococcaceae; genus Staphylococcus; species Staphylococcus schleiferi. The sequence continues at coordinate 225,448 of NZ_LR962863.1, forward strand.
ATTTTTGTGCAGCGTGTTCTGTTGCAGGCGTAGATGAGTTTTCAGCAGCAAAAGTCGTACTTGTATAACTTAGAACGCTCGCTGCGACAGCGCTTGAAAGAATAAGTTGCTTCAATTTCATAGATGTTTCCTCTTTTCATAGATAGATATATTCAAATTTTACCGGGCACCTTGCAAAAATACTATTAATTATTCGTTAAAAATCTCTTATTCCCTATTTAATAAACCTTAAAAGAAAATGTGACTTTTCTAAAAATCTATGAAAATTTACTTAAAATGTTGTTGTCAAGAGGAATCACTTCGTATATAATGAAAGCGGTTAAATGAATAGCGTGTTACTGTGAAAACAGGCATGAGCAAATTGACGGCCATAATGATATGGCTTTGTTTGCCCATGCCTTTTTGTTTGCCAATTTTTACATATAGGGGTGTTTTAAATGATATTCAAGCGTTTTTTTGGTCAACTTCAACGTATTGGTAAAGCGTTGATGTTGCCTGTAGCGATTTTACCAGCTGCGGGGATTCTTCTTGCACTTGGGAATGCTATGCATAATGAACAGTTGGTCGCACTTGCACCATGGTTAAAGTATGATGTCTTTGTCATGATATCGTCAATCATGGAGTCAGCGGGGCAAGTCATTTTTGATAACTTACCACTGTTATTTGCGGTGGGGACTGCTTTAGGATTAGCTGGCGGTGACGGTGTAGCAGCGCTAGCGGCATTAGTCGGTTATCTCATTATGAATGCAACAATGGGAAAAGTGATGCATATTACGATCGATCAAATCTACTCATTTGCAGATGGTGCGTCGACTTTAAGCCAAGCGAATAAGTTACCACAACATGCACTGATTTTAGGGATTCCTACACTTCAAACGGGCGTTTTTGGTGGGATTATTATCGGGGCATTAGCAGCATGGTGTTATAACAAGTTTTATAATATTACCTTGCCTCAATTTTTAGGATTCTTTGCCGGCAAACGTTTTGTACCGATTGTGACATCTGTGGTAGCGATTATTACGGGTATACTGTTAAGCTTTATTTGGCCACCAATCCAAGAAGGTTTAAATGGTTTATCGAACTTCTTATTGAATAAAAACCTTGTATTAACGACATTTATTTTTGGAATTATTGAGCGTTCCTTAATTCCATTTGGTTTACATCATATTTTCTATGCACCATTCTGGTTTGAATTTGGTCATTATGTGAACCACGCAGGTGAAACAATTCGTGGGGACCAACGAATTTGGATGGAGCAATTGAAAGACGGTGTTGCATTTACAGCGGGTGCATTTACAACAGGGAAATATCCGTTCATGATGTTTGGTTTACCAGCGGCTGCCTATGCAATCTATCGTCAAGCCCGTCCAGAACGTAAAAAAATCGTTGCGGGTTTAATGTTATCAGCTGGTTTGACTGCTTTCTTAACAGGGATTACAGAACCACTTGAGTTTTCATTTTTATTCGTTGCACCTATTTTATACGTAGTGCATGTATTTTTAGCCGGTTCTTCATTCCTCATTATGCATTTATTAGATGTTAAAATCGGTATGACATTTTCGGGTGGTTTTATCGATTATGTTTTATACGGTTTACTGAATTGGGATCGAACACATGCCTTACGTGTGATTCCAGTGGGCATTGCTTATGCATTTATTTATTACTTTGTGTTCTCATTCCTTATTAAGCGAATGAATTTAAAAACACCAGGGCGCGAAGACAAAGTGGAAGAGCAAAGAAGTACAACGGTAGAGCGTTTACCTTTCGATGTGTTAGATGCAATGGGAGGTAAAGAAAATATTAAACATTTAGATGCATGTATTACGCGTTTACGTGTAGAAGTAAATGACAAAGCAAAAGTCGATGTCAACGCACTTAAAGGATTAGGTGCAGCAGGGGTGTTGGAAGTCGGCAATAACATGCAAGCGATCTTTGGACCAAAATCTGATCAAATTAAACATGATATGGCACTGATTATGAAAGGTGAAATTACAAGTCCGACTCAAACAACCGTGACAGATGATATCGATACGGATGTCGTTCAAATTGAAGGCACAAGAAATGTCTCAGTTGTTGCCCCTGGAGATGGTAAAATCGTCCCATTATCCGATGTACCGGACCAAGTATTTTCACAAAAATTAATGGGCGATGGTGTCGCATTGATTCCGCAGAATTCAGAAATTTGCGCGCCTTTCAATGGAACAGTGAAAACGATTTTTCCAACTCGACATGCGATTGGTTTAGAGTCAACAGATGGTGTGGAACTGTTGATTCATATCGGTATCGACACTGTAAAATTAAATGGTGAAGGTTTTGAAGCATTAGTCCAAGTGGATGAAGAGGTTGTAGAAGGTCAGCCGCTTATGAAAGTCGACTTGTCGTATATTGAACAACATGCACCAAGCATTGTCACACCATTAATTGTAACGAACTTAGACGGTGGGACACTTGAATTTGAAGCGGATCAAGAAGTGAAAAAGGGACAAAAATTATTTACAGTTACGCATGACGATGTAGAATAATGACAAGTGGCTTCATTTGTGAGGCTATAAAATAACAGACACCAGACGAGGTTGGGCTATAGAATTTTTAATCGTCTTGCCTCGATGAACGCGCATGCTTAGGGGGTGAAGTCTCTACTAAATTTGGCTTAATTGTAACAGAAACTTGATGAAGCCAAATTGGATTACTGACTTTAGCGCTTCCCACAAGCGTCTTGTTCATTGTGGCAAGCATAGCATAATAATGACCTGCACTTTCAATGAATATCATTGAAACAATTGAAACAGTTGTAGAGAAGACGTCGTCTAATTAAAGAAGTAAGCACCTCAAAAATCGTTTAAATGATTTTTGAGGTGCTTTCTTTGGAATTTGAAGTCTAAATCTCGTTTCGTTTTTATCATTTAGGCTGTTTTTTATTGGGTGTGAAGTTGTGATGAAGGAGTTGTGACATATTTGTGATTAATTTCACAAAACTATTGTAAAAGACAAAATTTAGGATTATGATAAATTCGAATAAAACGAAACGCGTTTCATTTTGAAAGGATGAAGGAAATGAATAAAGTCAGTATTGTTGGTGCAGGTGCAGTTGGGGCGACAACGGCCTATTTATTGTCTCATACAGAATGGATCGACGAAGTGGTTTTAGTCGACTTGGATAAAAATCGTGCTACGGGGCAAGCCCTCGATATGATGCATGGTGTTGGGGTGTCGACTTCAAGAAAAGTGACGGCAGGGGATTATGCAGATACAAAAGATTCAGACATTGTGGTTATTACGATTGGGGTACCAGAAAAAGTCGGTGAATCCAGACTTGTCCCCATGCAAAAGAACGCAGATATTTTGAAAGACATCGTACCGCAAATTGTGAACTATAGCCCTAAAACCAAAATTATAACTGTCAGCAATCCAGTCGATATATTAGCGTACATGACTTATCAAGTGGCGACTATTCCAGCTGCTAATGTGATAGGTTTAGGGACTTTATTAGATACTTCAAGATTAAAATATATTTTGAGTGACTACTTCAATATCAGTCCACAAAGTATTACAGCTTCTATTGTAGGGGAGCATGGGGATGCACAAGTCGTATTGTGGAGTCAAACACGCATTGGTGGCTTGTCCGTGCAAGATTTTGCTCAAACACAAGGTATGACCTTGCCACATGATTTTACCGAAGTCATTGAACAACGTGTTAAAGAGACGGCTTTTGATGTTTGGCAAATGAAAGGGCCAAATTGTTTTTGTGTTGCAGATGCGATTAAATGCCTAATTGATGCGTTATGTCATTCAGAACGACGTATTTTACCTGTATCTCACTTATATCAAACCAAAACAGGGAAAGAAGTTTATATCAGCCTACCCAGTATTGTCAGTCACCAAGGTGTAGAACAACGGTTACCGCAGTTGTTAAATGAAAAAGAGCATACCCAGTTATATGCTTCATGCGACGTAATGAGAAGCTACATTGATCAGTTAAAATGATCAGGTTTACGATACTAATAATAAGGAAGTTTTAAATATGAACAAAAAAGCTAATGCAACATTATCAGGGACTCGTGATATTAAAAATTTCATTAAATTTATTGTTGCAACGTTAATCGGGATTATAATTGTTTTAATTCCATTCTCATTTGCCAATGGTGTAGATACGATTTTGTTCCATTATATCAAGGCCTTTGTAGCCGCATTTCAATTTCCAATCACGTTACTCATCGCCCTTATCTTTTGCATCAGTACGTTAATGGCTGTCATTGATCAAATTTGGAAACCCGATTTTATTCGACAAAATCGCACATTAAAACCTTTGTTTTCAACAACACCTTTTTATACAGTCAACCGTATATTAGGAACATTGATTACACTCATGTGTTTATTCCATATTGGACCAGCATTCCTTATCTCTGAAGACACAGGGACAACGATGGTGAATTTAGCTGTTCAACTATCAGTAATTGTGCCCATTATGCTTCTATTTCAAACGTTTATTCTAGAATTTGGCGCTATGGAGTTTATTGGAGAGCTGATTGGTTTTCTTATCAAGCCTATTTTTAAAATCTCTGAAATCTGTGCAGTAAGTGCAATCAGTGCTTGGGTTGGACCGGGTAATGCGGCCATCTTAGCTTCGAAAGAGCTTTTTGAAAAAGGTTACTATACGGTTAAAGAAACAGCGATTTTAGGTAGCCAGTTTTCTACGTCGAGTATTGGTTGGGTTGTCCTCGTCTGCAGTGTGTTAGACGTCGTTGATTACTTTGGATATATCTTTCTTGGAATTACCATTATTGGAATGATTGTTGCATTCATATGTGTTCGTATTCCACCGATTTCACAGTATCCGGACACGTATGTAGACGGTACGGTTAAAACAGAAGAATCAACAGCGACACATCATCAAAAGTTTAAAACAGCCACTGAAATGGCTACAAAACGTGCCTCTGAAGTGACAGCGAGTAACTTTATCAATAAAAAAGACAATATGATGTTTTATGTTGTTTGGTTAATGCCGATTATCGTATGTTGGGGCACACTGGCATTAGCAATTTCGGTTTATACACCAGTCTTAGCATGGATTTCTTATCCGATTCAGTGGATTTTACAGGTTGCGGGTATTCCTGAAGCTGCAACAACAGCGAGTGCAATTATGTCAGGCTTTGCAGATAATTATTTGCCAGTTATTTTAGGTTCACATATTACAGAAACATCAAGTAAAGTTGTTATCGCAATGATGAGTATTTTACAATTAATCTTTTTATCTGAAATTGCGACGTTACTGACTTCAGCGAATGCGATCAAAAAGTTTTCACATATTGTTATTATTTTCTTGGAAAGAACGTTCATTGCACTGCCTTTTGTGATATTATTTGTTAAACTTTTATTTTAGTCATTGCGTGAAAAAAAGGAAGTGACTTAAGTTGGCAGATTATACTCCGATTAAAACGGTGGTCCAAGCATTCGAAATTTTAGATTTATTGTCAGATAAACAAAAGATGGGCATCAGTGAAATGGCAAGGGTGCTCAGCTTACCTAAAAGTACCATCTATAGAAACTTGCGAACGCTTTCCGATTTGGCCATTGTAGAACAAGATGCGAATGAAAATTACCATCTCGGTTACAAAATTTTAACTTATCAAAATCAAATTAAAAGTACAGATGCACTCGTGAATCAATTGAAGCCTTTTATGCAAAATTTAGTTCGAACAACTGGCGAATCTGTAAATCTTGGGATATTACTTGAGGATGAGGTACTAATTTTACACACCGAATATGGGGATCAATACACATTACAAACCCATCTATCACCGACAACGCCACTGCATTGTTCAGGGATTGGTAAATTGTTTTTGCATACATGGTCTGATGAAAAACTTAAAGCTTATTTTTCTAGGGCTGAACGACGAACGATTCATACGATAACAGAATTGGAATCATTTAAAGCTCATATGGCAGCACGTACAGATGTCCATTTAGCAGTAGATAATGAAGAATACGAATATGGTTTAATGTGTATCGCAACGCCAATTTTAGATGCACATCATCAAATCCGTGCAGCACTAAGTATCTCAGGTCCGGTCAGTCGTTTAGAACATAAAGGTTTATCCACGATTAAAACAGCACTATTAAATGAAGCTCAAGAAGCGATTGATTATCTTCAAAATATTGGTTATTGGAAGTAAAAGTTACCGATACAACCATTTGAAAAGTGTGACAAAAGTAACACACCCATCTAAGCAAGGGGGGTAAGTTTTTTCTGCTTAGTATGGGTGTGCTTTTATTTTTTAATATTTTAGACGGTGCTATGTTTAATTTAATGAGTTAAGAGGTTCATTTAAGAATGTTGTGTCTTTTTCTGATAGTAATAAATCGGAATGCCTAACATTGTGACCCCGATACCTACGATTGCAAGAAGGGGCTGTGTAAATAGGGTATTAAGCAAGACAAAAGTACCTGCTAAAAGCGCAATCGCTGGTATAACGGGGTACAATGGCACTTTATACGGACGATGTAATTGAGGCTCTCGTTTTCTCAGAATAAATACTGCTAAGAAAGCCATACAATAAAATGTCCATATGACAAATATGAGCATATTTGTGATTGTGTCAAAAGCACCCAAGAGCATCATAATCGATGCAATGATGATTTGTATGATACCACCTAGCCATGGTGTGCGTGATGGTAATAAGTCTAAAAATAAACGCTTAAACGGAAGTTGATCGTGCTCTGCCATGGCATATGGAATACGCATCCCTGTCATTGTATAGCCATTCATCGTGCCATAGACAGAAATCAAAATACCGATTGTGACTAATTTTCCGCCACCTGCACCAAATAATATAGAAGACGCTTCGCTTGCGGCATTCAAATTGCCTTCAATTTGGTGAAGCGGGAGAGTCATTAAAAAAGTTGCGTTAATGAGTAAATAAACAATCATAACAAGACCGATACCGAGTGCAATGGCACCTGGTAAATCTTTTTTAGGGTTTTTCATTTCCCCGGCAATATTACCGACGTGGATCCAACCATCATAGGCAAACATGGTTGCAAGTAGGCCGGCACCAATCGCTTCAAACCAGTTAGAGTCTGTACCATTTACAACAGGAAAGAGTGAAAATGAGACATCACTACTATGAAAGAAACCAATGATGACAATAAGTGCAATTGGGATTAACTTGATGACGAGTGTGATAGATTGTAAAGTCCCGCCTGCCTTAGAGCCAAGAAAATTAATGAGTAGTATGGATACTGCACTGATGATAGCAATTGGTAATAACAATGATGTCGTTAAGTGCATTAAATTAATAATTTGAGTTGCAAATATAATCGCAAGTGCGGCGATATTCGCTGGAAAGTATATAAATGCTTGCGCCCATCCAGACAAAAATCCCCAAAAGTCTCCATATGTGTATTCAATATATTTCGTGAGGCCACCTGTCTCAGGAATTGCTGCTGCGAGTTCAGCGCCGGTCAAGCCTGCGCATATCGTCATAATACCGCCTAGCAACCACACAAACAGGGCCATACTTGTAGAGCCAGTGACTTCACTCACACTTGATACTTTGAAAAATACACCCGCGCCAATGACTGAGCCCATCACAAGTGAAAGAGATGCGAAAAAGCCGATGTTTTTCTTTAAAGCTGTATCTGTACTCATGCTGTTGCCTCCAATTCTCTTGTTAGGATGGACTAACCTACGACACCTTTACTTGTGTCAGCAGGTTTTAATAAGTCATCGATAATATGTGAAACGCGAGTGAGGTCAACGTTACCACCAGAGACTAAAGCAACAATGTTTTTACCTTTAATCCAACGTGGATCGATTTTACCACTTAATAAAGCGGCCGTTGGTAATGCACCTGCGCCTTCAGTAATGATTTTTGTTCGTTGCATTAAATGGCGCATTGCGTTTGCGATTTCATCTTCTGAAACTAACACAAACTCATCGACTAGTTTTTCAACCACAGCATAAGTTTTGTTACCAGGGATTGCAACTTCTGTCCCATCTGCAATCGTGTGTGCAGTGAATTGTGAAGTAATCTCTCCTGCTTTAATCGATTCCGCCATACCGTGTACATTTTCAGATTGTACACCAATGATATGAATGGACGGATTGAATGATTTTAAAGCAGTGGCGAGTCCAGAAATCAAACCACCGCCGCCAACAGGGACAATGACAGTATCGACGTCCCAAATTTGATCTAATATTTCTAGGCCAATTGTGCCTTGACCTGCCATGACTTCACAATCGTCATATGGATGCACAATTGTTTTACCTGTTTCTTGTGCCAACTGCTCCATATAAAGTCGTGAATCATTAAAAGTTTCGCCTTTGAGAATGACTTCAGCGCCGTAGCCTCGGGTGGCCTCTTGTTTTGAAATCGGTGCTTCTTCTGGCATCACAACAGTCGCTTCAATACCGAGGAGTTGCCCAGTGAGCGCAAGGCCTTGTGCGTGATTGCCGGCAGAAGCCGTAATAATACCTTTCGCTTTTTGTTCATCTGTTAAATGCAAGATTTTATTAAGGGCACCTCTAAATTTGAACGAGCCGGTGTATTGCATATTCTCAAGTTTTAAAAAAACGTTGCCACCTGTAATATTGTTACTTAGAAACATTGATTTGATGAGGGGTGTTTCACGAACGTAATCTTGGATTTTCATTTTTGCTTCTTTAACGTCTTGAATATTACAGTATTTCTCAGTTTGTATCATGACAGCATTTGTTGCCATAATCATCAACCTCTTTTCAAATTTATAATGGACGCGCTAGATGAGATCTTCTAATTTTTCATACGGCATATCATGTGATTCGGCCAAGCCTTGATTTGTAATGTGGCCTTGATAAATGTTGACGCCGGATGCTAAAACAGGATTTTCTTTAATTGCTTGTTCAATGCCTTTATTGCTAATTTCAGATAAGAAATCAATGTTACCAGCTGCTAACACCATTGTTGAGGTACGAGGGACAGCGCCAGGTTGGTTAGGTACAGCATAGTGAATGACACCATCTTCAACATATATTGGATCACCAATTGTTGTTGGACGAATGCCTTCCACGGTACCCCCTTGATCAATGGCAATATCAACAAGAACAGAGCCTTTTTTCATACGACGTACCATGTCTCTAGTGACAAGTTTAGGTGGTTTTGAGCCTGGGATTAAAATTGTTGAAATAAAGACATCAGCTGTTTGGATTTCACGAGCTAAGTTTGCTTCATTAGATTTCACGACAGTGACGTTATCGTTTTTGAAGTGTGATTCAAGCCAAGCGATACGTTCATCTTTTAATTCAATAATGACAACTTCAGCTTGTAGACCTAAAGCAATTGTCGCTGCATTTAATCCCGCAGAGCCTCCACCAAAGATAACGACTTTACCCGCAGGAATACCTGAAATGGCATCAATTCCAGAAATTAAAATACCTTCACCTTGGTGTTGTGCTTCTAAATAATAAGCCCCCATTAACATCGAACGACGACCTGCAATTGCGCTCATAGGTTCTAATAAAATGGCTTTTCCATCTTGTTCAATGGTTTCTCCATCAATCGCAGTAACACCTGCGTCTTGCATCATTTCAACTGTTTTTTTAGATGATGCAAGGTGTTGAAAACCCCAAATGACTTGTCCTTTTTTGAAATATTGGAATTCTTTTTCATGAGGCTCTTTAACTTTAATAATTAAATCAGCTTCCCAACATTTTTCATGTGAAGCAAGTATTGCACCTGCAGCTTCATAAGCTTCATTTGTAAAACCAGAACCTGCGCCTGCATCATACTCAACATAGACTTCATGTCCTTGTTCTTTAAGAATTTGAGCATTTTCAGGTGTACAGCCGACACGACCTTCGCCAGCTTTTAATTCTTTGACAATACCAATTTTCATGCAAACCACTCCTAGTGATAAAATTGAAACTGAATTTTGATTAAAATGATAAATAAATATCATGTTTATATTAAAAATTACGTTATAAAGTGTCTATAGCTATAGAACATGTGAATTAATTCACGTAAATAGTAATCGCAAAGTTGTGCAATGTCAATTAAAAATACAATAAATTTAAAATGAAAATATAATCAAAATCATCTGAATGTTCGAATATTTTATTGAAGCCTTGATAAGATTGCTTACAAAATGTTTCATAACAAAATATTTAAAAGAATAATATTGCTATATAACTGTATTTCTAAAAGATACTGCAAGATATTAAAAAAGTTTTGTGACTATTATATTTGTCATTTTGACAATGATAATGTATATTTAAAAGAGGAGCGAGGGACGATGAGAAATAGATTAAAAGAATTAAGAGCAAGAGATGGCTATAACCAAACACAATTAGCAAAACAGGCAGGTATCTCAAGACAAACCGTTTCTTTAATAGAGCGGAATGAATTTACACCCTCGATTTTGACAGCAGTTAAAATCTCCCGTGTATTTAAAGAACGTGTCGAAGATGTATTTATTATCGAGGAGGAAAAATGATGAAAGTGAAGCGATATATATTATTAATCCTTTTAGGAGCGGTTATAGGAGGGATAATGGGAATATCAAGTGACTGGATTGATTTTAAAAGATGGATGAATACCAATCAATTCGCAACGCCCTCATTTATCATGTGGATGACCCTCATTTTTTCAGCACTTATTTTTGCTATTGACGCTTATTCTGGCCAAAGTACAACATGAAGCGATCCGCTATAAAAAACAATTTTCTAGTCATATGGGTGGGGAACAGACCGACCAGATAGAAAGAAAAGCAAATATTAAGTTTCTCACTGCATCAGTCATTGTGTATGGACAATATGTATTAAGTTTTATCAGTTTATTACTTTTAGTAATTGGAGGTGCTGATAGTGAGGGTTTACTTATAGGGATGATTCCCTTTTTGCTTGTATCAGTGCCAGCGGTGATGCTCGGGGTGTTTCAAAACCGTTTTGACGCTAGAATGCCGAAGTTAGGTGAAGCGAATTATGTTGAAAAAAGTATGCAGATAATGGATGAAGGTGAACGTCACATTACCATTGTATCGATGTTTAAAGTGTATCACTTTAATATTTCTTTACTATTCCTAGGCATATTAATTTTAGTGTGGATTTCAATTGTTGGAAATTATAATCAAGCACCGGGTATCATTGTTTTGATTATCCTTTTTGGATACAATGTATTTGGTTATTTATGGAAAGTGAGTCGCTTTTATCGTGAATAGGGGGAAGTGTGCCGGGGGACTGACCGGACACTGAAGTCACTCTAAAATAGCATAATAAATAGGGCTAGGACGCGTTGGCATCCTAGCCCTAAAAAATGCTTACTATATAAATGATTCAATAAAAGTTCAATTTATGATGCAATAGCTTAATGACTAGAAAGGATGACCTTTAATGTGCCTTCTTTGGCAGCATTGCTGAATACATCATAAGCTTTTAACATTTCATCAAGTTTGAAGCGATGTGTGATGAGCTTTTCAGGTTGGACTTTACCTGACTCTACAGTTTTTAATAATAAAGGTGTTGAATAGGCACTGACAAGACCTGTAGTAATAGAAATATTTTTGATCCACAGCTCTTCTAGGTTAAGGTCGACTTTTGTACCGTGTACACCAATGTTAGCGATGCGACCGCCTGGACTAATAATCTCTTGGCAAAGCTCAAAAGTGGCTGGAATACCTACTGCTTCCATTGCGACATCGACGCCACGGCCTTCAGTTACCGCTTTGATTTTTTCCATCACATTTTCTTTTGTGCTGTTGATTAATTGTGTTGCACCTAAATCTTTGGCAGCTTGCAGACGATTGTCATCTAAATCAATCATAATGATTTCTGCTGGAGAATAAAATTGCGCTGTAAGAACGGCTGATAAACCAATCGGACCTGCACCGACGATAGCAACCGTGTCACCTGGGTTGACATTAGCGCTTAAAGTGCCAATTTCAAAACTTGTTGGCAAAATGTCACTTAACATAACTAAAGCTTCCTCACTTACACCATCTGGTACACGATGTAAACTGTTATCAGCATGTGGAATACGAACATATTCCGCTTGTGTACCGTCAATCAAGTGGCCTAAAATCCAACCGCCATCTTCACAGTGTGCATAAAGTTGCTTTTTACAATAGTAACAAGAACCACATGCAGTCACAGCTGAAATAATAACTTTATCTCCTTTTTTAAATTGTGTCACAGAGGTACCTACTTCTTCCACAACACCGACACCTTCATGGCCTAAAATCCGACCATCAGTCACCGCTGGGACATCACCTTTTAAAATGTGTAAATCTGTTCCACAAATCGTTGTTTTTAAAATCTTAACAATAACATCCGTTGGCTTCTGCAGTGTTGGTTTTTCAACTTCAATCCATTCTTTTTGGCCGGGTCCACGATATACAAGGGCTTTCATTATGGAATCACCTCTTCATAGATTTGCCTTCATTCTGGCATATTTTCAGAAAATTTTCAACTTTTAATTGTATCAGCTTAAATATAATTTATTGTATATTTTAATAATAAAATTAATCAATCTCTATTAAATCAAATACCATTTATAGAGTGAACCTGCGCTACGATAAGGATGCTCGATTTCGATGATGATTTGTCAAATTGAAAACCAGATCAACCCAAATAAGATTAAAAATTTGTCTAATTTTTAAATTTTTTTCGGTGCACTAAATATTAGTGTAGAAAAGTAATACACAGAACACGGATGAGTGAAAAGAGAAGGAAGTTAACATTGAGAGGTAAGATGAAACGTCAGATAAAAACGGTCGTTCCAATGCGATATTCTAAATATAGTGTAGAGAAATAAGGTTGGACACAGTTAAAAATATTAGGAATGAGTGTAACAATCACAAAAAAGAGGGTGCAATGCGGATTGCTGACAAGTGATTTTTAAAAGATGTATTTGTGAAAAAATGAATTAAAAGTTTATTTAAAATAGTAAAAAAGTAAAATGAGTGAACAATACTTTTATTTAAGCTTAAAAATTTGTTTGCAATATAGTATAAAAACGCTTACAATTCTATCGATATAGTCATCTAGTCATTAGATGTCTATTTAAGGAGAAAGAGATATGAGGGGGATCCAAAAATGAATACCTTATTAATGATTGTGGCGTTAAGTGCTGTTATTGCGCCATTTATATGTTTGGTATTATTACGTATGTCTGCACTTGTGGGGATGACGATTAGTGACATAGTTGTCACTGTATTAGGGTTCTTTGTATGGGGAATCGATGCAGGTGTCATTGGTGCTTCTCTATTACAAGGGACACATAAAACATTAACGATTATATTAATTTTATTCGGTGCATTAACTTTATTAAATACATTAAGAGAAACAAACGCTGTCGCACGTATTAATGCGAGTTTTCAAAGCATCTCAAGTGATATGCGTATTCAAGTGATTATCGTTGCCTTTTTATTTGGTTCACTCATTGAAGGGGCATCAGGATTTGGGACACCTGCAATGGTGACGGCGCCTTTAATGGTGGCTTTAGGCTTTAGACCTATTGTCAGTGTCACAACGGCATTGATTGCGGATAGTATTTCCGTTTCATTTGGTGCAGTAGGGACGCCAATATTAGTCGGTTTAAGTACACTTAAAAATGCGGATGATACATTGTTTTCACAAACTGCGATTCACATTACACTGATCGATTTATTAAGTGGTGTCTTTATTCCATTGATGATTGTAGCGACAATGGTTATCTTTTTTGGTCAATCTCATAAGTTAAAGGCGATTTTAGAAATGGTACCTTGGACGTTAATTGTAGGGGTAGCTTACGCTGTTTCTGCATGGGGATATGCAACTTTAATCGGTCCAGAATTTGTATCGATTTTAGGTTCATTAACTGCTTTAGTTGTCGCAGTACTTATGACTAAAAAAGGTTGGTTCGTACCTAAAAATGAATGGAAAGACGCATTAGTGGAGGATCATATCGAAGCAGATTTATCTCAACCACATGAAATGAATTTGTTTTCAGCATGGTCACCGTACTTAATTGTGGTCGCTTTATTACTCTTAACACGTATTGTAGAACCCATTAAAGCTTTTACAACGAAGACGCTCGATTTATCATGGAACCATATTTTAGGTTACGATACAATCTCGTCTAGTTGGCAATTATTGTATTCACCAGGAACTATTTTATTTATAGCAGCAATCTTTGCGGTGATTATTCAACGTAAATCATTTAAAAACTTAGGGAAGGCGTGTAAAGATTCTGCCAAAACGATTCGCACAACAGGGATTACACTTGTCGCAACTTTGGCAATGGTCCATGTCTTTAGTAACTCAGGCTTAAATACGAAAGAATTGATTAGTATGCCGGAATACATAGCGAATGGTATGGCGCATACGTTTGGTGATATGTGGCTCTTTGTTGCTCCGTTTTTAGGCGCACTGGGATCATTCATCACAGGAAGTGCAACCGTTTCGACACTGACTTTTGCGCCAGTTCAAGCCAATATTGCGCATACGATTGGTGCAGATCTCTATACCGTTTTAGCCGCACAAGTCATTGGTGGTGCAGCAGGGAACATGATCTGTGTCCATAACGTTGTGGCGGTATGTGCGGTGGTCAATATGGCAGGTAAAGAAGGCGGCGTCATTCGTAAAACGTTAGGACCTGCACTCCTTTATTGTGCACTCGTTGGATTGAGTGCCTACATTTTCGTTACATTTTTCTTTTAACTCATGAGTGCAATAGATCGAAGGCACAGTGATTCCAATTGAGTCGTCTGTATAGACGTCATGAGGTAAAACATTAGAATAGTTGTCTTTAAGTGGCTGTGCAAACACTTGTTCAATTTGCACATTATCTAGGCGGGACAATGAAATCAAATCGATTTCTGTCCTGTCTTTTTTTATACCTTTATAAAAGGAAAAGTGCTTAATTGTAAACTAAAATATATAATAAGTTTACAATTAAAAGTGGAATGATTAAGATATGGTTTGTAAAGATTTTTTAAAGAGGTGAATGAATTTGAAACTTTTTGTGACTGGAACAGCCACAGATATTGGAAAAACATATGTGACAAAGCATTTATTTCATTTTTTACAGCGACAGGGGTGGCGTACGACAATCTTCAAGCCCTTTCAGACTGAGATGCTAGCTGATGGCACTTATCCCGACTTAGAAAGTTACAAAAGGGACTGTGGTTTGAGTTATGAAAGAACGTCACTTTATACATTTAAAGATCCGGTTTCTCCACATTTAGCTTTTAAGCGTGAGCCGCAACAGCATTTTGATCTTCAATCCGTTATTAATCGTATCCAAACGTTAGACGCACAGTTTGATATTGTCATTATTGAAGGCGCAGGTGGTATTGCTGTTCCGATATACGAAGGAGAAACTGAATTTTATATGACGACAGATTTGATTCGTGAAACAGCAGATTTAGTTCTGACGATTTTACCTGCGCAATTAGGTGCCATTAGTGATGCTGTCGTTCATCATCATTTTATCCAGTCGATGACCTTACCACCGACGTTATTTATGCTCAATCGCTATCAACATCGTCCATTAGAACAAGATAATTTAGAAACGATAGAAAAAATAACAGGTCAATCACTTGAAGTGTTCCCAGAAAATGGAACAGCATTAGACTTTTCAGAATCTTTCTTATCAAAAATTAAAGGAGCGGTTAATGATGAAACATAAGGCATTAGTTCAAAAAGATTTAGAGTATGTATGGCACCCTTTTACGCAGATGGGGGTGTATGCTGAAAAAGAACCCATTATTATCGAAAGCGGCAAGGGAAGTTATTTATATGATACAAAAGGACGTCGTTATTTAGATGGTTATGCTTCTCTATGGGTTAATGTACATGGCCATCAAAATCAGCAGTTAAATCGCGCAATTCAAAAGCAGTTAAAGTCCATTGCGCACTCAACCCTTTTAGGTTCATCCAATATTCCTTCCATCAAGCTTGCGGAAAAGTTAGTCCAAATCACACCTGAACGGTTGAAAAAAGTGTTCTATTCAGATACAGGGAGTGCAGCTGTTGAAATCGCTATTAAAATTGCATATCAATATTGGAAAAATAAAGACCCTGAAAAGTATGCGAAGAAAAATAAATTTCTGACCTTACATCAAGCTTATCATGGCGATACGATTGGATCGGTGAGTGTTGGTGGAATTGATACATTTCATCGCATTTTTAATGACTTAATCTTTGAAAATATCCAAGTACCATGTCCCTCTTTTTATCATAGTGATGCTGAATCAGAAGCGGCGATGACAGCGCGCATACTCGACCAAATCGAAAAGCTATTACAAACGCGCGGTGATGAAATTGTGGGGTTTGTTATTGAGCCATTAATTCAAGGTGCAACAGGCTTATTTGTGCATCCTAAAGGCTTTTTGAAAGCTGTGGAACAATTATGTAGAAAGTATGATGTGTTACTAATTGTTGACGAAGTGGCAGTTGGTTTTGGTCGTACTGGCAAGATGTTTGCATGTGAGCATGAAGATGTGCAACCTGATTTGATGTGCTTAGGCAAAGCCATCACAGGAGGCTATGTTCCGCTTGCTGCAACGTTAACGTCACAAGAAATATATGATGCCTTTTTAAGTCATACGCATGCTGAAAAGACATTTTTTCACGGTCATACGTATACAGGAAACCAAGTCGTATGTGCCGTAGCATTAGAAAATATTAAATTATTTAAAAAGCGTCATCTCATATCGCAAATTCAAAAAACGTCACAAACGCTTGCACAACAGTTACATACGTTATCGACGCATCCTTATGTAGGAGATATTCGAGGCAGAGGTTTGATGTATGGTGTAGAACTCGTCGCAAATAAAGAACAAAAGACGCCGTTAGCAATAGAAAGTGTAGAAGCCATCATTGATCAGTGTAAACAAGAAGGGCTGATGATTCGAAATTTAGAAAATGTCATTACATTTGTGCCCGTTTTAAGTATGTCGAACAAAGAGATTAAAAAAATGGTGCGCATTTTCAAAAAAGTGCTTTTAAATCAGTATCGTGTTGAATCGGAGGGAGGCGCCTCTCGATGAACTTAGAACAAAAGCTAGCCAAAATTAAGGCACAAGGTCATTTTAGAGCACTCAAACCCGTTGAACGGTTAGAAGGAAAATGGCTGACAATGAACGGACAAAAGTTACTCAATTTTACTTCCAATGATTATTTAGGCTTAGGTCAAGCGCCCTTCTCTCTCAATGTTACAGATGAAAAACATTTAGCTGCCATTGAAAATTTGGCGAGTTCAAGATGGGTCAGTGGCAACGCTGAAATATATGAAGTAATCGAAACGACAATGAGCCAATATTTTGGTTTTGAAGCAGCGCTTATAACGAATAGTGGTTATGATGCCAATTTAGCTGTATTTCAAGCTTTTCAAGATGAATCTGTTGTTGTGTTTTCTGATGCAGAGAACCATGCGAGTTTGATTGATGGTATTCGCTTAAGTCGTATGGATAAAGAAATCTATCGACATCGAGATGTGCAACATTTGGAAAATTTGTTGGCACAATATCCAAAATCAAAGACCAAAATCATTGTGACAGACAGTGTGTTTTCAACGAACGGTGGACTTGCGGATTTACAACAGCTTGTTCAACTAAAAAAGCACTATCCGAATACATGGCTTTTTGTAGATGACGCCCATGCATTTGGATTAAGGTTGCATTCATATTATGAAGATATTGATATTTTAACGACCAGTTTATCGAAAGCAGTAGGTGCACATGGAGGCGCGATATTATGTTCCGCATTGTTTAAAACAGTATTGATTAACACTGCACGGGCACTCATTTATTCAAGTGCACTGCCACTCTTTAATTTATATCGCATTCAAAACAATCTTAGCTTGATGTTGAAAGATACAGAGCGAAGTCAAAAGATACAACAGTTAAGTCAAAGTTTTAATGAATTACATGCTGAATATACGCAAAAACGCTATCCAGAGATGGCTTTGTCTCCAATTAAACAAATCCCATTTACTGATAATACAAAGGCTGCAAAGGCACAAGAACAATTGAACGCACAGGGCATATTATTAAGCCTCTTTCGATATCCAACAGTCCAACAGCCCATTTTACGCATTTCACTTTCTTGGTTACATGATAAACATGACATTGAGCGACTTTTTGAAGTCATGGAACAAATTCAGTGAAGGAGGCCGAACATGTACAGTGTAAAAATGAGAGCCAATCAAAATGAGCAACATACAAGCGGTGCAGAAACGATTTGTGAAAAAGAGCAGATTGTTGATGTGATTCAAACATTTTTTGAAAAGGGATTTCATCATGAAAATGGAGAAGCGGATTTTTTAAATTTAAAAATTGAAAAAGTGACTCAACCATTAATGCGTCTACCGGCATTATCAATCATCGATCGTCCAAATGATAAGATTGCGCAATTATGCAATGAAAATGGTATTACACAAGAGGCGTTAAATAAAGGGATGGCATACATTTTTAATTCGATTCAATATTCGGGGGCGTTGATTTTAAGTGCACAAACGGGAGAACGACTAGATCGAAGTGGTGACAGAGGTATACGTGTCACACAATTTTGCTTTGATGACCAAGGACCTCAAACCTACACGGCTCGAGTCAAAGATGCACTGGCTATTGCAAGTTGTACGACTGCTTCGCCCTATGTCAAAGGGGAACTCTGCGTATCCGATGATTTGAACTATACAACGGGATATTTTGCGACACGTCGAACAGGCTATCATCGGATTCATCAAATCAAGGCAGTAGGGACGCGTCAAGGTGGACGTATTATTTTTGTTGATGACCGTATTCATCTTGAACACTATGTCACTTTTTTAGAACAGCAGCCGAAACAAATTACGACATTGGATGGCTCAAAGGAAAAATAGGAAACGCAATAGATAGCCGCTGTTCTTGATTTTTTAAAGGTACTTTTCTGACTCAAAGTGACGCATACCATCTATAACACTATTGATACTGATACACCATATTATTCTAAAAATCGACGTCTTATCCTAATACCTAAAAAGAGGCCTAAAAAAAGAGTAATACTGTGGCAACTTGTATTTGCCAATGAGCAGTAATATGGAGTGCTGGCAAAAGAACAAAGAGCACGATATAAACAAAAATCATATAAGAAATAAAAAATAGGAAAGTGAGTATTCTTTTTTTCATTTTAATCTCTTTCATTAGATAATGATGTCCCATGATACTTGAATGATTTGAATCATACCATAAGGCAAAAATAAAAATACTTTAAGTATATTTTAAACAATTGAGAACGAAAATAAAAGATGCGCTTAAGTAGTAAGATTCATACTTATCGCGCATCTTTTTAGCGTATTTTATTATGCTTGACTTTTATTTAGTTGTACGACGTTTAAGAAGAAGTAAACCGCTACCTAAAGCGAATAAAACGCCACCAATGATTGCAGGTGTAGCAGAAGCCGTTTCACCTGTTGCTGGTAATACTTTTTGACCTTGAGATTTGTTCATGCCCATAGCCATGTCTGCTTTAGTTGGTTGAACGAAACCACGATCGTTTGCTGGAGAATAGTCTTGCTTCATTTCGTCTTTAGTTGGTTGGACAAAACCACGATCATTTTCAGCTAAATAACCTTTTTTCAACTCGTCATTTGTTGGTTGAACGAAACCATGATCATTTTCAGGTGTGTAGTCCTTGTTAGTGCTATAATTCGTCGGTTGAACAAAACCGTGATCATTTTCAGCTAAATAGCCCTTTTTCAACTCATCGTTTGTCGGTTGAACGAAACCATAATCGTTTTCAGGTGTATAGGCTTGATAGATTTCATCGTTTGTTGGTTGAACAAAGCCGTGATCATTTTCAGCTAAATAACCTTTTTTCAACTCGTCATTCGTCGGTTGAACGAAACCATGATCATTTTCAGGTGTGTAGGCTTGATAGATTTCATCGTTTGTTGGTTGAACAAAGCCATGATCATTTTCAGCTAAGTAACCTTCTTTCAATTCATCATTCGTCGGTTGAACAAAACCAGGGTCGATCACATGTGCTGCTTGATTGTTTTGTGATGAAGCCTCTGTAGTTGATGCCTCTGCTGAACCAGGTTGTCCCGCGAGGACTAACGTCGATAATAAAGCTGTTGAACCGAGTAAATATTTCATTTTCATTTTTCATAACTCCTTTATATTAACTTACAATGATATGGGAATAGTGATGCTATTAAATATTGAAGTGGTATAGGTTTAAGTATAAAAAGAATGGAATAACTATGGGAGTTTTTAAAATAACTAAATTAATAACATTCTATCCTCTTGTTTGCAATATAACACAAGTGTATATAAAAATTCATTTATTTGAGTTGTGTTTAATGAAAAGTTAAGAAATATGTTACTTTCAAAAAGGGATTCTGAATCAATTATTAAAAATTTTATGTTTTAAATCATAAAAAAATCCCTTTTAGCCGAAAGATTTCGAGCTAAAAGGGTGAGGTGAATCAGGTCGTTTCATATTAATTAGAATGTTTTAGCAACTTCTTGTGCTTTTTGGATTGCAGCGTTTTTGATTTCTTCGCTACGTTCTGGTTCAGCGTTGTGACCTTCGATGATTACTGTTTCATAAGAAGGCACGCCATAGAAGCCCATCATTGTTCTTACATATCGGTCACCAAGTTCTAATTCTGCACCAGGACCTTCAGAATAGTAGCCGCCACGTGCTTGAATGTGCAACGCTTTTTTGTCAGTTAATAAGCCTACTGGACCTTCTGAAGTGTATTTAAATGTTTTACCAGCAACAGAAACGGCATCTAAATATGCTTTAAGTACAGGAGGAATAGATAAATTCCACATTGGAGAAACAAAAACATATTTATCTGCGTTGATAAATGTTTCTACAATTTCATTTAAGCGATTTACTTTACGACTTTCGTCTTCAGTTAATTGTTCGCCATTTTGTAATTTACCCCAACCAGAGAAAACATCTGCATCAATTTGAGGAATATCTTCTTTAAACAAGTCGATGTGTACTACTTCATCTTCAGGGTGTGCTTGTTCGTAAGCTTCTTTGAATGCTTTCCCTGCTGCCATAGATGATGATACAAGTTCATTTAATGGATGTGCTGTAATGTAAAGTAATTGAGTCATATTTAATACTTCCCTTTCTTTATCGAATTCATAATCTCATTATAACAAGTATAAAAAATATATCAACAATAAAATCTCGAATTCGTAATATTTTTTGCCTATCCATCAAAAAAAGTGTCTTATCATAACTGATATGACGGTATTTTTCCTTAAATGTAAAGTTTTTGTTAAGGGTGAAAATTGAATAAATTACTTTGGATGTGGAATGGATATTGAATATTCCAAAGAGAGTTTCCTTTAGCTGAGAGCCAACAATGTTTGCATTTTTTTATAATCTGTACCTATAATGGACACGATTCAAAGTGTAATAAGAAATAAGGAGGTCTTCAAAATGAAGGTCGGAATTATCGGTGCAACAGGCAAGTCAGGTCGTTTGATTACAGATGAAGCGCTAAAAAGAGGATTAGATGTCACGGCAATCGTTAGAGATGCATCTAAATTAGAGCAATCTGAAGTAAAAGTATTGGAGAAAGATATTTTTGATTTGACGACTAAGGATTTATCCGTGTTTGATGTTGTGGTCAATGCGTTTGGCACGCCGATTGGACAAACACAGCCGCATATTGATGCAGGATGTGTACTCATTGAAGCTTTGAGTGGAACAGAAACACGTTTAGTCGTATTAGGGGGTGCAGGCAGTTTATATGTGGATACCTCACGTAAGCAAAATGGCTTTTCAGCAGGCACTGTTCCAGATTTTGCATATGAAATCGCGATAGGACAAGCTAAAAATTTAGAGGATTTACAAGCAACTTCGAATTTAAATTGGACATTTGTGAGCCCATCAGCATTTTATGATCCAGAAGGGCCACGTACAGGTCGATATCGTATCGGTGGAGATGTCATGTTATATAATTCAGATGGCGAAAGTTATTTAAGCTATCCTGATATGGCACTTGCAATTGTCGATGAAGTTGAAAGTGGCGATCACAATCGACAACAAATGACTGTCGTTAGCGAAAAGCATATTTAGCATAAATATGGAGACGAAAATGAATCCCAAAATAAATAGCGCTAAGATGATTGTGAATAGAAAATCGTCTTAGCGCTTCTTTTTTTATGATTGAGATGGTGTGTATTTTCTTTCCACAATAAAAAACTGATAAAGCTGAAAGATGACGATTAAGCTCATTGTAATTGTGATAACAATGATATAAGGGATAAAGCTATGTTCGCCTTGTAAGCCAACAAGCGGTGTGGCAATCGCGCCGATAAAATATTGCATGAGTCCAACCAAACTTGATGCACTCCCAATGCCTTTTTGTTGACCTTCCATCGCAATTGCAAAGCCTAAAGTTCCAATACCTGCCACAGGGGCAACTATAAGTAAGAATGCTGGCAACAAAATCCATAGGCTAAGATGATTAAGAAGTGCAACAATTGCAATACCAGTTCCAATTAATTGAATCATTGAATAAATGCGAAACAGTGTGTGCTGATTGATATGCTCGACTAATCGGCCTGTTAATTGTGCTGTCCCAATTAACCCAATACCTGTCAAAGCAAAAATATAGCTATATTGTTGGGCAGTGAGATGATAAATATTTTGCATAATAAATGGAGAAGCAGCTAAATAACCGAAAAACATGGCAAAAGTAAACCCTTGAATTAACATCGGAACAACAAATGAACGGCGCGTTAACAGCAATTTAAAGTCAGCTATGACACTTTTGAAGTTACCTTGACGACGTAGCTCGGGCGGTAGCGTTTCATCAATTTTGAAGTGGGCACCTAGCAGCATCAGTAATGCCAAAATAGCAAGTATCCAAAAAAGTATTCTAAAATCACCAAAGCTCAAGATTGCGCCACCAAACATAGGCGCTAAAACAGGTGCAGCACCATTGACAAGCATGAGCATAGCTAAAAATTGTGTGAGTGCTTTTCCTTTATATAAATCTGTCGCAATTGCCCTTGCTAAAACGATACCCGCACCTCCAGAGACACCTTGAATAAATCGGAAAATGATAAGCAGTGTAATGTTAGGTGTAAGTGCGATTGCTACTGAAGATAAAATATAAACGATTAAGCTAGTTGTTAAAGGTTTTTTACGTCCTGTATTATCCGAAAGTGTCCCCAGTACAACATTTCCTACTGCAAGGCCTACCATAAAAAATGTGAGTGTGAGTTGTACATGGGCCGTAGTGGTATTCAACATCGATTTGACTTCAGGTAATGCAGGTAAATACATATCAATTGAAAGCGGACCAAATGCAGATAGTCCGGCCATAATTAAGATGAATATACGTGATATACGTTTTTCTTTCATCATTGTTTCTCCTTTTTCTATTTAAGATTTGACGCCCTATACCATAAAAAGAACACGGAAATCAAAGGGGAGACTTCCGTGCTGAATGCTGTTTCATGTTGTTGTTTTGAATCCCTAAATTGAACTTATGGCGCATTACACCATTGCACCTCTATGATATTGATGATCCTTCAAAATGTTGCATAAATTAAGACTGAACACCACGAACAAAAATTTTCAAGACGCGGTCAACAAATTGTTCTGAAGGAATCTTTTTAACATAATGCTGATATTCAAAGACATCTGCAGAAAATGAATTCAATAATAAATCGGCATGAAAATCAGGATCCGATACAATGTTTAATTGTGTGATACAGGCCACTGCTTCATCTTTCAGCTTTAAATAAAAAGGTGTTTGCATCATGACACGATTTTGCTTATCTTTGCGTTCTATTTCTTTGAGTAAGTCGACGTGATCTTCCATCAGTTGAATTAACGTTAAAAAAATAAAACGAAGTACTTCTTGTTGGTCTGAAACACGTTGCTTTTGTTGCTCAATTTTTTCGAACATCGCTTCAATGTGATGTTCAAGTAAGGCATGACAAATCTCGGATTTATCGGAAAAATGACGATAAAGTGTGCCGGTACCAATTTGAGCTGTTTCTGCTATTTTTTTCATGCTGACCTTTTCGACTTCATTATTGTTAAAGAGTGTTTGTGCGGTTTTCATAATCAGTTGTTCATTTTTAATCGCGTCACTACGTTTGGCCATGCTCTCCCTCCGTACGTATCATTGTTTGTCTTAGACGAGATTAATTATAAATGAGATGGGTGTCCGCTTACAAATTTTCTGCTCCAACAAAGATTGTAGCCATTCTTTTTGATGTGAGGTATTTGAATCGTAAACGCTTAAATCTTTTTTACTAAGTAGTCAAAGAAGGTTAGAATGCGTTTATTTTTAACGGAGAAAAGTGTATTTAATGCTTACAAAAGTCTGCAAATAAAGAAAAAGCTAAAAACGTGATAGACACGCTTCTAGCTTTTTCTTTCATCTAATATTTTTTTTGCTTATGATTGCGCAATATTGACTAAAATTTTAGCTTGAGATTTATCGCTGACTAATTGTTTAAATCCTCTTTCAACGATATCTTCAAGTTGGATATGGTCAGTGACCACACCTTTTACATTTAAGTTGCCTTCAGCCATTAAATCAATAGTTTGTTGGAAAGTCGTTGGTGTATATGCAATTGTTGATGTTAGTTTCACACCAGTATTTGTTAATTGCATTGGATGCCATTCAATCGGTCTACCAAAAATAGAAACGATAACGACAGTACCACGTGGTTTTTGTAATATTGATTGAATCTTTCAATGTTTGTGCCACACCTGCAACTTCAAATGTAACATCTACACCATTTTCAGTATGTTCAGCAATGTAATCTTCTACATTTTCTTTACCGGAATTAACGGCATGCGTTGCGCCAACTTCTCTCGCTTTAGCTAAACGTTCTTCAGATAAATCGAAGACAAAGATTTGGCTTGCCCCAGCTGCTTTAGCCGCAATAACGTTTAGTAATCCGATAGGGCCCGCACCAATAATGGCAACCGTATCTCCGAAGAGAAGGCCACTTTCTTTAACGGCTTGTACTGCGACAGCTGTTGGTTCTACAAGAGCACCTTCTTCATCTGAGACATTGTCAGGCAAGCGGTAAATGTTTTCTGCAGGAACATTGGTATATCTTGCAAAACCACCGTCAGAACCTAAGCCAACAAAACTGTATCCATCATACAAATCAACGTTTTCTTCTTTTTCGTGTTTTGAAACGGTAGGGTTAACGACAACACGTTCGCCAACTTCAAAATCTTTCACGTCTGAACCCAATTCGTAAATAACGCCAGCAAATTCATGTCCCAATGTTACAGGGGCAGTTTGTCCTAGGAATGGATCGGGTTGATCAGTCGAAATAAAGATAGGCCCCTCTAAGTATTCGTGTAAATCTGTACCACAAATACCTGCCCAATTGACTTGAACTCGGACTTCGTTAGCACCTAATGGTCGAAGTTCGCGTTCCTCAACACGTACATCTTTTTGTCCGTACCAAACTGCTGCTTTCATCTTAAGCACCTTCTTCTATAATATTTACACCTTTATTATATTCCTATTTTTTGCGGAAAACAATGGTTGTAAATAATAAATTCAAAATTATATAAAAAATAATGAATTGTCGGAAATAAAAAATGAGATTTATTTAAGTTGCGCTTCAATAAAGGGGAGAAATGCTTATTTTCGATAATTATTAAAAATGGATAGTAGCATTGCGGGGCTAGATTAAGCATAATTTTTAAACAGCAAAAAAGGGGCAGGACGACGTATTTAAATGTACGACAATCCTGTCCCCTAAAGCGTTAGGTTATATATTATTATTTAAGTAAGTGATCGTATTTAGATGTGTCTAATCCTTGAGATTTTGCTTTTAGGATGATTTCTTGAACGCTGTGTAAACCTTGTTTGTCAAAGTAATCTTTTACACGTTGTTTTGTTTGAGGATTTGCGTTTTCATCTACTAAGACATCGATATATGTGAGTTCATGTTCTAATAATCTTGAATCGTCATGTAAAATAATACCGTTTTGAGCGATGACACTTGCGTGTGCATTTTGGCTTAAAGCAACTGCTCCTGTAGATAAAATACCAACTGCTAAAGTTGAAACTAATAATTTCTTCATATTATGCAACTCCTTTAAATTTATATACACAATATAACACAGTTATATGGTAAATATTACATTACTGAGTATATTTAATAATCGTTAATAATTATTTAATAATTGAGCAAAATACTTGCATTGTTTTATCTAAATAAGTTATGGAGTTGTTTTAATAAAAGTTTTTAAAATAAAAATATGTCACATAAACATGAATGATTCAAGGTTTACGGGGATATTTCAAGCGTTTTTGATAGAAAAGATCTGATAAAAAACTGATAATGTATGATCTTATTATTATTAGGTCAAAACAATATTAAAACCGAATTCTTAAATGTATTTTCGGTGGAAAAATAAAAATAGGCGGCTGGTCCTCTTCTACGATTATCTTTAGAGTAGAAAAAGTCAGTCGCCTATTTGGGATGGGAAGACAAAAAATTGATGGTCTAGCCCAACCCGAAGAACACTTTATTTAAAATAGCTTTAGTCTATAGGAATATTTTTATCAGTTTGATCATTACGCATATCTTTAGGAAGTCTTACATTAAGCATGCCATTTTGATAAGCTGCTTTAATTTGAGTAGCATCCACATGATCAAAACTAAATTGACGTTGAACATTGCGATAGCTTCGTTCTTTATGGATGATGCGTCCTTCCTCATCTTCGTTGTTATTTTCAACTGTATTTTGTGCAGCAATTGTTAAAATATTGTTTTCAAATTGCACGCGAATATTTTCTTTGTCCATACCAGGAAGTTCAGCTTCAACGATGTAGGCATCATCTAATTCTTTAATGTCAGTCGTAATGGCAGCTTGTGCAAAATTGTCGTCGAAAAAATGACGGCCAAAGTCTTTAAAAAAGTCACTTGGTTCCATATTGAAAAAAGAATTATTGAAAGGTTTCATTTCAAATGCCATAGTCCATCTCTCCTTGTATTGTTCATAATGATTTGAGAAAGGCACTTCATGAAGCTTTATCAAGCAAGCGCCTTTAACTTTATGGTTACAGTATACACCTAAAGTCAAAGATAGTCAAGGTCAAAGTTTGATTAAAAGTATTCCGTATATTTCTCAGTTTCAAAATTAAAACTACGCGTGATACTGAGTGTTTTGGGTTGAGCTGGTATTTAAATGATAAGTTCAAGATGAAATGATATGATGAAAGTAACTACAAATGGATGGAGGGGTCGTTTTGAACGTAAGATATCCAATTGGTCAGTTAAATCTACCTACATCAATCACATTGAAGGCGATTCATCAATGGTTAGATGAGATTGAAGGTTATGTACAAAATTTAAAGGAAGTTGTTGGGAACCTTAGCGAAAAAGAATATCACCAAACATATCGTGAGGGTAGCTATACAGTGAGACAACTTGTCCATCATATCGCAGATTCACAAATCAATATGTATTATCGTTTAAAAATGGCATTAACAGATAATCAGCTGAAAATTGCAGAGTTCCAGCAAGATGTGTGGGTCCAGTTACCAGATTATCAACTTCCTGTAGACATCTCTATACAACTTTTAGAAATGATTAACAAACGTATTATAGCGATTGGCCGACAGTTATCAGAAAGTGATTTAACACGTACTTTCTTATTAGAAGGTACAGGTGAAATTTCAGTAGGGGAAACAATCGCAAAGTTATCTTGGCACGAGCGCCATCACTTGGCTCATATTCAAATAGCCCTCGGCAAAAGTGAGGTATCTTTATAACATTGAAGTCACTTTTAATAAGGTTAAAGCCATTTTATGATGTAATTTTCTATAAAGATTAAGAGGGATAATTGAAAATATTTAGCCTATTTTATTAATTAGCATAGACTGAAAATTCATGTTTGAATCAATGCATTGTCACAAATAGTTTTTAATTTGGGGTATAATTACTTTGTAATTAATTTAAAGTAATGCTATACTAGATTAAAATAATTCTAAACTAGAGGTGTGAATAACATGAGCAATAACAACGAATCGAAATTGACGGGCTTATTCGGTCATCCTGTGGGTGATCGTGAGAATTCTATGACTGCTGGACCAAGAGGACCTTTATTGATGCAAGACTGGTACTTTTTAGAACAAATGGCACACTTTGACCGCGAAGTCATTCCAGAACGACGTATGCATGCGAAGGGTTCTGGTGCGTTTGGTACATTTACAGTTACGAACGACATCACACAATATACACGTGCCAAAATTTTCTCAGAAGTGGGGAAACAGACAGAAATGTTTGCACGTTTTTCAACAGTCGCCGGGGAACGTGGCGCAGCTGATGCTGAACGTGATATTCGCGGTTTTGCTTTAAAATTCTACACTGAGGAAGGAAACTGGGATTTAGTGGGGAATAATACACCTGTTTTCTTCTTCCGTGACCCTAAATTATTCGCAAGTTTAAACCATGCTGTTAAACGTGATCCTCGTACAAACATGAGAAGTGCTCAAAATAACTGGGATTTCTGGACATCATTACCTGAAGCATTACACCAAGTAACAATTTTAATGACTGACCGTGGTATTCCTAAAGGATTCAGACATATGCACGGGTTCGGTTCACATACTTATGCCATGATCAATGCGCAAAATGAACGTGTTTGGGTGAAATTCCACTTTAGAACACAACAAGGTATTGAAAACTTATTAGATGAAGAAGCGGCACAAATTATCGCTAAAGACCGTGAATCTTCACAACGTGATTTGTTCAATGCGATTGAAGAAGGCAACTTCCCGAAATGGAAAATGTATATCCAAGTGATGACTGAAGAACAAGCAAGAAATCATAAAGATAATCCATTTGACCTTACAAAAGTGTGGTACAAAGGCGAATATCCATTAATTGAGGTCGGTGAATTCGAATTAAACCGCAACCCTGAAAACTATTTCATGGATGTCGAACAAGCTGCTTTTGCACCAACAAACATTGTACCGGGTATTGATTTTTCACCTGACAAAATGTTACAAGGTCGTTTATTCTCATACGGCGATGCACAACGCTATCGTTTAGGTGTGAACCACTGGCAAATTCCAGTGAACCAACCTAAAGGTGTAGGTGTAGAAAACATCTGTCCATTCAGCCGTGATGGTGCAATGCGTTTCTTAGATGGTAACCAAGGTGGTCAAACACATTACTATCCAAACAGCTACGGTGCGCATGAAAGCCAACCTGAATACAAACGTGCACCTTTAGAATTGAATGGTACGGCTTATGAGCACGACTTTAGAGAAGATGATGACAATTACTTCGAACAACCAGGTAAATTGTTCCGTCTCCAATCACCAGAGCAACAAGAGCGTATGTTTAAAACAACAGCAAGTGAAATGGAAGGCACAACAGACGAAGTGAAACGTCGTCACATTAAACATTGCTATCAAGCAGACGTCAACTATGGTACAGGTGTAGCGAAAGCACTTGGCATGGAAGATCAATTAGCGAGTATCATTGCTGAAATAGAAGCTTAAGTTTGTCCAGTTAAGGACGGTGGGGCTAGACTTTAGCAAGAGTAGAACGGTTTGCGAAGGTCTTTGTATATAGGTTTTTGCAAGCCGAGTCTCTTTGACGATTATGCAAATTTTTGAATGATTTTAAGATGAGACAGCGGGCACTTCATTTCAAGGTGATGGCACGTTGGTAGATTTAGAGGTTTAAGTGATGGGCTTCTTAATGTCACTTCACTTTTGTAAGCTATTTTTTAATGAGAGGTTATGACATGATATTAGATAAGATTAATCCTGATGATTTGTTTCCTACCGAGCGTGTTGAAACTTCTGTATTAGGTAAAATGCCATACACTGTTAAAGATATGACAAAAATTTATGACGCAGCTTATGTGGCAACAAATGAAAGACTAATATTGAACGTGGACATGGATGGTCAATTTTATTACCGTAATATTCAGTTTAATGAAATTAAAGAGATTAAATCGGACGAACATGAATTAAAAATTACATTTGATTACGGTGTCTTTACTTTAAAAGAATGTAACGCCGATGAAGTCAAAGCAATGTCAGATTATTTACACGCGAAAATGTAACAGAATGACGAATGACAAAGTCATGAACTTTGTACGAAAGATGTTTAAACCTTATAACAAAGGTTATTTGAATAAGTAAGAGATTTTATAAAAAACTAAACTAAAACAAGAAAGGTGCTGTTTTTCAATGGCTCAAGACAAAAAACAAGTAGTTGAAGACTTAAACTTACAATTATCAAACTTCACTGTATTATGGACTAAAATTCACAACTATCACTGGTATGTTAAAGGACATAACTTCTTCGCATTACACGAAAAATTTGAAGAACTTTACAATAAAGTTGCAGTTTATGTCGATGAAATTGCAGAACGTGCATTAGCATTAGAAGGTAACCCAGTGGGTAAAATGAGCGAAGTTTTAGAAGTATCTAGTATTGAAGAAGCTGAGTACGGAATTAGCGCAGAAAAAATGGTAGCGCAATTAGCAACAGACTTCGAAACAGTTGTAAAAGAATTGAAAGTCGCACAAGGTAATGCAGAAGAAGCTGGCGACGATCGTTCAGCTGATATGTTTATTGAAATTGCGACTGAATTAGAACACAATATTTGGATGTTAAAAGCATATATCGGTTAATATCAGTTTGAATTGCACGAACGAGAAGTGCAGTAAAAGAGAGAGCCAAACTTTCCTGACAATAGGAGGTTTGGCTCTTATTGTATTTACGATGTATTTGAGAACATCTAAAAATTAGAATGAGTAATGAAAGGTACGGTATGAAATAAGTAGCATCATATAAATAAGCAATCAACACAGTTCAAAAAGCTTAATATGATTCCAATAAGGGAAAGGATAGATAACAGGGCAAAGACAGGAATTAAATGATGGGGTATCATTTAAGACTGATTGCCGTGTTTAAGGTAGCGCTAAATAAAAACGTTAATGACATTTAGGTAGTGTTTTAAAAGTGAAATTGAACCTATAAATATTCAGAATTTTCAAATTGGCATAATACTTTCACTTAGAAAAGCGGACAATTTTAGAGATTTATATATTCATTTTCAAAAGTTTTCTGCTATTTTGCTCGTTTAGGCTGCCGTACGTTGTCATTAAAAACAAAGAGAGTTGAAAAAGATGGGGACAATTGATTTTGTAGTGTTTATTGTATATTTTGCTGTATTAATTACGATTGGTGTTTTAGGGGTATTAAAAGCGAAATCCTCTGAAAAGTATATGGTCGCTGACCGTAACTTAGGATTGTTTATGTTATTTGGTTGTTTAACCGCAGTGTTTTTAGGAGGTTCATCGACGATTGGATCGTCACAACTCGGTTATGAAATTGGTTTCTCTGGATTTTGGTTTGTTTTTGCCTTAGGTGTAGGGATTACCATTTTTGGTCTGTTTTTATTGGATCGTATTATGGATTTGCGCGTGATTACCATCAGTGAACTGTTGTACAAGTTGTTTGGACATCGTGTACGAATTATTGGTGCGGTTGTTACAGCGATGTATACTTTAATGATTTGTGTGACACAAGTGATTGCGATGGGCTCTGTCGTTTCTCAAATTTTCCATTGGCCGATGCTGACGTCTATCCTTGTGGGTGGTGGCGTAGTGTTTATTTATACGATACTTGGAGGCATGTGGACGCTCTCCATCACAGATGTAATACAATTTTTGGTCATGACCATCGGGATGTTTTTAATTATGTTGCCGATTAGTTTATATAGTGTCGGAGGCTTGCCATCTTTACTACATCAAATGCCAGCTTCACATTTAAGCTTTTTTAATATCGGCTTTGGAGAGATTGTAAATTATTTTATAACGTATACGCTCGGTGTCATGGTGGGACAAGATATTTGGCAACGCTTTTTTACTGGGAAGACGAAACGTATCTCTAAAACATCAGGCATCCTTGTAGGTATCTATAGTGCGTTATACTCTATTGTCATGGTCATTATCGGAATGTGTGCCTATGTTTTATTTCCGCATATTCAAAATACGCAAAATGTTTTTGCGCATATGGCTTTTGAAACGTTACCATCGGGGTTACTAGGTATCGTTTTTGCGGCACTAATCGCAGCAATTATGTCAACGGCATCAGGAACTTTATTAGCATCAGCAACGATTATTTCTAATGACTTACTCAAGCCTTATTTGTTTAAAAACATGGAAGATCAACAATTTTTAGGTGTGACACGATTGACGACATTTTGTTTAGCTGTCGTGGCTATTATCATATCGATATGGGTCAAAGAAGTTCTCGTGGCGATTGATATCGCATACGCCATTTTAACGGGAGGCATGTTTATGCCGGTCGTATTAGGCTTGTTTATGAAGTGGTTAACACCAAAAGCTGCTATCTCTTCCATTATTGCGAGTGTAGTATTCATTTTACTTTCAATTTTCATTGTGGGTCCACAATCCAAATCGACGATATTTTATGCCATCATTATCAATGCTATAATATTGATAGTTGTATCATATTTTGATTCGAAAAAAGGTCAATATGATAGAGGAAAAAACGGACGTCAAGCAACATGATAGATTGATAACGTAAGGGGCGTGTGGCAATGCATTTATTAAATGATCATATTCAAGATATTGAAGTACCGGGAACGAGACAATTTGCGAATAGAGTAGATCAGTATCCAAATTGTTTAGATTTAACACTTGGACAATCTGATTTTCCTGTTGCTTCCTATGTGCAAGAAGCAATGGTGGAAGCGATACAGGCGGGTCAACTTAAATATACACATAACAAAGGATTAATCGAGCTGAGAAAGGCGATTTCTGAGTACAACGCGTCACGATTTGGTGTTAAATATGATCCTGAGACAGAAATCGTCGTTACAAACGGTGCATCAGAAGGGATTGACGATGTACTGAGAACAATATTGAATCCTGGAGATGAAGTGATTTTACCTGGACCGACCTATTTAGGGTACGAACCAATTGTTAAATTGCAAGGGGCAGAAGTCAAATGGATCGACACTTCTCACACAGGATTTGTACCGACGGCAGAGGCGATCAAAGCAGCTATTACACCGAAAACAAAGGCGGTTATGTTTAACTATCCGACAAATCCGACAGGGATGACGCTTTCACATGAAACGATTCGCGACATTGTAGCTGTATTAAAGGATACGTCTGTGTTTGTAATTACAGATGAAATCTATAGTGAGAATGTATTTGAAGGTCGACATCATTCATTTATGGAGTTTCCTGAGATTAGAGGGCAGCTTTTTGTTGTGAATGGTTTGTCTAAATCACATGCGATGACAGGTGCACGTGTCGGTTATGTGTTATCGACACCTGAGTTGATTGAAGAAGTAACTACAGTACATTTGTATAATTCTATTTGTGTCGCAACGCCGAGTCAATACGGTGCAATACGTGCTTTAAAAGAAGGGGACCAAGATATACAGAAAATGAACGCAGCTTACCGTGAGCGACGTGATTATATTTATGCGCGCTTAGTTGATATGGGATTGCCTGTGACGCTTCCACAAGGAACATTTTATATTTTCCCTGATGTTTCTGCTTATGATTCAGATTCCTTCCGTTTTTGCAATCAATTGTTAGAAACGGAACAACTGGCCATTGTGCCCGGGAAATCATTTTCGGATTATGCGGAAGGCTACGTCAGACTTTTTTTTGCGTGTGATATGGAGACCATTAAAGAAGCGTGTGATCGACTCGAACATTTTTTAAAACATTATGATGAATAACGAACTTAAACTAGGTTTTGTATACTTTTAGTGCGGAGATGTGAACGGCGCTCAAATGTATTTCAACACCTAGTTTTTTGTTGTACTTATTTTGATTTAGGTATTGTCGTAAAGGATGCTAAATGAACTTGAAAATGTGTGGTTTTAAGGAGGTTCAGTATGTCATAGGATGGACAAGTTTTTCGCATTGCAATCTCCTAGAAGAAAGGCTATAATATTAAATCGTAATTATTTCGATTTGGAAAGAGGGATTGTAATGCGCAAACAACATCGTCGCGTGATGATTATTGGTGCAGGTGCAGCAGGGATTGGGATGGCAATAACAATGAAAACATTTCAAATGGAAGATGTCTGTGTAATAGAAAGTGGTTCGATTGGTCATTCCTTTAAAAATTGGCCGAAATCTACACGCACGATTACACCTTCGTTTACTTCAAATGGTTTTGGGATGCCTGATATGAATGCCGTTGCAAAAGATACGTCACCGGCTTTTACGTTTAATGAAGAACATTTATCAGGTGAAACGTATGCATCCTATTTAGAATTAATCGCCAAACATTATGAACTTGATATTCAAACAGAGACACATGTGCATGCAGTGAATCTGGTCGATGGTGTCTATGAACTCGAAACCTCTCAAGGTACGTTTACTGCAGATTATTTATTTATCGCAACGGGAGATTACGCATTTCCAAACCAACCATTTGAACATGGCATTCACTATAGTGAAGTTTCTGATTTTACTACATTGCCTGGTAAAGCTTTTACCATTATTGGTGGGAATGAAAGTGCATTTGATGCAGCGATTCATTTAGCTGAAAAAGGTGCAGAAGTTTCCATATATACAGATAGTACAGGATTTGATGCTGAGGAAGCGGATCCAAGCATTCGTTTATCTCCTTATACACAACAACGTCTTAGAAAAGTTGTGCAACAAGGTGGCTCGATTACGATGAACGTCCACTATCGTGTCGAAGCAATCCACTTTAAAGACGGTCAATATGTGATTCAATTTGCTAATGGTAAAACGGTCAATAGTACGACTGAACCCATTGTCGCAACAGGTTTTGATGTGACGCGTAATCCATTAGTTCAACAACTTTTCACTGTAAAAAATGGAGAGGTAAGTTTAACAAATTTAGATGAATCCACGCGTTATCCTAATGTCTTTTTAGTAGGTGCGACAGTCAGACATGCAGATGCGATTTTATGCTATATTTATAAATTTAGATCACGTTTTGCAGTATTAACACATACTGTGATGCAACGAGAAGGTTTACATGTGAACCCGGATGTAGTTGATGACTATAAAGCAAACCAAATGTATCTCGATGATTATAGTTGTTGTGGTGTGAATTGTTCATGTTAACCGTTGTTTATGATTTTAAGAAAAATCAAATGCCAGACATTCCTGAGGCGACACATGCGTTTGTCGTTAAAGGTTTTAATCATCTTGGTCGATTAGATCAACAACAATTGAGACAGTATATTGTAAAGCATAAATTAAATCTTTCTTTGAACGAAAGCGTCACGCATACGTCTGATGAGACGAGGCATGTGGTCACACATTTGCAAGAATTTATGCAAGCCCGTGAAAATCGACGTCCACAATGGTATCAAAGTCTGATAGGCTGGCTCGCTATCTTTTTCATGTTTGCATTTCCAGTTTATATCGCCTATCATTTTTCAGATTGGCTTCAAAATCAGTATATTGCGCCATGGATTGAGCGCATCTCTCAATATGACTTCTTTCAACAAAGCGTTGTGCAAGCGTTGATGTTTGGGGACTATGGTGTTTTATCTTTAGGGACATATTCGCTCGTATGGGCATTGCCTGTCGTGATTTTGTTGAGTTTTTCTACAGCACTTATTGAACAGAGTCATGTTAAACAGTATATGATTTGGTCGATTTCACCAACGATGGAAAAAATGGGTTTAGATGGTACAGATATTATTCCTGTATTAGAAGGCTTCGGTTGTAATGCAGCAGCGATTGTTCAAGCCGGTCATCAATGTCGTGCATGTACGCGATCAAAATGTATGAGTCTGATTAGTTTCGGTTCTTCATGTAGTTATCAAATTGGTGCAACATTATCGATATTCAATGTTTCACACCACTCGTGGTTGTTTGCGCCGTACTTAATGCTCGTATTTATCGGCGGTGTCATCCACAACAAAATTTGGTATCGAGATGAAACACCGTTTATTCCTTATAGTGTAGCAGTAGGTCAAAAAATACAATGGCCAGATTTAAAAAATGTGGGATCACAAATGTGGGAAACGGTAAAAATGTTTATTTTCCAAGCGATGCCGATATTTATTGGGATTTGTTTAATCGCTAGTACATTAGCACTCACACCTATTTTGACAATGATCTCAAAAATATTTGTACCGATCTTAATGTTATTACATATTCCGCATGACTTATCAGTGGGTATATTATTCTCCATGATTCGTAAAGATGGCATGCTCCTCTTTAACATGGGTGGCGGTAGTGTGATACAAAGCCTTTCCGCATGGCAAGTGCTATTACTTGTCTTTTTCAGTTCAACATTTACGGCTTGTTCTGTAACAATGACTATGGTCATGCGCCAACTTGGTCTTCGAGAAGGCGGCAAGATGATTTTGAGACAAATGGCAACGTCGGTATGTTGTATTGCTTTATTAGGGGTTATCACTTTTGTAGTTTTACAATGGACATCTATTTTATAAGATAAGTATAGAGAACAAAAGTCGGCATCTGAAGTTTCACGGATGTCGCTTTTGTTCTTTTTTATTGCGGAGTCACTTTTGACTTGTAGTCAGTGAAGATTGACGGTGTGAGCGGCTGCATCATAAAATGAAAGCGTAATGCAAAGAACAAATGAGGTGATTTGATGGCGGGTACAGACATTCGTGAAGCGATAGAGAAAGGCGACATCACAGTAGGAATCGAACTCGGTTCAACACGTATCAAAGCAGTAGCGATTGATGCTTCGACACGTCCAATCGCAAAGGGAAGTTATGAATGGACGCAACAGTTGAAGGCGGGCTATTGGTCTTTATCGCTCGATGAAGTATGGCGTGGCTTGCAAGAAAGTTATCAACGTATGTCCCAGGAAATATATGATCGGTATCACATCCGTTTGAAAAAACTTGCGGCTCTTGGCATTAGTGGGATGATGCACGGTTACTTAGCTTTTGATCAAGAGGGGAAATTATTAGTTCCTTTTCGTACGTGGCAAAATAATTATGCACGTGAAGCGGGTGCAAAGTTAACACATCAATTTCAGTTCAATGTTCCAGAACGTTGGAGTATTGCGCAATACTATCAGTGTGTCTGCAATAGAGAAGCGCATGTGAAAGATGTGGCCTATCTGACAACGTTATCCGGTTATGTCCATTGGCAATTAACAGACGAAAAAGTATTAGGGATAGGCGATGCCTCTGGAATGTTTCCGATAGATGCGCAACAAAATACATATCGAAAAGATTTAATGGCACAATTTGATGCATTGATGAAGGAACAAGGTTTTTCTCAGTCTATTGAATCGATTTTGCCGAAAGTCTATCAAGCGGGTGAACGTGCGGGTCTATTAACCGCTACAGGTGCCAAACGATTGGATCCTGATGGTTTTTTAGAAGCGGGATGTGTGATGTGTCCGCCTGAAGGTGATGCAGGAACAGGAATGATTGCGACTAATAGCATCGCACCAAAGACTGGAAATGTATCGGCAGGAACGAGTATATTTTCGATGATTGTCCTCGAACAACCATTAAAACAAGTAGATCCAGATGTGGATATTGTAATGACGCCAGCTGGAGACGAGGTCGCGATGATTCATGCGAATAATTGTACGTCAGATATCAATCAATGGATGCATCTCTTTGAAGAAGTTTTCCAAGTAATGGGTGTCTCGTATGACAAAGAAACCCTATGGACGCGACTGTTTGAACAGGCGACACAAGGGGATGACGATTTAGGCCAGTTGTTATCGTACGGGTATGTTTCAGGTGAATTTATTACTGATATCAAACAAGGCTTTCCACTGTTTATGCGTTTAGAAGAACGTGAATTGACGCTTGCTAATTTTATGAAAACACATATTTAAAGCGCGCTCAGTACGTTGAAAATCGGGGTGGATCGATTAAAAAAACATGAAAATATTGCGCTTGATCGTATGACCGGTCATGGGGGTATTTTTAAAACTAAAAATGTTGTTCAGCGTTATTTAGCTGCCGCTTTAGAAACACCAATCACTGTTATGGAGACAGCCAATGAGGGTGGTGCGTGGGGAATCGCAGTTTTAGCACGTTACATAATAGAAAATCACACGACCTTAGATGGTTATTTAAACACGATTTTTAAGGATAACTTGCATACGTCTACGTGGTCACCGCAACCTCAAGATATTGAAAGTTTTAAAGCGTATATTCAGCGCTTTGAAAAATATTTAACACTTGAACGAGAGCTCAACAAAAAGCATTCTAATAGAGAACGTCGCGATGAGTAGAAAATTCGAAACAATTTTAGCTCATATTTGAAGATGATTTCTTATTTGAATTAAAATTTCTATCAATATCATTATGGCTCACGAATTGTTTTTAAGAAGCATGAATCTTGATTATGAAATCAAACATAAAAAAGGATAACACAGTACGCACCATTCCTTGTATGACATGGATAAAAATGGTGCGTTTTCGTGTTATCCTTTAAAATTGCTTATTCTTGACGGTTGATTTCGAAAAATTCGATTGCGTTGCCACGAAGAATACCGTCAATTTTATCTGTATCGATATCACTATTTTTAATATAGTCTACCGCACGTGTATATTTTTCATCTTGGAAATAAGGGAAGTCGCTTCCCATCATCAAGTGTTCAGCACCAAATGTCTCAATCGTATTAACTAATGATGGACCATGGAAGTTGGCTGTATCAAAGTAAAATTGACGATTTAAGATTTCCCAAGGGCTTGTTTTAAAAGCATTCCAGTCTTCGTAGTTATCTTCAATACGTTGCATAAAGAAAGGTAATGCTCCACCTAAATGTGAGATGTGAAACTTAATGTTTGGATATTTTTGCGGTATATTGTTTTTCATTAAATGAAGTGCGACAAATGTGGATTCCAATGGTGCACCAATGACCCAGTGTAATTGATAGTCATTGACCATTGGAGATTGTGCACCACAACCGGTAGGATGCACGTATAGTGTCGCATGTAGTTCATTCATTGCTGCGAAAAAAGGTTCGAATTGCAAATCGGCAACAGACACTTTGTCTTTTACTAATGTTGGAATTGCAATACCGATAAATGCATCTTTCGCTAATAACGTTTTTGCTTCTTCAATGGCTTGGTTAATATAAGGAAGTGACACAGCACCATAAGCTAAAAAGCGATCAGGATATTTTTGTACGAGCGATTCGTACAATCCGTTAATCATTTCTGCTGAAGCTTTTGCTTCTTCTTGATTTCCCCATTGTGGCGATTGTGGAGTCGCTGAAATAATTTGTTTTTCAACGCCCGCATCGTCCATCATTTTAAAACGTTTTTTCAAATCTTCCTCTGAATCTGATTGGTTAATCCCTTTGGCCACTTCAGTACCTTGGCTACCAAGACGACCTAAACGTTCTAAATATTCTTCACTCCATAAGTGTGCATGCGTATCAATTGCTTTTATATTTGTCATGCTCACAATCATCTCCATTTCAAATTTGCAATGCATCGTTGAGCCTTATCTCATACACAACGATTGTCGAAGTGTTATAGGCTCATTTTGCTTTTCAAAGATGCAAACTAAGGTGAAACATATTGTAAATATACCCACATAACATACATTTACCCAATAAAGTAGAATAACAATCGCATATTTTATTTTTTGAAAGTATCGAGTAGCGTTAAGGTATTTAATAAGAAGTATTTACCCGCAGATTGTGTTGCTTTATAACCGTGACCGGCTTTAATGTGTTGGTACATTGCAACACCCATAATAAGATTAATCATTACAGCACCAAGACGTACAAATTTCACACCTGCTTTGCCAAAAGTAGAAGTTAACAATAAGATAGAACCTACAATTTCAAATACACCAGCTATTTGCATCAAGTTTTTGTTAATATTAAATGCTTCTTTAAATTGTGTTGCCATTGCTTCATCATTTCTCACTTTTGGCAAACCACTTTTAATAATATCTTTTGCAACGTAAGCGTTAATCGCATGATTTAATAACATCATACAACCTCCTAAATTTTTAATTTGATGATTCTTTTTTAGATACACGAAGGGCAATGAATGCCCCAATTAAGCTTAGAACTGCAACTACTTTATACGTCCATTGCAAGCCAAAGATATGACTGGCAACAGTGCTGCCGCCATGTCCCATAGCGAGTTGCGATAATAACGTAACCAGTAATCCTGTTCCAATCGCAGCAGAAATTTGACGTAACGTGTTATTCATTGCAGTCCCATGCGGGATGAGCTCTCTTGGTAGTGCATTAAGTGCTTCGGTTGTCATTGGCACCATAATGCCAGAGTTACCTAACATCATCACTAAAAATGACAAGATGATATAAGTGATAGATGATTCTGCATTTAAAAATGAGAGCAGTAATGTACCGATAAAAATAAGCGTCATCCCACTCACTGCGAGAATGCGTCCGCCAATGATGTCATACAATTTACCTGTCACAGGTGAAAGGAGCCCCATCACCAGACCACCCGGGAGTAAAATGAGACCGGATTGAAGCGGCGTTAAACCACGCA
Source organism: Staphylococcus schleiferi (assembly GCF_900458895.1). Taxonomy (NCBI): domain Bacteria; kingdom Bacillati; phylum Bacillota; class Bacilli; order Caryophanales; family Staphylococcaceae; genus Staphylococcus; species Staphylococcus schleiferi. The sequence goes on from NZ_LR962863.1 coordinate 265,904, forward strand.
TCGTCTGCATATAGATTGGAAGTATTGTCAATGTCCCGATAAATATCAAAAACATCAGAATGACTAAACTAATTGGTATCGTAAATGCCCGATATTGAAACACACGTATTTCAAGCATAGGTGTCTCTAATTTAAGCTGTCTCATAACAAAAGTGACCAGTGCCACGACAGCTACGAGAAGTGTTAAATAAATGATAGGGTTGCCCCATCCAAATTGACTGGCTGAACTAAAGCCGAATAATAAACCGCCAAAACCAATCGTTGATAATATCACAGATAAAATATCGAGTTTCGGTTTGGATAATTCAGTCAGATCCATCATTTTAAAATAACCGAATAATAAATCAATCACTGAAATGATGAGTATGATTAAAAATAAATAGCGCCAATCAAATGCAGTAACAAACCAACCTGCAGCAGTAGGCCCGATTGCTGGCGCAAAACCAATGACTAATCCGAAAAGTCCCATGGCCATACCACGTTTTTCTAATGGAAAGACAAGGAATAAAAACATTTGCGTCAGTGGCATCAAAATTCCTGCACCCATTGCTTGAATCGCCCGACCTACTAAAAGTAATGTAAAGTTAGGCGCAAGCATACATAATAAGGAACCCACGACGAATAACAGCATAGCTGTAAAGAATAACCGTCTTAATGAAAACCGCTGTGTAAGATAAGCGGTTATCGGAATCATGATGCCATTTACAAGCATGAAGATGGTCGTTAACCATTGTGCAGTGCCACTCGTAAGATGAAATTCCTCCATTATTTTAGGAATCACAGTCGTCATTAAAGTTTGATTGAGTACTGCGATAAAAGCCCCAATCATCATCATTACGATTGCAGGAATATGATGTTGCATCGAATTGTTCGAAGTTGCCTCATCCGACATATACGTCACCTCTTTCTAAACGGAATTGACTATCACTTATTTTAAGCGGAATGCATTCCATTTGTCAAACTTGCAAATTCCATTTAATATTAGAGGCATAAAAACGTAAGGAGGCCATTATGGATATACAAAATATAGAGAAGAAATTAGAAATCAATGAACAAAAACAGTTCAAAAATCGTGTTGAAGCGCTCAATTACTATACACGACAATTTATGTATCATGTCCCATTTGAAAATTTGGATGTCCAAAATGGTGTTCGTATTTCAACAGAATTGGACGATTTGTACGACAAGCTCATCAAGCGGAATCGCGGGGGCTATTGTTATGAAAACAATACCTTCTTTGGTGCTTATCTCGAAGAAAAAGGCTTTGATACGCATTTTGTAGGTGCAACAATTCATACACCGAATGGCGGTCGGAGTCGTTTTGGGACACATATGTCATTAATTGTAGAGATAGAAGGTGAAAGTTACGTCGCTGATGTAGGCTTTGGAGATTTACCTGCAGATGCCCTTCATGTCACACATGACGGTTCAGATATTGTGGAAGATGTTGGAGGTACTTATCGTGCGGTATATATTGATGACACCATTCATGTTCAAAAATGGGTTGATGATGAATGGCAAACGAAATATGAAGCAGAGCCACAAGCTCGTGACTTAGACCATTTTTCTGACAACATTGAATACAATCAAACCAATCCTAATTCTGTCTTCGTCAAACGACTTATTGTCACAATGCCTAAGCCATACGGTAGAGCGACAATGTCTCATGAAAATTTAACGATTTCAAAAGAAGGTAACAAAGAGAAACAGCCCGTCACTTCTGAAAACTATAAAGCCTTTTTGAAAAAGTACTTTGGATTAGACGTTACTGTATCACGTTTAGAAAAAGATACAGAAGAATAAGATAAAAGGTGTGTTTTGCATGACAAGCAAAGAGACGACAAAACGCTTAGACGCACGCAGAAATGAGAAGTTAATATTAGAAACGGCTTCAAAAATGATGAGTGGGAATACTGAAATCAGATCGATTAGTATGGCAGCAATTGCCGACGAAGCCAATGTAGGTGTCGGAACACTCTATCGTCATTTTGAAAGTAAATCGATGTTATGTCGCGCGGTTATTGATGACCAAATTGATGATATGTTCGCTGATATTGAGGCATTTTTAACTCAAAATGAAAAGGCTTCATTGCATGACAGATTATTCGGTGTACTGAATATCTTTTTGAATTTAAAAGAGCGTAATCTCAAGCTACTTAATTTTATAGAAAAAAGTGGCATTAAAGCCAACGCGACAAACACCGCACCGTTTTATGAGGATTTATATCAAATTATTCAACGTGAAATGGAAAAATCAGGCAATATCGATAACATGGAATTGAAAATTGATATGTTGTTAAATGCTTTTTCTTCAGACATTTACATGTATGAACGCTTTACAAGAGGTTATACGATAGATTCGTATCTTCAAAATTTACTTGAAATATATTTGAAATAAGATGGAGGTCTTCAAATGATAGATTTTAACAAAACAGCGCTAATTTTAGTTGATTTACAAAAAGGAATTGTCGCATTAGACGGTGCAGCGCATTCAACTGAATCAGTAGTGAACCATGCAAATCAAGTGATTGAACAATTCCGTGCGCATAATGGCTTTATCGCATTTGTTCATGTGGCTTTTTACGATGGTAAAGACAAACTTCAACCGAATGCGATGGTACAACTTCCTGATGAATCAGACCCTAATTTTTCTGATTTTCCAGAGCGATTGGATTATCGTGAAGGGGATTACGTTGTAACGAAAAGACATTTCAGCGGCTTTTTCGGTACGGATTTAGACTTACAATTACGACGTCGTGGCATTGATACGGTAGTCATTGGGGGCATTTCTACGCATATGGGTGTTGATACAACAGCACGAGATGCTTACCAGTACGGTTATAATCAATACTTTTTAACAGATATGATGACGGCACCAGCTGAACATCTGCATGACTTTTCTGTTAACTATACTTTCCCAGTGATGGGTCAAACGATGACAACCCAAGCATTTTTGGATCAGTTATCTTAAACAAACATGCGGTTGTGTTTCAAATATTAGAGGACTGTAGATAGGTGAATACGTGTTGTTTCGTACCCTAATCCATGAGAGATAAAGAGAGGTTTTATCAATGAATTTTGAAGCATTGGAATCACACATTGGTTTAACACCTTCAGAAACGACAGGCAAAACTTTAACGGATTTAACGACGTATATTCGAAAATTTTTACAAACGATCCCTTTTGAAGCGATTGATATATTTAATGGAAGAACTATTTCAACGGATGTCCAAACGAATATCGATAAATTTACGCAATATCATCGTGGCGGTTTATGCTATGAAAATAATGTCGTCACAAATGCTTATTTAACCGCACGTGGCTATGAAACAATGATGGTTGCTGGTTACGTTAAACCGCCGAAAAGAGAGTGGAAAAAGCGTGCCACACATTTAACCAATGTTGTAACGATTGATAATCAGCACTATTTGGCGGATACCGGATTTGGTCATTTTCCGAGTCAACCTATTCCATTGACTGGTGAAGTGGTCGAAGATGAAGACGACTTTTATCGAATTATTTACGACGATGACGCACAAAGTTATTTCGTTCAGACAACAAAACAAGCTAAAGAAAATTGGAGCGACTTATTGAATTTTAAACGAGAGCCACGAAGTTTAATTGATTTTATGAAAGATTTTGACTACACAGTGTTTAATCCAGAGTATAATTTTAAGCATCATTTACTCATTAATAAAAAAACAGATAACGGTCATATGACAATGACAGAAAATCATGTCAATATCATCAAAAATGGACAAAAACAACAAATTGATGTCACACCTATCAACTATCAAGCGTTATTAAAACAATACTTTAATATTGAGGCTACCATTCCAGCCTTAGAACAATAAATGATGTCGTCACTTCTATCTTAGATGAGAGGTGACGGCTTTTTTTAATGCGTGTAACTGGATGGGGGAGGCATTGCGCTTCATTGTACAAATGTACAGTACAATCTACGGGTGAATTTGAGTATACAATTCATCTCATTGTAAGTGCAATGGATTGTACTTCAAAAAACAAGCGCTAAATTCGTTATTACTTCCAGCTTTTACAGCTAGCTATGGATATTTCAAGAAGCGGTTTATTTAAGGTTGATACATATCATCTTATGCTTTTGAAGTATAGGTTGTACTTATAAAGCATTAGGCAAATGCATATTTAAAGAGAAGTTTTCTCAGTTAAAAAGAGGAACAGAGAACCTTGAACGTTCAAGGATTTTCATATAAAATCACAATTTTTAATCATATAACAAATTGAAATACACTTTTAAACTGAAATATAAAAGATTGAAAAAGTTTTAGGACCATAATAAAATAATCCGCATACTCAAAGTGTTTAGTTTTTTAATTTGAAAATAATTATATTCTAAATGAGTAAAAAATAATTTTGTCGAAGTTTGCTCATCGTTGTCATGGCAGTATTGATAAGAGGTGAATCGATATAAAAAGATTGAAATGCTTTTCGATTTAAAGTTGTTTTCTGTATGACAATATGACGTTTGAAGTGACACTTTATTATTATACGAATGCAAATATAAAAATAATGAGAAATTGGGAGGTGTTTATTTTGGTGAATGAGAAATTTTTTGACAGGCCAAATAAACGCAATCAAAATCATATCGGTAGAAAAACTTTCGCAATAACAACATTATGCATGGGTTCAATACTATGTTTAGGGATGCATACACATGATGCTGAAGCTTCAGAAATGCCCAACGCGCCAGTTGAGCATGAAACACAAATAGAGTCTACTGGCGACCAAACGAAAGAAAATAGGGATTCAATACCTGAAAATCAGAGGCAAAAATTGCCAAATACGCAGACACGCGCACCTGAAGCAACGTCACTAAAACAAGGTGATGTGTCGAGTGAACAAGTAAGTAATCATCAAATGGCACAAACCTCACAGCCTCAAACTCAAGCGAGCCAAGCACCTATCCCAGCGCCAAAAATGCTCAGCGAGACGAACAATAGGCCAACAGAAACGCCCCAAGCTGATTCGACAGTGACACAAGTTCAGCCTCAAGGTGTTGAACTGAAACATACGAATCAAATCCCTTCAGGGCGCACTGCACCACAAAAGTCTAAAAACGATGTTAATGAGATTGGACAGGGGGCAAAAAGTGCTGTAAATAAAAGTGGAAGTCGAGATGACGCTGTACAAGGTCAACCGTACCGAATTGGTAATCAAGTATGGGAAGACCTCAATCGTAATGGCAAACAAGATGCCGATGAACCTGGCGTTAGAAATGTAAATGTGCGTTTAACAGACAATCGATATAAGCTGTTAAAAGAAACGCAAACTGATGCGAATGGCCGTTATCTGTTTACCGACTTAATTAACGGACGCTACTACATCTTCTTTGAAACACCTACAGGTTATACACCAACAAGAGCTTTTGCGAACGGGACCACCACGGATAACGACTCGAATACGCGCATCGATCTTGTTGATATTAACAATAAAGATGACTTAAGTGTTGATTTTGGTATCTATAAAGATTCGACTTTATCTGAATCCAATACCGATACCGAAACTGAAACACCAAATCAGCAAGTTCCACCAGTGCTAAACCCACAAATACCGGAGAGCCCGACACCACAGTCAGAGAATCCAACAACACAAGAGCCAGAAGCACCAAAACAACCGGAGAGCCCGTCACCGGAAGAACCAGAAGTGCCAAAACAATCAGAGAATCCGACATCTCAAGAACCAGAAGTATCACAACAATCAGAGGATTCAACACAGCAACAACCAGAAATGCCACAACAATCAGAAAGCTCAAAAACTAAAAATCCGGAATCTCACAAAGGTGTGACACCTGAAGAAATAGATACAGCACGAGTTTCATCTAGACTTATGAATATGTCTGCACAAGAACCATCATCAGAAAATTCGTACGTAATCCCTTCAGAAAAAGATGCACGTACATTCGTAAAAGAGTTAGAGTCTACATCAGAGAAACCTAAGAATAAACCTCAAAAGGATAGTCATCAAACAAAGGGTAGTCATCAGCATAAGGACAATCATAAGCACCCACACAAACGTGCTCTACCTGAAACCGGTATGAAACGGACACCGAAATCGTTTTGGGGATTACTATTATTAGCAATTGGTATTCTTTTTACAATTGGACAACGTGCTGGAAGAAAATAAATATAGAGGAGCCTGGGACATAAATATCAAAATAAATAGCTCGAAGATGATTTTGATAAAAATTGTCTTCGAGCTTCCTTTTATTATCATGCTTCGTATTATATAGGCTCGCTTTCCGAGGGGACAGCCTCAGCCTGTAGTCTTCGGCTCGTCCTGTTCCCTCAGGAGTCTCGCTATAAATACTTCGCTTATATATGTAATCATTCACCATTATACTTAAAAAATTAAGGCACTTTCGTATAATTTAATTCATCACAACAAAAACTAAATTAACGAGGTGCCTAAGGAAATTAGTCGCATCTAGTGCGGCTAAACTGATGATAAAAGGAAAAAATCCGAGATTTTTCGTTTTTTACGAAAACCTCGGATTTCATCGATTATTGAGACAATTTTATCTCAGGCTCTTTTGATGAAGAAATAATAGTAGTTTAGATTAATGTGAGTTTTTAAAGTGGATGTTTGACAGTAGATGACTGAATTGAGGGGAAACACTTACTTGTCCTCAATTCGAGTCATCCATGCCAAGCGAATGTATTGATTACATCCTTGTGTAAGTATAGGTATAGGGTATTAATAATGACCTTTTAATTGATAATAAATTAATGTGACTTTCTTTGGCGGCTAACCAAATAACCTCCAAGAGCAATGCTTAATCCTCCAAGTAAAGTTGTACCGAAAAGTGATTCATTTTCACCTGTTTGAGGTAAAGCTTTGATTGTTGAAGTTTCACTTGAGTGCTTTTCAGCAGGTAGGGCGATACGTTCACCTGGCAAAATCAAGTTAGGATTTGGCATGTGATTCTCTTGTTTTATTTTTTCTACAGTCGTACCTGCTTTTTTAGCAATTTCTTGAACCGTATCTCCCGGTTTCACAATATGTGTTGCGGGCTTTTTCGGTGTAGCATGACTTTCTTTCTCTTTTTGAGTCATTTGAGGTTTGTTTTTAGTATCTTGATGCTGAGGTTTTCCTGGTTTCTGTTCAGGTTGCTTAACCTCAGGGCTCTCTTTCATCTGAGGCTTTTCTTGAGGCGTAGGTTGTTCATCCTGCTTTGGTTTTTCTGGTTGCGGTGCATTCGGCTTTTCCTCTTTTTGAGGTGCGTCCTGTTTTGGTTTTTCTTGTTCTTGGGCATTCTTTTGGTTGAGAGCTTGTGCCTCAGATAAAATAGCCTCAGCTTGATCTGGATTTTCTTCTAATCGTGATAGAAACATATCACGTTGTGGTTTACTTAAATGAAGCAAGTTGCGAATTTGATCACCGAAGTGTATTTTCTTTAAAGATAAATTCACGCCTTGAGCTTGTGCGATAATTTGATCGATTTGTTCAGGGAATTGATTAATAACCGTAATGTACTGTTCGCGATCTTCATCATCTAAATACTTCAACTGATTAATTTGATTAATCGCGTTTTGTATTTTTGCTTGATTTGTATCATTTTGTGGCTGTGCATCTGCTTTCGGTTTTGCGTCACGTGCCGCATTAGCGAATTGGCTATTACGTTGCTGTGCTTCAGCAAGGATTTTCTCCTTATTACCCGGGTAAGCGATTAATAACTGCGTAAAATATTGACGATCTTCTGGTGTTAAATGAGACAATTGATTGATTTGATCAATAGCCTGTTGGATACTTGCTTCACTCACATCATTTGATTGTGGGGATGAAGGTGATGTTTCATCGGCTAAGGCATGTCCTGAAGTCAATAACGTGCTTGCTAAAATGAGAGAACCTACCCCAATGCTGAACTTTCGAATACTAAATGATTGAATCTTTTCCATATCTATTAAACTCCTTTCAATGATGGCGTTTACCTATTTCAAAATACAATATAGGTATTAAATATATGTATTTTATATGTAATATCATTTTAAAACAAAATGTTACTACTCTAATAAAATAAATCTATATTATAAAAATGTCCATTATAATTTCACTCTTTTGTCACCTTATTCTACTTTCTAATTATTAACTTTAAGTTAATAATTTCGTTGATATGACAATAAAAACGAGCAAAAACAAGCCTCTTCAATGGTGCTAAATTATAAGAATCTTAACTTTTTATTATTCTAATGAAATATCAAAAATAGAATGTATAATTAAATTATCGTAAATAAAATTATTCTTAAATTGACCAATCATATTTATTTAAATGAAATGAATTTCACCATTAATTATTAGGAGGCAGTGATACCAGTGGAAAACAAAATGCGTATCAAAAGTAAACATCTAGAAAGTAAACATAACCGTTATGGTATTCGCAAAAGTACAGTAGGCACAGCGTCACTCATTGTAGGTGCAATCTTAGTTTTTGGTGTACAAAATGATGCACAAGCAGCTGAAAGCGAAACGAAAGAAGCGGTACAGCATGTCGCTGTAGAAAATACGGATACATCAAAAGTAGAAGAAGCGCCTCAAGTAGTAGAGGCATCTCAACAATTAGAAAAGGTTACACCTTCACAAATCGTTTCAGAAATAAAGCCACAAGCACAGCAAGTTGATCAAAAACAAGCTGACGCGACTTCAAATGAAGTTCAACCACAAAATCAAGCTGAAAATCGTGGAATCGAGTCAACAAAAGAACATGCAGTTGTAGATAACAATGTAGTTTCTCAACCTAATAACAGCCAAGCTGTTGCACATCAACCATCTACAAATACACATGAAAAAGAAGCACATTCTTCAAAATCTGAAGTAGAAAAAGCTGAGAACTTCCGTATTGGTAATCGCGTTTGGGAAGACGTCAATAAAAACGGCAAGCAGGACGCAGGTGAGCCGGGTGTCGCAAATGTGAAAGTAGAGTTGAGAGACAAGAATCATCAATTATTACAAACTGTTCACACAAATGGCAACGGCGAATATATTTTTACTGGTGTCAAAAAAGGTGCGTATTTTATACAATTTCACACACCTGAAGGCTACAAACCTACAGTAACGCATGCTACTTCTTCGACTATGGAAAACGACTCTAATGGAAGACGAGCATTCGTGGAAAACGTCGATAAAGATGATTTGACTATTGATTTTGGGTTAATCAAAAATACGAACGAGGCTGAAAAAATATATAAAATAGGTGATTTTGTATGGGAAGATGTCAATAAAAATGGTAAACAAGATGTAGGCGAACCAGGTATTGCTGGTGTAACTGTTATCATTTTAAATGACAAAGAGGAAGAAGTCGGACGTACAGTTACTGATGCACAAGGCCACTACGTTTTTGATCATATTAAGAATGGAAGATATTCAGTTCTTTTTGAAACACCAAAAGAATATGAACCAACGATTGACCGTGCACCGAATGTTACACAAGATTTAGATTCTAATTACATAAGCTCAGTTGTTGATATTAAAGATGGTGACAATTTAACAATTGATAGTGGTTTCTTTAGAACGCATCCAGCACCACCTGCGCCAGAGGAACCTAAAAAACCGGAAGAACCTAAAGCACCTGAACAACCAAAACAACCAGAACAGCCAGAAAAACCAGCACCAAAAGTACCAGAAAAGCCAATAGAACCTAAAAAACCTATGCCTGAACAACCAGAAATGCCAAAACAACCAGAGAAACCAGAACAACCGGCACCGAAAGCACCAGAAAAGCCAATAGATCCAAAAGAGCAGGCACCAGAGCAACCAAAAATGCCAAAAGAATTAGTGCCATCTTTACCAAAAGCACCGGAAGACTCAGCAAAACCTAAAGAACTTGTCCCTGCGTTACCAGAAGTGCCAGGACATGAAAAACAACAACCAAGAACACCAGGAAATAAAGAAATCGTTATTCCTTCACAACCGCTTGTGCCGAGTGAACCAGCGGATAAAAAAGGTAATCCGCAACCAACATTACCAAATACAGGTAAGGAAGAAAGCGATACAACATTGTGGGGGTCACTTTTAATCAGTTTAGGCGCACTGTTTGCTGTTGTGAGACGCCCAAAAAGAGCGAATAAAGAATAATTAAACTAGCACAAAAAGTCACAAATGGGTTGAGACATTTAAACATCTCAACCCATTCATTTTTGTATATAATATCGTAATCTCAATCGTCCTTGCTCGGGCGAGACGATGAAATCTAATCACTCACGTGTGATTCATCGTTTACAAATTTTTTAAGTACTTTATTTAATGATGCCTCTGCTTCTTGATCAAAGACGTAATGACCATCCTCAACATAAGAAATATGCTGATCAAGAATAAAACGACCTTTATGAATTGTATCCGCACCTAACTCTTTAATAACAGGATCCAAACTATACTGCATCGCAAGTGTGTGTGCAAATGAGCCACCAACGGCTAGAGGTAAAACTGTTTTACCTGTAAAAGCACCACGTGGTAATAAATCTAAATACGTTTTCAAAATCCCTGAATAAGCTGCTTTAAATACTGGCGAGACGATGACGATACCGTCTGAGTTTTCGATTGATTGATGTGTTGCAGTAACCGATTCACTTGTAAAATCAGCTGTGATTAATGCTTTAGCATCTAATTGATGCACTTGAATGACCTCTGTCTCTATTCCTCTTTGATTAAGAAACTGCTCTGTATAGTCAATGACACCTGTCAATCGAGATGCCACCTTATGACCGCCTGCAATAATCGTTACTTTTGACATTTAAAATCCCCCTTTATTTAATTTCACAAAGACTTACTCGCGAAAATTTTGCATCAAATATGATTCATACCATAAGTATAACATCTTCAAAGTATGGCCTTAAGTCATACTCATTTGAAATATAAACTGTAGAATCTTTTGAAGCATACATGAAATTTGAAAGATTAAAATTAAGAGAAAATAGAAAATGAATACATAATTAGTAGAATAAAAATGTATCTGTTCTAAAGGAATGAAATAATACATTTTTATAAGAGGTTAAAATCTTAATTAAGAAAAAACTGAAAACAAAAATAAAATGAATTTTATAAACAGCTATTATAACATTAATATATTTGCCGTCTCAAACATTAATTTAAAATTTAATAAGTATTACAATATTAATGACATAATATGTCTACCTTGTTTATTACAATGTAGTTATGTCATGAGGAGGAGCGTATGAATCAACCTTATCGATTATTATCCATTTATACTGACTTGATATTAGGGAGAGAAGTTAACAAAGTCTATGTTGCCAACGAGTGGGGGGTGAGTTGTAGAACAATTCAAAGGGATATTGCACATATTCGGAATTATATGCATGAAAGTGAAGAGTGGCACATTCTTGATAACCCAGTAATATATGACCATGAAACAGATAGCTACTATTTAAATAATGATATAACAGAAAATAGAAATTACTATTTTGATCATGCTATAAAAATGATTATGAAAAACAAAAACGATTAACTGATTAAATATAATTATTAGAATTCAATATTTATATGATTATTATAAACAAAGTAGAATCTCAGCTACTATCAACTAAAAACTTTTAACTAATACTGTATATCTCTTATTAAATTCCGAAAAAAAAGTAATATCCTAATAATCTGATTTTGTTTTGCATTGTCTTAAAAAATTAATTTCGATTGTTTATAGCCTTGTATAAAAGCGTATACACTATACTTGATGAATTAAAAAATCAAAATTAATAATGCTTAATTTTTTTTGCAGTTTTAACTATTTACATTAAATATTATAGCTTATATTTTACATTTTATTTTTGGAGGAAAGTTTATTTATGAAAAAGAATCAATTAGGTGGAATATCGCCTAACAAACAAAATAAGTATTCAATTAGAAAATATACAGTGGGAACAGCATCTTTATTGATTGGATCAACGTTAATCTTCGGTGTTCATGCTAAAGATGCAAATGCAGCAGAAGAAGTTGCCAAACAAACATTATCTGCTGAAGAAAATAAAGAAGAATCGGTAAATCAATCAAAAGAATTAAACGATGAAGAAATTCCTCAAGTCAATGAGCAAAAGGGCGATGTAACTGAAGAGGAAAATGTTGTAGAAGATTTACCAGAGGAAGAGAACGTGACAGAAGAAGCTGATCAACCGAAGCAAGAAGAGAAGACTGTCGAAAAACAACAAAGTGAAGATAAAACCGCATCAGAAAAGCCAGATACTCCTACACAAAAATCCACAGAAAAAGCACCATCGGTTGACGAAAATAAAGAAACACAAGCAACAACATCTGAGCGTAAAGCTACAGAATCAGCAAGTGATGTAGCTCCTAAAGATGTAAATAACAGTACGGAAACTCAAGTCCCTGTAAATAACGAAAAAGCAGCTTCAGCACCTCAAGCAAATGGTTTAGCTGATACTGTAAAACAAGTAGCTTTATTAACAAGCAATCAAGAAAAAGAAGCAGAATTAGTAGATTACTACTCTAAAAATGCAGGCGTGAGTTCAGAAACTGCGAAACAAGTTGTACAAGGGATGAACCTTGATTATCAAAATCTTGATTCTGATCAACTCACAGCAGAAATGTTAATTGCACTTGCAAACAAACAAGAGAAAAATACACCAAAAGCAACACCTGTTTCATTAAGACCAAGAAGTGCAATGATGAGAAGTACTTCAATTTCGGGCGTTAATGAAGCTAGGTTAACTGGTAATGATGTGAACAACTTAATTAATTCGAAAACAACTCTAACTGTTAACGATTCTGATAATAGTAATACAATCGAGCCTGGAAAAGATTCTATATCATGGAAGTCAAATGTTTTAGTAGATGATAAAGTAAAATCTGGAGATTATTTTACAATTAAATATTCTGATACTATTCAAGCATATGGTTTAAACCCAGTAGATATTAAAAATATTGGTAATATATATGACCCAAATAATGGCGAAGTTATTGCATTAGCTGAACATGATACTGCTAATCATCAAATTAAGTATACATTCACAGATTATGTTAATAGATTTAACAACGTGAAAATGAATATGAATTATACATTATATATAGATCCGAAGACAATACCACAAAGTACAAAAGGTGTAGAATTTAGTGTGACTATTGGAGAACAAACTACTTCTATAGAGTCGGATATTATGTATAAAGGATATTCTGTTAAAGGTGATAACTCTATTGGATCTGCATTTTCAGACACAATATCTAATAAAGGAAATAAAGAGAATCCGGGAAGCTATAAACAAACAGTATATGTCAATCCATTAGATAAAAACTTAAAAAATGCTAATTTGACTGTAAGAGCTTATGCGCCTAATGAACCAACAAATATCGGTCAAATTAATAAAGAAGTTACAAATATTAAAATCTATCAAGCCCCTAAAGGTTACAAATTAAATGAAGGATACTATGTGAATACATCTGACCTTAAAGACGTAACTGAACAGTACAAGACAAAAACGATATTTAGTCCTAATGAGACGGTTGATATAGCATTAGGTAATATTAATTCTCCATATGTAGTAGTGATAGATACTAAATTTAAATATACAGAATCTGAGACACCAAAGCTAATTCAATTTGCAAAGTTGTCCTCTGATGGCAATATCTTTGTATCAACAGGTAATGGTCTTGGTTTCACAGGAAGTAGTAGTGGAGGTACAGGTGAACCCGTATATCGCGTAGGCAACTATGTATGGGAAGATAATAACCATAATGGAATACAAGAGTTAGGTGAGACCGGTGTAGGAAAAGTAAAAGTTGAAGTTTATAATACTGTCGATAATAAATTAGTTGGAGAAGCGATAACAAAAGAAGATGGATCGTATTTAATTCCAAACCTACCGAACGGTAAATATAGAGTAGAATTTTCAAATCTACCTAATGGATACTTAGTTTCACCAACATATGAAGGCGATAATGACAAACTAGATTCAAATGGGTTAGTGTCAGAAATTACTATAAACGGTGAGGATAATTTATCAGCGGATTTAGGGATTTACAAGCCAACATATAGTCTTGGAGATAAAGTATGGGAAGATACAAATAAAAACGGGATCCAAGATGATGGTGAAAAAGGCATCAGAGATGTCAAGGTAACATTGACAGATAAAGATGGAAAAGTAGTTGAGACAAAAACAGATGAATCTGGTAATTATAAGTTTGAAGGATTAACAAACGGAGACTATACAGTAAAATTTGAGACACCGTCCGGATATGAGCCAACAGTAAAAGATCAAGGCGGAAATGATGAAAAAGACTCAGATGGAACAGAAGTAACAGTAAAAATTAATGGAAAAAATGATTTAACAATTGATTCTGGCTTCTACAAACCAACATATAGTCTTGGAGATAAAGTATGGGAAGATACAAATAAAAACGGGATCCAAGATGATGGTGAAAAAGGCATCGGAGATGTCAAAGTAACATTGACAGATAAAGATGGAAAAGTAGTTGAGACAAAAACAGATGAATCTGGTAAATATAAGTTTGAAGGATTAACAAACGGAGACTATACAGTAAAATTTGAGACACCATCCGGATATGAGCCAACAGGAAAAGATCAAGGCGGAAATGATGAAAAAGACTCAGATGGAACAGAAGTAATAGTAAAAATTAATGGAAAAAATGATTTAACAATTGATTCAGGCTTTTACAAACCAACATATAGTCTTGGAGATAAAGTATGGGAAGACACAAACAAAAACGGAATTCAAGATGAAAATGAAAAAGGTATAAAAGGTGTTAAAGTAACGCTTAAAGATAGTACAGGCGAAGAATTAGACACTACTGTAACAAATGATAAAGGTGAATATGAATTCAAAGACCTTCCAAATGGTGAATATCAAGTAGACTTTGAAACACCAGAAGGCTATGAGCCAACATTAAAAGATGTCCAAGACGACAAACTTGATTCAGATGGACCAACAAACGCGAAAGGTATCATCAAAGATGGCGATAATTTAACAGTAGACCAAGGTTTCTACAAAAAAGAAGAGCCACCAGTCCAAAAACCAGCGACATACAAAGTTGGGGACAAAGTATGGAATGACACAAATAAAGATGGCATCCAAAACTTGAACGAGCCAGGCATCAGCGGTGTAACAGTGACGTTGAAACAACCGGATGGCACATTGATCACAACAAAAACAGACAAAGACGGTAACTACATCTTCAAAGATTTACCGAATGGTAAATACGAAATCAGCTTTGAGACACCAGAAGGTTATGAAGCAACAACAACGAAAGCAGGAGACGACAGAAGATTAGATTCAGATGGAAAAACTGTTACAGTTGAAGTGAACAATGCAGATGATCTTACAATCGATAGCGGCTTCTACAAACCAGTGGTAGAGCCACCGAAAACAGACGCAACATACAAAGTCGGTGACAAAGTATGGAATGACACAAACAAAGATGGTATTCAAAACGCAAATGAACCAGGAATTGAAGGCGTAAAAGTAACATTAACAAAAGCAGATGGAACAACAGTAGAAACAAGAACAGATAAAGATGGTAATTATATCTTTACAGATTTACCGAATGGTAAATACGAAATCAGCTTTGAGACACCAGAAGGTTATGAAGCAACAACAGCGAATGTAGGAGACGACGCATTAGACTCAGACGGAACAAAAGTTGAAGTTGAAGTAAACAATGCAGATGATCTTACAATCGATAGCGGTTTCTACAAACCAGTGGTAGAGCCACCGAAAACAGACGCAACATACAAAGTCGGTGACAAAGTATGGAATGACACAAACAAAGATGGTATTCAAAACGCAAATGAATCAGGAATTGAAGGCGTAAAAGTAACATTAACAAAAGCAGATGGAACAACAGTAGAAACAAGAACAGATAAAGATGGTAATTATATCTTTACAGATTTACCGAATGGTAAATACGAAATCAGCTTTGAAACACCAGAAGGTTATGAAGCAACAACAGCGAATGTAGGAGACGACGCATTAGACTCAGACGGAACAAAAGTTGAAGTTGAAGTAAACAATGCAGATGACCTTACAATTGATAGCGGCTTCTACAAACCAACACCAGAAGTACCGGAACAACCAGGTAACCCAGAAGTCCCAGCGCCAGAAGTACCGGAACAACCAGGTAACCCAGAAGTCCCAGCGCCGGAAGTACCGGAACAACCAGGCAACCCAGAAGTACCAGCACCAGAAGTGCCAGAACAACCGGGTAACCCAGAAAAACCAGCACCGAATATGCCAGAACAACCAGGTCAGCCTAAAGTAGAAAAAGCGATGCCTTCTACACCTCAAAAGGCTGAAAGTAAACATAAGAAAGAAACATTACCTGAAACTGGACAAGAAAATGCTGGTCAAACGACACTACTTGGTGGCTTATTTGCTGCATTAGGTGGCGCATTCTTACTAGGACGTCGTCGTAAAGATAAAAAAGAACAATAATCAGGATACTGAATGATTGATAATGTTTGAATAACGCACCCCTAAAGTGAGTAATCCCTTTGCTTTAGGGGTGTTTTTTAACATACAACATTCTATAATAAAGACTTATAAGCGATAGTATTTTGTTTGAAATAGGGGGATTATGGTGTATATTATCGAAATGGATCAACTAGAAGAATCACAATTGAAGTCTTTCTTTAACCACTATTGGCATGATGATTGTATGGTAGTGAGTTCAGGTGTGTATCATCTATCAAAACTCCCAGGTCTATTATGTGTTGTTGAAGAAGAGATTTATGGTGCACTCACTTATACGGTTAGAAATTCAGTGATTGAAATAATCTCAATTAATAATGTTAAAGGGATAAAAGGAGTAGGTTCAAAGTTATTGAAGGCATTAGAACTCAAAGCACAAGAATCATCTGTTAAGGAGATTCAGGTTATCACTACTAATGATAACCTGCGTGCACTTGGCTTTTTTCAGAAGTATGGCTATGAGCTTGAAAAAATAATGAAAAATGTTGTAAATGATGCACGACGTATCAAGCCTACGATTCCTTTAGTAGGAGATCATCTAATACCAATTAAGCATGAGATTTTGCTGATTAAAGCAATTAAATAAGGTATAAATAAAAAGCACTTTTAAGTAATGTATTTTTACTTAGAAGTGCTTTGTTGCTTATAAAGACATTAACTTTTCTTCTTGTTGTATACGAACGTATAAGAAGTAGGCATATGGAAGTAACAATAAAGGAGTGTATGATGCATGTGTAAGTAGGATGACCCCTATTAATTCTGGAATGATATTTAAAAAATAATTCGGATGTTTGGTAATACGATATAGACCTGATTTGATAATCGGATGTTCTGGTAAAATGTAGAGTTTTAAAGTCCAAATCGGGCCTAAAGTTTTAATAACATGGAATAAAACACCATATGCAATGATTAATATGATTAGCCCTAGTATATTAAAGAAACTCCACGTTTCATGACTGATAACAGTTTCTATCCCAGCTGCAACATAGATCAAGATATGTGTGAGTGCAAGCCATTTTGAGTTTTTTTGACCGTATTCTTTTGCGCCTTGTTGGACTAGTCGTTTCGCATGTTTTATGGAAATCACCAGACTGACTAAGCGAATGATAAAAAAGATAAGTAAAATAATTAAAGTCATGAGGTCCTCCAAAATAATATATTCAATTTTAATTCTATTGTTATAGACATCGTTTTAATAATAAACAGTTAATCCAAAAATTACTATTAACTAATTATTAAATTTATTGCTTTTGATTTTGCAGAATGCTGGCTATGTATTTTATTTAGTTTATTAAAGAAAAGATAATTTTTGATGTTGAAGTGTAAATAAAATTTGATTTTGATAACAGTTAAGCACTGAAGTGTATAAAGTAGGCAAAAATGAAATAATATACGTTACAAATTGATAAATTGATAATAGAGACTAGATTATTAAGGAGGGTTTTTATGTTTAATCATCAGCAAGATCGTACATATGCTTTAAGAACACGAATTGTTAGTATCTCTACCATACTGCTTGCTACAAGTTTATTTGTTTGGGTAGGACATGATGCATATGCAGATGAAGTACATCAAGGTCATTCACTTAATACATCTCAAACGTTGCACACAGAAAGTAAGAATGTGATGAGGGACCATCTTCGCCAAAACAATGAAACAAATGCCTTACAAGTGGAATCCCCAAAAGCCTCTGAAATGCCTCAGAAATCAACGGCTTTCAAAGAAATTGCCACGTCTCATCATAATCATTTAACTCAAGGTAACGAAACAACTAATGATACACAAACAACGATGCAGTCGTCAGAATCAAAAGCACACTCTAATTCGCTAGTAAAAAAGAATCTAAACGCACCGGAAATGAATCATTCTGTGCGTAATACAGAACTAAAGGCACAACATAGCACGTCTAATCCAAGTGATGTTACGCATGCGCCAAAGGTTGCCGCTCATCAAGACAATCAAAAAGACGGTTTAGATCCGGGGTTTTCTGTGATTGATCGTCGTAATTCTAAAACAACTCTTAATCAAGTCGACCCTGAATTTAATAACGTGAATACACATAAACTAAAAGTTAATGATGGAAAAGCGACTGCGCATAAGCCTCATCTAGAAACGGTCGATAATGATAAGAAGTCAACGACGACTCAAAATTTAAACGCAAAAGAAGAAACGCAACCTCGTGAACCACAAGTGGCATCAACAAAAGAAGCATCTAAGAAAAAAGCGGCACAAGCGCCTCAACAAGCACAGTATAAAAATAAAGAGCCCATCATTTTTGTGCATGGGTATGGAGGTTTTGTAGGCGATAATGCGCCTCCTGGAACTCATTATTGGGGTGGTAAAAAATACGACATGATGAATCAACTGCGCGCATCAGGTTATAACGTTTATGAAGCCAGTGTTAGTGCTTTTGGAAGTAACTGGGATCGTGCTGTAGAGCTCTATACTTATATCAAAGGCGGTGTCGTCGATTATGGACAAGCTCATGCAAACAAATATGGACATGCGCGATATGGTAAATCATATCCAGGCATTTTACCCGGCTGGCAACCGGGACAAAAAATTCATCTCATCGGTCATAGTATGGGAGGACAAACGATTCGGATGTTAGAGTCTTTGTTACGAAAAGGAGATCCTGAAGAGATTGCGTATCAAAAGCAACATGGCGGAACGATAAGTCCTCTTTTTCAAGGAAATCACGATCATTTAATTTCATCAATTACGACAATAGCTACACCGCACGATGGGACAGTTGCTTCGGATGATTTAGGTAATAAAGATATTATTAAACGACTCATTTACGACTATGGTTTGTTTGAAGGGCGTAAAAATTCAGCTGTAGATTATGGTCTTAAACAATGGGGCTTAGAACAACGTCAAGGTGAAACATTTGCTGAATATGCGAAACGTGCAAGTAAGAGTCCACTGTTTACTTCTGAAGATACAGCACTTTATGATTTGACGCGTGAAGGTGCTAAAAAAATCAATCAACGGACAGATATTAATCCAGATATTTACTATAAAACCTATACAGGATCTGCGACAAACAAAACACGGTTAGGTATTCAAATATCAGATGTCCATATGAATATTGAACATAAGGTGACAGGAGATTTAATAGGACGAACACGTGATAAAGCATGGAGAGAAAATGATGGCTTAGTTTCTGTGATATCAGGCCAACATCCAGAGAATGAACCTTTTGAAAATGTTGATGATAAAGTAGCACCTAAAAAAGGAATTTGGCAAGTGACACCAACGATGAAAGGCTGGGATCATACAGATTTCACGGGACAAGACACATTAGACTTGCGTCATACGGGTTCAGAATTAGCCCGTTTCTATTTAGGAATTATGAATGATCTCGTGCGTGAAGAGGCACTTGAAACGGCATAAAAAGCGATTAAAAAAAGACGTTCAAAATGAAAATTCATTTGAACGTCTTTTTCAACACTATCAATCTATATAGGTTGAATTAGTATTCAATATTTGGCATTTTATTAACATGCTCTTGATAGCGTTTTAAAGCGACGAATGCTGCAGTGAGTACAGTTGCAACGATAACTAATTTTTTCATATTGGCAACTCCTTTACTCGTAGTAGTTTAATTCTAAGTCTTTTGAAGTTTGTTTACGTGTTTTTCTCATTAAATCAACATCTTCAATTAATGATTTACCGTATGAAGGAATCATTTTTTGTAACTTAGGTTTCCATTCAGCTTCGTATTCAGCGAAGTTTCTTTCTAACACTTCAAGTGCAACAGAAACTGATGTTGAAGCCCCTGGTGATTCACCAAGTAAAGCGATAACAGTGTGGTCTTCTGAGTTAACCACTTCAGTACCGAATTGGATGAAACCTTTACCGTATTCTTTAGTATCTTTAATAACTTGAACACGTTTACCAGCTGTGTATAATTCCCAATCTTGGTCTTTAGCTTCTGGGTAGAAAGTACGTAAGTGGTTCATACAACCTTCTTTAGTCATTAAGATTTGATCGATTGAGTATTTGATTAATGGTAAGTTTTTCGCAGCTGCCGCAAGTAAAGTCGTGATGTTGTATGGTTTAACTGATTTGAATAAATCTAAGTTTGAACCATTTTTCAAGAATTTAGGGCCGATGCTTGCGAAAGGTCCGAATAATAATGCTTTTTGACCGTTAATGTAACGTGTATCTAAGTGAGGTACAGTCATTGGTGGTGTGCCAGGTGGCTCTTTACCATAAACTTTGACGCCGTGTTCTTCGATAACGTCTGGGTTTGTACACATTAAGAATTGACCTGTAATAGGGAAACCACCTAAGTGTTTACTTTCAGGGATACCTGTTTTTTGTAATAAAGGAATCGCACCGCCACCAGCACCAATGAAGATGTAATCAGCAAGTTGAACTTGTTTTTCTCCAGTGTTGCGGTTGATGATTGTAACTTCCCATTTGCCATCTAAACGACGGTTAAAGTCTTTTACTTCGTGATTGTAATGTACATCTGCATTTTCGTGTTTTTCGATACTTCTCGCCATTTTACGTGTTAATTCACCAAAGTTAACGTCAGTACCTTCATCGATTTTACTTGCAGCCATAATATCACTAGAATTGCGACCTTGCATCATTAATGGCATCCATTTTCTCATCACTTCAATATCTTCAGTGTATTCGATATTGTCGAACATTGGAAATGCTTTCATTTTGTTGTAACGATCTTTTAAGAATTGAACGTTATTTTTACCTCTTACAAAGCTAATGTGAGGAAGTGGATTGATGAAATCTCTTGGTGTATCAATGTTTTTACTTTTAACAAGATAGCTCCAGAATTGTTTAGAGATTTCAAATTCTTCGTTAATCTCTTTTGCTTTTTCGATGTCAATTGAACCATCTGGTTGTTTAACAGTGTAGTTCAATTCACAAAGTGCTGCGTGACCTGTACCGGCATTGTGGCGTTCGTTTGAACTTTCCACACCTGGACGATCTAAACGCTCATATAATTTAAGATTCCAATGCGGCTCTAAATCTTTAATCATTGAGGCGAATGTCGTACTAAGTACACCGGCACCGATAATGATGATGTCTTTTGAATCTGATTGTGTTGGCATACATAATCACCTTTCATTGTTTGTATAGTGAGGAATAAACAGAATATCCCTGAGTAAATATGATTGATGTCACAGACCTTAAAATTACTCCACAGTCTATTATAATACATTTTTATACATAACGAAAACGAATAACTCACGTATAAAAAAATAAAGTAATTGGAGGTTTGTCCATCTAATTTTGAAGCGTTACTTCAATAATAATAGTATTAAAGTCATGAATCAATGCTTTTTCTATTCATTTGTAGTAATTTCTAAAAATTATTGTATTAATACGCATGTTTGTCGTGTAGTTAAGGTAGAAACAAATAATAAAACGTCATTTATCTGAAAAATTGATGAAAAATACTTTGAAAATAGTGACTCAATTGAATGAAGAAATAATTTATTAATATTTTTCTACTTATTTGCTAGAGCAACTCAAATAAATATTAGATTTAATTTAATAAACTTTTTATAACGCACCTCTCAATGTTCTAACTTTCAGAAGCACCTCGTTTAACAAACCCTTTAAAAATAAAGAATTCAATAGAGTCACATCTCTATGTTTTTTAAATGCAAATTCCCATAAGAACAAATAAAAAGTAATTTTATATAATTAGGTATTCAAAATCTGAAATAGATTATATTACAAACTAGATTTCATTTAATATTTTATTGCGCAGTTAAATAAAAGGTATTATTATCTTATATAGGCTGCGATGACAAGTTCAAGTTTTATGGAAATTATTTAATGGGAGTTTTGCAATGACAAGAAAATTTAGGGAATTTAGAAAAAGTTTAGGACAAGAAAAAGCAAGAGTGAAACTATACAAATCTGGAAAGGAATGGGTAAAAGCCGGTATTAAAGAGATTCAACTCTTAAAAGCCATGGGTTTACCTTTTTTAAGTAAAGATATTGTAAAAAATGAAGATGGCGAAGTTACAACGCGTTTTGGTGAAAAAATTAAAAAACATGCAATGCAAACAACGGCAATCGCCGGGGGGATGTTTACTGTTAACATGTTGCATGATCAACAAGCATTTGCCGCATCAGATGCTCCGATGACTTCAGAGTTAGCAACAAAGAGTCAAACGATTGGGGATCAAACATCGATTGCAATTGAAAACTCAGTTTCTCATGTAGAGACGAGCACGAGTACTGTTGAAAGCGATAGTGCAGTGACTTCCGAAAGCGAAGCATCCAAACAAGATGCAGAAAGCACTTCTTTATCGGAATCAGACTCAGTATCATTATCAGAATCTGCTTCTACTTCAACGAGTACTTCAGTATCTCATGCATCAAAGCACGAGCAAAAGCAATCGGATGAAAAACAAGTTTCGAATTCTGAGAAGCAATCAGAATCAAATGTGGAAAAATCTACATCAGTTTCTAAAGCATCAGAAACTTCAGAAGCAATCACATCGAAAAGTGAAGGCAAAACTTCTACATCAATTAATCAGAATAGTCAAAATTCAACGCAACCTGCAAGTGTATCTGTAAGTGAGAAGCAGTCATCTTCTCAAGCGTCATCACAGTCATTAGCAAATACAGAAGCACCAGTGTTGAATTCAACAATTTCTCCAATTCATACAGTCGCTACAGAAGTTGGAGAAACAGCATTTAGAGCAGCGCTTGCAGGTCATGCTGAAAGAGAGAGAAGCAGTGGTCATGGTCAAGATCCACGTAATAAAGTACCGGTTTATTATGAGTTACAAGTTGACAGTAATGGTCACAAAGCAATCTTTAAATATACTGTATCTTATGATGATCCAAAAACATCGACTACTGAGACGCATAAAAAATTGGGTTTTCCTAAAACCGTCCTTAAAAATACACCTGAATCTTACACTGGAATGCTAAAGTTAGGAAAAGATTATGGTAAGCCGACTAAGATTACTCAAGGTATTACTGGAGCAGGTTATCAAAGCGAGTTTGTGACGAAGCATAACATCCACTTAGAAGGTAACGCGAAAAGTGGTTATTATTGGCAAACCGGTGTGATGGATGCGGATCATATCAAAGAGGGGTACGGTTTAACAACAATTATTGAAGTGCCAATCATAAATCCTTTTGGAGATGTAACTTATCAATTAACACCTTATGGCTCTTTTGATAAGGTTGGTGGCAAAAGAGGACAAAACTATTTTTCAGGGGTTGTTAGTAATATTGACCCATATAAAAAATATAATCCGAATGGCGCAAGAGCAATCACAGAAAGCCGTCATGCTTCTACTTCATTGGTTAAAGCAAAATCCGAAAGTGCAGTTAGAAGTCAATCAGCTGCGGAGTCACAACGCGTAAGTGCAGAAAAATCAACATCAATAAGAGATAGCGAAGCGAAGAGTAACTCGATTGTAGAGTCAGAGAGATTAAGCACTTCAAAATCAACATCGATTAAGAATAGCGAAGCGAAGAGTCAATCAGTTGCGGAATCACAACGCGTAAGTACATCAAAATCGACGTCTGTAAAAAATAGTGAAGCGAAAAGTCATTCAGTTGCAGAATCACAACGCTTAAGTGCATCAAAATCAACATCGATTAAGAATAGCGAAGCGAAGAGCCATTCGATTGTAGAGTCCAAACGCTTAAGTACGTCAAAATCAACGTCTGTGAAGAATAGCGAAGCGAAGAGTCATTCAATCGCAGAATCAAAACGCTTAAGTGCATCAAAATCGACGTCTGTGAAAAATAGTGAAGCGAAGAGTCATTCAATTGCGGAATCCAAACGCTTAAGTACATCAAAATCGACATCTGTGAAGAACAGCGAAGCGAAGAGTCAATCAGTTGCGGAATCACAAAGAGTAAGTACGTCAAAATCGACATCTGTGAAGAATAGCGAAGCAAAGAGTCACTCAATAGCAGAATCAGAAAGAGTAAGTGCATCAAAATCGACATCTGTGAAGAATAGCGAAGCGAAGAGTCACTCAATAGCAGAATCAGAAAGAGTAAGTGCATCAAAATCGACATCTGTGAAGAATAGCGAAGCAAAGAGTCATTCAATAGCAGAATCAAAACGCGTAAGTACATCAAAATCGACATCTGTGAAGAATAGCGAAGCGAAGAGTCACTCAATAGCAGAATCAGAAAGAGTAAGTACATCAAAATCGACATCTGTGAAGAATAGCGAAGCAAAAAGTCAATCGATTGAGAAATCAGAAAGCTTAAGTACAGCAAAATCGACATCAGTTAGTGAGTCTGAATCAACTTCTGCTCGTCTAGCAAGCGAATCAACGAGCACATCAACGTCTAATAGAGTAGTGAGTGTAGCTAAATCAGTAAGTACATCAATATCTGAAAGCGATTCGGATTTAGAATCATTATCTACGAGTGCCTCTACTTCAACAAGTGATTCAGTGTCTACTTCAAAAAGATTAAAGAGCGAATTTGCATCGGTAAGTACATCTATATCGGCAAGTGAATCAGACTCGTTGTCAGTAGCTGAAAGTGAGTCGACTTCAACAAGCGAATCATTATCGACTTCAAGTCGATTAGCGAGCGAGTCGACATCAACATCAACAAGCACATCAGCGTCAGTAAGTGAGTCAGACTCCGCGTCATTAGCTAAAAGTGAATCAGCATCGACATCAACATCGGTGAGTGAATCAAACTCCGCATCGTTAGCTAAGAGCGCATCGGTTTCAACATCAAATAGATTGGCAAGTGAGTCGACATCGACAAGTGCATCAACATCGGTGAGTGAATCAGATTCAACATCCGTAGCTAAGAGCGAATCAGCATCGACAAGTGATTCCGTATCAACATCAAACCGAGTAGCAAGCGAGTCAACATCGACAAGTGCGTCAACATCGGTAAGTGAATCAAACTCGACATCTGTATCTAATAGTACTTCCGTATCTACGAGCGAATCGGTTTCAAATTCAAATCGAGTAGCAAGCGAGTCGACGTCAACAAGTGCATCAGCATCAGTAAGTGAGTCAGACTCTGCATCAGCAGCTAAGAGTGCATCAGTATCGACAAGTGAATCAAATTCTACATCAGTAGCTAATAGTGATTCAGTCTCAACAAGTGAGTCCGTTTCAACATCAAACCGAGTAGCAAGCGAGTCAACATCAACAAGTGCATCAACATCGGTGAGTGAATCAGATTCAACATCAGTAGCTAATAGTGACTCGGCATCGACAAGTGAGTCCGTTTCAACATCAAATCAAGTAGCAAGCGAATCCACATCGACAAGTGCATCAACATCAGTAAGTGAATCAGATTCAATATCAACAGTTAAGAGTGCGTCTGCATCAACAAGTGAATCAGATTCCACATCAGTGGCTAATAGTGGTTCAACGTCAGTAAGTGAATCGAACTCAGCGTCATTAGCTAAGAGTGAGTCAGTATCGACAAGTGAGTCTGTATCAACATCAAATAGAGTAGCGAGCGAGTCGACTTCAACAAGCACATCAACGTCAGTAAGTGAATCAGACTCATCATCAGTAGTTGAGAGTGCATCGGTTTCGACAAGTGAATCTGTATCAAATTCAAATCGAGTAGCAAGCGAATCGACGTCAGTAAGTGATTCAAACTCAGCATCAGTAGCTAATAGCGATTCTGTATCTACGAGCGAATCGGTTTCAAATTCAAACCGAGTAGCAAGCGAATCCACATCGACAAGCACATCAACATCGGTAAGTGGATCAGATTCAACATCAGTGGCTAATAGCGAATCAGCTTCAACGAGCGAATCTGTTTCAAATTCGAACAGAGTAGCAAGTGAATCGACATCGACAAGCACGTCAACGTCGGTAAGTGAATCAGACTCTGCATCAGCAGTTAAAAGTGCATCGGTATCAACAAGCGAGTCCGTTTCAACATCGAACCGAGTAGCAAGCGAATCAACTTCTACTAGTACATCGACAAGTGACTCAACTTCAGTAAGTGAATCGAATTCCGCATCAGCTGCAAAGAGTGATTCAACGTCAGTAAGCGAATCGAACTCAACGTCAGCAGCAAATAGTGAATCGGTTTCGACAAGTGAATCTGTATCAAATTCGAACAGAGTAGCTAGTGAGTCAACTTCAACAAGTGCGTCAACGTCGGTGAGTGAATCAGATTCAACATCTGTATCTAATAGTGATTCTGTATCAACGAGCGAATCGGTTTCAAATTCAAACCGAGAAGCAAGCGAATCAACTTCTACTAGTACATCGACAAGTGACTCAACTTCAGTAAGTGAATCGAATTCCGCATCAGCTGCAAAGAGTGATTCAACGTCAGTAAGCGAATCGAACTCAACGTCAGCAGCAAATAGTGAATCGGTTTCGACAAGTGAATCTGTATCAAATTCGAACAGAGTAGCGAGTGAGTCGACGTCGACAAGCACATCAACATCGGTAAGTGAATCAGATTCAACATCAGTAGCTAATAGTGATTCAACTTCAGTAAGTGAATCGAACTCCGCGTCATTAGCTAAGAGTGAGTCCGTTTCAACAAGTGAGTCTGTATCAACATCAAATAGAGTAGCGAGCGAGTCGACTTCAACAAGCACATCAACGTCAGTAAGTGATTCAAATTCCGCATCAGCAGCTAAGAGCGCATTAACAAGTGAATCGGAATCAAATTCAAATCGAGTAGCAAGTGAATCGACATCAACATCAGCAAGCGAGTCAGACTCTGCATCAGCAGCTAAGAGTACATCAGTATAGACAAGTGAATCTGTATCAACATCAAATAGAGTAGCGAGCGAGTCAACATCAACAAGTGCGTCAACGTCAGTGAGCGAATCAGACTCTGCATCAGCAGCTAAGAGTGCATCAGTATCGACAAGTGAATCGAATTCTGCGTCAGTAGCTAATAGCGATTCAGTATCGACAAGTGAATCAGTTTCAACATCAAATCAAGTAGCGAGCGAGTCAACATCGGCAAGTGCGTCAACATCGGTAAGCGAATCAGCTTCAGTAAGTGAATCGAATTCCGCGTCGTTAGCTAAGAGCACATCGATATCAACAAGCGAATCGGCTTCTAATTCAGCTCAAGTAGCAAGTGAGTCGACATCAACAAGCACATCAACATCGGTAAGTGGATCAGATTCAACATCAGCAGCTAAGAGTGCCTCTGCATCTACAAGTGAATCGGAATCAAATTCGAATAGAGTAGCAAGCGAATCGACGTCAACAAGCAATTCAGTTTCTGTAAGTGAGTCAAACTCAGTGTCAGTAGCTAAGAGCGATTCAGTTTCGACAAGTGAATCGGAATCTAATTCGAACAGAATAGCGAGCGAGTCAACATCGAGAAGTGCGTCAACATCAGTGAGTGAATCAGATTCAACATCAGCAGCTAAGAGTGCATCAGTATCGACAAGTGAATCTGTATCAAATTCAAATCGAGTAGCGAGTGAATCGATATCGACAAGTGCTTCAACGTCAGTAAGCGAATCAAACTCAACGTCATTAGCTAAGAGTGAGTCAGTATCGACAAGTGAGTCCGTTTCAACATCAAACCGAGTAGCAAGCGAGTCAACATCGACAAGCACATCAACGTCAGTGAGTGATTCAAATTCTGCGTCAGTAGCTAAGAGTGCATCAGTATCGACAAGTGAGTCCGTTTCAACATCAAATCAAGTAGCAAGCGAGTCGACATCGACAAGTGCGTCAACATCAGTGAGCGAGTCAGACTCAACATCAGCAGCTAAGAGTGCATCAGCATCGACAAGTGAATCAGCTTCAACATCAAACCGAGAAGCAAGCGAATCAACGTCAACAAGTGCGTCAACATCGGTGAGTGATTCAGCTTCAACATCTGTATCTAACAGTGCTTCAACGTCAGTGAGTGCATCAGAATCTGAGTCGGCAAATAAAGCAAGCGAGTCAGTATCAGCAAGCACATCAACATCAGTGAGCACAT
This sequence comes from Staphylococcus schleiferi, assembly GCF_900458895.1. Classification (NCBI taxonomy): domain Bacteria; kingdom Bacillati; phylum Bacillota; class Bacilli; order Caryophanales; family Staphylococcaceae; genus Staphylococcus; species Staphylococcus schleiferi. The sequence continues at coordinate 294,301 of NZ_LR962863.1, forward strand.
CAGTATCTGAATCGGCGAACAAAACAAGCGAGTCAGTAGCAGCAAGCGAGTCTGCATCAGCGAGCACGTCAATGTCGGAAAGTGCGTCAACATCTGAATCAGTGAACAAAGCAAGCGAGTCAGCTTCAGCAAGCACATCAACATTAGTAAGTGTGTCAACATCTGAGTCAGCAAGCAAAGCGAGCGAGTCTGCATCAGCGAGCACATCAGCATCTGAATCGGCGAACAAAACAAGTGAGTCAACTTCTACAAGCACGTCAACGTCAGTGAGTGCATCAGAATCTGAGTCGGTAAATAAAGCAAGCGAATCGGTATCAGTGAGCACATCAACGTCAGTAAGTGCTTCGACATCTGAGTCTGCAAATAAAGCGAGCGAATCCATTTCAGCAAGCACATCAACATCAGTAAGTGCTTCAACATCTGAGTCGACAAGTAAAGCGAGCGAGTCTGCATCAGCGAGCACATCAGCATCTGAATCGGCGAACAAAACAAGTGAGTCAGCTTCAACAAGCACATCAACATCAGTGAGTGCATCAGCATCTGAATCAGTGAACAAAGTAAGCGAGTCCGCATCAGCAAGCACATCGACATCAGTAAGTACGTCTACATCTGAGTCAGCGAACAAAGCGAGCGAATCAGTATCAGCGAGCACATCAACGTCAGTAAGTGCTTCGACATCTGAGTCTGCAAATAAAGCGAGCGAATCGGTATCAGCAAGTGAGTCGACATCAGAAAGTGCATCAGCATCTGAATCAGTGAACAAAGCGAGCGAGTCCGCTTCAGTAAGTACGTCAACATCTGAGTCTGTGAACAAAGTAAGCGAGTCAGTATCAGTGAGCACATCAACGTCAGTAAGTGCTTCGACATCTGAGTCGACAAGCAAAGCAAGTGAGTCGACATCATCAAGTACTTCAACTTCAGTGAGTGCATCAACATCTGAGTCGGCAAGCAAAGCAAGCGAATCGGTATCAGCGAGCACATCAACATCGATGAGTGCTTCGACATCTGAGTCGACAAGCAAAGCTAGTGAGTCGACATCATCAAGTACTTCAACGTCAGTGAGTGCATCAGAATCTGAGTCGGCAAGCAAAGCGAGCGAATCAGCATCAACAAGCACGTCAACGTCAGTAAGTACGTCAACATCTGAGTCAGCAAGCAAAGCAAGCGAGTCCGCGTCAGCAAGCACGTCAACGTCAGTAAGTACGTCAACATCTGAATCAGTGAACAAAGCAAGCGAGTCTGCATCAGCGAGCACATCAACATCAGTAAGTGCTTCAACATCTGAGTCGACAAGCAAAGCTAGTGAGTCGACATCATCAAGTACTTCAACGTCAGTGAGTGCATCAGAATCTGAGTCGGCAAGCAAAGCAAGCGAGTCGGCTTCAGCAAGTACGTCAACATCAGTGAGCACATCAACATCTGAATCAGTGAACAAAGCAAGCGAGTCTGCATCAGCGAGCACATCAACATCGGTAAGTACGTCAGCATCTGAATCTGCGACACATGTGATGACTTCAACAGGCAAACCATTAACAACAGATTTACCAATCGGTGTAATTAGTGAATCAATGAGTACGTCAACGTCTTATAAACTTCCTACTAATGTATCTGAGTTAATCAGTGAGTCTGTAAGTGCATCAACAAGCAAATCTACTGTTGATTCTATGTCAAATGCGTCTAGCGTGAGCCTTAAAGATCAACAATCATTGTCAGCTTCACGTTTGGCTAGTGCGTCGATGAGTGCTATGAGCAGTAGTTCAGCAAGTACATCTGCTTCTGATTCACAATCAACAGCGATGTCTACAAATCTTGAACTTAAGTCCACTGAACAGTTGAGTGAATCGGCAAGTGCATCAGAGCGTAGTTCGTTAAGTCGTGCTATGAGTGAGTCTGAATCAATGAGCATGTCAGCAGATCAATCTAATGAAACTGTTGCAACAATGAGTCAGTCTGCAAGTGCAGATAAGAGCACGTCAATCAGCACTTCAACTAGCAATTTGGCATCAATGGCTGCTTCTGAGTATGAAGCAAATTCTGTTTCAACATTAACAAGTGCATCGATGAATGCTTCTCTAAGTGATTCATTGTCTGCACAAATGTCAGAAAAACAATCATTGGCAGAATCTCAATCAGAAAGTGCGTCAGCAAGTACATCAGAATCGAATTCAAAAGTAGATGCTGATAAAGCAAGTGTATCAACAAGCGTTTCTGAATTTGGTTCACAAATCCAATCATTATCAGTGAGTGCGTCAACAAGCGTGTCATTTATGTTTAATGACATCAGAAGTCTTTCAGCTAGCGCATCGATGAGCACATCGTTATCAACAAGCGCAATTGAAAGCCACAAAAATCACACGCCAAGTGAGATTGCTTCAGCTGAGTCAGCATCATTATCAGCAAGTACATCGACAAGTGATTCAACAGTCGCTTCTACATCAGTAAGTACATCAGCGAGTCAATCAGGTGTAGTGAGGGCTTCTGAACAAGCATCCATGAGTCAACGTGTATCTGAAAGTACTTCGATGAAAAATACGGCATCTCAATCACAAATTGCGTCGAAATCAGAACAAGCATCATTGTCTAAGTCAGCACATCAGTCTGTACAACATTCGACAAGTGAGTCAGCATCACTTTCAAAATCAGCAAGCCTTTCAGAATATGAAAAAGCTTCACAAAAAGCTGCAGAAAGTGCATCAACTTCTACTTCAATCGTAGAAAAAGCATCAACAAGCGCATCGATAAGTACAGCTTCAAGTGCATCGATTTCAGCATCGAACTCTGACAAAGCATCGTTAAGTCATTCAGTAGAAGAAGCGCGTTTGAATAGTCAATCTATGAGTGCATCATTGAGTGAAATGGCAAGTGCGGAAGCTTCAACATCAACAGAAGCATCACTGTCAGCAAGTGTAACGCAAGCTGTATCTGAAGCAGTGAGCGCGTCAACAAGTGCTTCGTTGAGTACTTCAACAAGTACATCTGTATCAGAAGCGATGTCTGTAAGTGCAGATGAAAGTGCGTCATTATCAGCGTCTCATCATATGAGTGATTCAGTAAGTATGTCTACAAGTGCATCAGATAGCTTGTCAACATACGAAAGTGTATCAATGAGCCTTTCTGTTAAAGAATCGCAATCGATGAGTACGTCATTGTCAGCAAGTGGATCAACAAGTATGTCAATGAGCACATCAACGTCAGAAAGCGGATCAACAAGTACGTCAATGAGTACATCATTGTCAGCAAGCGGATTAGCAAGTACGTCAATGAGTACGTCATTGTCAGCAAGCGGATTAGCAAGTACGTCAATGAGTACGTCATTGTCAGCAAGTGGATCAACAAGTACGTCAGTGAGCACATCATTGTCAGCAAGCGGATCAGCAAGTACGTCAATGTCTCAAACTTCATCTGATAGCGAATCATCTGCTATGAATGCAATGACAGATGCGACGCCTTCGATGGATGCTCAAAGAATGCAATCATCAGACACGCAAATGCAACAAGCAAAAGAATCTGAACAAACATTACCAGATACGGGTCAAACAACATCACAAAGTGGCTTGTTTGCAGCGGTTGCAGCAATGTTTGCAGGTCTTGGATTGTTAAGAAAATCTAAAAAAGATAAAAAGGATGATCAACAATCATCTGAACAATAAAATTAAGTTCAAACATGGTAGAAGGGGCTAGAACAATAAAGTCAAAGGGATAGCCCCTTTGACCCCATGTTTTATATAAAAGAGGGTTAATGTGAGAGGTAATATGATTAAGCGTATTTTTAAACAATACGAGTACAAAATTCTACACAAAAGAATACTGTTCACAATTCTTATTTTATTGATATACATATTAGGAAGCCATGTTCCAATCATCAGTGCACATGCAATGAAACATCATGGCAATGGGTTTTATAGGCTGCTGTTTCTAATATGGGTGGAGATATTTCAAGATTGAATGTTTTTTCACTTGGACTCGGTCCATGGTTGACAGCAATGCTTATTATTAGCTTATGGTCTTACAAAAACATTGAGAAATCGATGAGACAAACACGAGCGGAAAAGCATTTTAAAGAAAAGTTTCTGACTTTAATTTTGAGTATTGTGCAAGGCTGCTTTGTTTTAAATCAATTCGTTTATCATAGTCATTTAAAACAATCCAATGCATTGCTTTTATTATTAATTTTAATTGCGGGCTCAATGATGCTCGTTTGGCTTGCCGATCAAAATGTAAGAAATGGCGTTGCCGGGCCAATGCCAATCGTTATGTTAAGTATTGTGAGATCTATATTTAATCAGCATGGACCTAAATTAAATATAGAAACATACGAAATCATCATTGTCACTGTATTGATTGTGGCAGCGCTATTTACTTTATTACTGATTGAATTAATAGAATACCGAACAAAATATCAAGATATTTTAGATATTTCAAAAGAAAATACGGTGAATTATTTAGCATGGAAACTCAATCCAGGTGGAAGTCTATCCATCATGATTGGTTTATCTGTCTTTCTACTATTAAATAGTACGTTAAATCTAGCACTGAGTTTAACGATAGGACGGACTGCCCATATTAAAATTTTTTCTTTCGATAATTATATCGGCATCAGTACGTATTTATTAATACAAATCGTATTAGGGTATTTTCTGTCACGGTTAATGATTAATACGAAGCAAAATTCAAAAAATTTCTTGAAAAGTGGAAATTATTTTATAGGTGTGCGGCCTGGAAAAGAGACATCCGCTTATCTCAATCGCATGGCTACAAGAATATGTTGGTTTGGAACGTTTATTGTCGGGATTATCATTGGCATACCGCTGTATTGCTCATTATTTATCCCGCATTTGTCTCAACAAATATATTTAGCCGTACAATTGATTATTTTAGTTTATATTGCGATTAATATTGCAGATACGTTTAGAACCTATCTCTATTTCGATAAGTATCAACATGTTTTAAAACAATATTGGTGAGGAGACAATTATGAAATGTTTTATCCCGGCGTGGTATAGCGATGAGAATTGGTGGCAAAGCCATGCCAAACCCATCTTTTTTTAAAAAAACTAAAACAGAATTTGATGATTTGATCAGTCTGATGGGCATGCATCTTAAAAATGAGCAGCCATTTGAACTTGTGCTATTAAATTATAGTCCTGATTTACGTACATTTTTACATCGACATGACTTGTTTGATGCACATTATTGGTCATTATTTGATGAGATTCAAGGCTTTAAACATCAAACGCCACAATCTGTGGACTATCGACGACTCAATTGGCCTGAAGAAACAGAGTTTATATATATGCCATTTTATATTCGTGCAATCACTGCGGAGTCTCAGTATTCAAATATCTATTTTAGTCAAGAGGGCTATCTCATTTGGATAGAGACATTTGAAAACGATGTGAAATGCCGACGTTATATTTTTGATGATCGCGGTTTTCTATCTAGTGTGATGGTTTATGACGATAAAGGACAGATAGATTATCAACTTTATATGACATTTGATGGTGACTGGGTGATGAAAGAAGATGGCGCTACTGGAAAAGTTGAAATTCATCACAAATATCAACATCTTTTTAATCAAATCACTTATGCACATATGACAGACATTATTCATGAATGGTTCCAACGATATATAGATCGTACGGACACACCTATTGAATCGGTGATTGTTGCATCGGATATACGCCACAATCATTTGGTTGCGGCGCACATTCCATGTGAACAGCTCTGTTTTTCCATATTTCAAGGCAGAAAAAGTGCAGAACCTGAAAATGAGTTTGCTTCAATTAAAAAAGGACGTTACTGGCTTGTAGATACGGTTGATAATGAGGAACGTCTTTCGCATTATCAAAAGCAATTTCAATGTGACAATCAAATTATGCGTATTACGCCTTTTGATGTTCAAGTTCATGCGAATATCAGTAGTCAGCTTCACGAAATGAAGATAGGTGTATGGATAGACGGAATCGACCCATTACTATTCGAACGCACAATGGCGCAATTGAAAGTGGAAATGCAACAGCATCCACAAGTTCGTGTGGAATTGTTGAGTAAAGCATATGATGTGATACCGTCATGGATTAATGAAACGGTGCAGCAAATCAATCAGGAATTGAGTGAAAATAACACAACACCTGAAATGATTCGCGATATCGTAGGTGATGAAGCAATCAAATATGTTGTGTTGAAAAAAGTGCCTTTTGAAAATCAACTTGTTGAAGCAATTGCGACGATGCGACTCATTATTGATCTAAGTGACGAGCCAGATTTGTTTTTACAAATATGTTCAATTGGGGCAGGTTTACCACAGATTAATCGTAATCCTACAGACTATGTCCAACATGGCGTGAATGGTTATCTTCTTCATCATATTGATGATTTGGCGATTGCGACAGATTACTTCTTAAATCATTTAAAAAATTGGAACCGCGCTTTTGCTTATTCGATGAAGTTAGCCAAACATTATGCATCTCATCAAATCGTCAAACAATTAGCGCATTGGATAGTGGGTGATGAAAATGGCGCGTAAATATAAAGTCTTGCAAATAGGCGGTAATGATTTGTCATCGCACTTTTTAACGAAAGAGGAGGTTGTTTTTCAATTCTTAACAACCCGTGCGTTAGAAGATAAAGCGACATACAATGAATATTTGAATGATAAAACATATGACCTTATTTTTGTACAAACTGCTTATTCGCAACCTTTAATGAAGGCTTTACAAAATGTCACTACACCGTACAACACTTATATTGATCAACAATTTTGGGGCTCAAAATTTAAATCAGAGCCATTGGTTCGTGAGCGGATGATTCGTCCATTTCACTATAAGACTTCTGAAGAATGTATTCATAAGTTGTTAGCCTTATCGTTCTCAGGACAGTATGGGGATAAGATTGCGCCTCATACTTGTATCGTCAATTCAAGATTTAAAGGGGACGCTTACTATGACGGAAGCCATGCGATTGTGCTCACTGGAGATTTTGGAAAAGACTTTAAGCCCATTTTATCGTGGCAAAATTATTTAGTTTATGATCGTGAGAAAGTGATTCAAATATGGCCTGAGTATACTGTCACGGGCCGTGTTGAAGTTTCATTTACACTTCGATTATTGGATTTTGGGACAGCTGGAAAATTTAGTCGAGAATTTGTCTTAAAAGGTGAAGAACTGAAACATCCTTTAGAAATACCGGTGGCAGATGAGGACGCATATATTCTTATTACTGCAAAAGCGAAAGGAAGCGGAACTTTACGGGTAGGTGCGATACACAAAAGATGGTCTCGAATGGAGATGGGGCAATGTATTTTAGGTGGAGAACGTTATGTCGATGAAAATCGAGAAGAGTTTTTTCATTATTTTGATCCCGGCGATTTGAAGCCACCCCTCAATGTCTATTTCAGTGGTTATCGAACTGCCGAAGGGTTTGAAGGATTTTATATGATGCGTAAGTTTAAAACGCCATTCCTACTTATCGCTGATCCGAGAGTAGAAGGAGGCGCATTTTATTTAGGCTCAAAGTCTTTTGAATCCAACATTATTAAAGTGATTCAAGATAAGTTGAAATTTCTTGGTTTTAAAGATGATGATTTAATCTTATCCGGGCTTTCGATGGGATCATTTGGCGCTTTATATTATGGCGCACAGTTAAAACCAGCAGCAATCGTTGTTGGAAAGCCACTGGTGAATATTGGGACTATCGCTGAATGTATGCGTTTAAAACGACCTGAAGAATTTGGAACCGCGATTGACGTGTTGATGAAGAATGAAAAAGCAATGGATGCGGATGCAATTCAAAGACTCAACCGGAGATTTTGGAATGTTTTAGAGCAGTCGAATATTAAAGAGACCACTGTTGCTGTGTCATATATGGAAGATGATGATTATGATATCGAAGCATTTAATATGCTGTTGCCGCTTTTATCACGCCAGCATGTCCGTGTGATGAGTCGCAGTATACCGGGCGACATAATGATGATTCGGCAACGATTACAAACTGGTTTGTTAATTTTTACAATATGATTCTTGAGAGTCGATTTGGGAGAGTGACACATGAAAGAAAAGAATAGTTTTAATATTCGATGGACACAAATCACGTCCGCTACATTTATGTATGGGACACAATTTCGATTTCATGCGTCAGAGACAGCCTTTCAAAATGAATTAATGCCGTCTGGGATTGTCATACACCAATGGAAAAATGATGACAAATTTTCAGAAAGATAAAACGATACCCACGTTGCCAATTTTAAAGAAAGATCAGACTTATCATTTTAAATTTGATTATGATGTGGAACCTTCACATGGCATCTATTTTAAAATTATTTTTAAACATCGTGATAACACGGTCTGTGATGTTCAAATTATTCGTGGGCATGAAGCGGAAGTACGCATGCCACAACAGGCGTTTAATTATGAACTTCAAATGATAAATGCCGCTTCAAAAGTTGTGAAATTTCGTCAAATCTGTATTAAAGAAGGAGAAGATGCACAACTGGATGTGCAACTATACATCAGTGATATCCAAAATAAAGTGCCACGTCTCCCTATAGTGAATATCGTATTTGTCGAAAAAGATGGAATCAGCAACAGTGCGCTTCGCCAGTTCCCGAACTGCATCACAGTGCACAATTGGGACGTAGCATCTTTAGCGCAAGTGATATCAAATTTGACGGCACGGATTAACGTGTTAGGAAAGCAATGTTCACTTCATTTCATAGGTTATCATTCACGTTCCAATGCAATGGCGTGTGTCATGACAGCGCATATGAAAGGCACAGCATTTGTGACCCAATGGCCAAATCATGATGAAGTCGAAATGAATACTGATACCGCGCATGTTGTCGTTTATCAAACGGAAACCCATTTGGATACAGAAGCGTTTCGGTTAGTCGAACCCCTATTGAATCCAAGTCGACATCTTGCCATGTTACAAACTGACAAGGTGTGTGGAGGTGAGCAATGATGACAAATCGCATTCATGAAACAATTAACCAAGTTCGTTTAAAAAAGCTTAAAAAAATATTGAACCGGATTAATCGCTATCAAGAAGCGTATCGTGCTTTACCTGATGAGGCGCTTCAACAAAAAACAACGGAATTTAAAAAGAAATTAGAGCAAGGGTTGACATTGGATGACCTCTTGCCAGAAGCCTATGCCGTTGTGAGAGAAGCAAGCTGGCGTGTGTTAGGGATGTTTCCTAAAGATGTCCAAGTTTTGGGTGCGATTGTTTTGCATGAAGGTAATATCGCTGAGATGCAAACAGGAGAAGGTAAGACGCTTACAGCAACGTTACCTTTGTACTTGAATGCATTGTCTGGAAAAGGGGCTTACCTTATTACGACCAATGATTATTTGGCGAAGCGAGATTTTTTAGAGATGCAACCATTATTTGAATGGTTAGGAATCACTATCGCTTTAGGCTTTGTTGAAGATCCAGAGCATCAATATGAAAAGGGCGAGAAGCAAGCGATTTATAATCATGACATTATCTATACGACAGGTGGACGGCTTGGCTTTGATTATTTAATTGATAATTTAGCAGATAGTAAAGAAGGTAAATTCCTACCCAAACTGAATTACGGCATTATCGATGAAGTGGACTCTATTATTTTAGATTCTGCACAAACCCCACTCGTCATTTCAGGTGCGCCTCGTCTTCAATCCAACTTGTTTAAGGTGGTCAAAACGTTTGTAGAAACGCTAGTGGAAAAGCAACATTTCGAAATGAAGAAAACAAAAAAAGAAATTTGGCTAACAGATCAAGGTATTGACGCAGCAAATGCATACTTTGGTGTTGAAAATATTTTTGAGGCCCCTTATTTCGATTTAGTGCGCAATATTAATTTAGCTTTAAGAGCGCGACATTTGTTTGAGAATAACTTTGACTACTTTGTTTTTCAAGGTGAAATCGTATTAATAGATCGCATTACTGGACGCATGATGCCAGGTACGAAACTTCAATCTGGCTTACATCAATCGTTAGAGGCGAAAGAAAATGTTGAAATTACGATGGATAGAAGTGTGATGGCGACCATTACTTTTCAAAATTTGTTTAAACAATTTAATGTTTTTTCCGGGATGTCGGCAACAAGCAAATTAGGTGAAAAAGAATTTTTGGATTTATATACGAAAGTGGTCGTCCAAATTCCAACTGACAAGCCGATTCAAAGACAAGACTTTCCAGACCGTGTTTTTAGAAATGCTGAAGATAAAAATATCGCCATTATTGAACGGGTTCAAGCGCTTTATCAGGAACAACGTCCTGTCCTTGTGATTACACGTACTGCAGAAATGGCAGAATATTTTTCAAGTGCATTTTTTGACCTTGACATACCGAATAATTTGTTGATTGCACAAAATGTTGCGAAAGAAGCACAAATGATTGCAGAAGCAGGGCAGTTAAAAGCAGTTACCGTAGCAACCAGTATGGCTGGTCGTGGGACGGACATTAAATTGGCAGATGGTGTGAAAGCATTAGGGGGCTTAGCGGTCATAATAAGTGAGCATATGGAAAATAGTCGTGTGGATCGTCAGTTAAGAGGCCGCTCGGGTAGACAAGGGGATCCTGGGACGTCTCAAATTTACATTTCCATTGATGATTATTTGGTTAAACGATGGGGAGATACAAAGGCTTTAAACATGGACAAATTGATGGAAATGGATGCCGATACGCTTCAAAATAGCCTTGTTTTTCAACGACGTATTAAAAAATTGTGCAACGTGCCCAAAGGGTGTCAGAAGAACAAGGGACACAAACACGAGAAACGTCCAATGAATTTGAAAAAAGTATTAGTGCGCAACGTGAATTGATTTATGAAGAACGGAATCACATTCTGAACATGACCAAAATAGAGCATCAGCAACTTGAAAGTATCGCGCATGAAGTGTTTACCACACTTGTTAAAAAAGCGACCGTGTCTGAAGGCATGCTCATTGATTATATTTATAAAAATTTAAGCTTTCAGTTTACAAGTGAAATATCAGCATTGAATTTAAATAACTCGGATGAGGTTATTCAATATTTAATGCAGTTATTTGAAGAACAATTGCAATATCAACAAGCGAAATTAAATACGTATTTTTACACACAATTTGTACAAAAGGCGATTTTAAAAGCAGTGGACAGTAATTGGATTAAACAGGTGGATCATTTACAAAAATTAAAATCAAGTGTGAATGCACGCCAAAACGGGAAACGTAATCCTATTTTTGAGTATCATCGTGTCGCGCTCGAATCATTTGAGCTGATGAGAGAAGCCATCAAAAAAGATATCGTGAAATACCTTTGTCAAAGTATTACAGGTTTTGATGAGAAGGACAGATTAATCGTGCATTTTCCGAATTAGAAGAGGTGATTTCAAATTGACAATTTATAATATTAATTTTGGTATTGGGTGGGCGAGTAGCGGTGTCGAGTATGCACAAATGTATCGTGCTAAATTGCTACGAGAACTAAAAATGCCATTAAAATTTGTGTTTTTAGAATTTATGAGTTCTGAAAATATACAAACCCTTACAGAAAATATAGGCTTCAAAGATGAAGAGGTCATTTGGCTATATCAGTATTTTACAGATATTAAGATTGCACCGACTTCTTATACATTAGATGATATTAAAGCAAGCTTACATGCCGATGTGGTGAAAGAAGAACAACAAGGCAAGGTCAGATGGCTAACAATGGGGCAAGGGGATAGCTATGTCACTTGTTATTTAAAAAATGAACATGAGGATATTGTTGATTTTGCTGAATTTGTTATTAATGGCAAGCTTGTACGTAAAGATTACTACAGCTATGTGCGAACTTTTTCAGAATATTATGCGCCTTATGACAATAAAGCGAAACTTTTTATGCGCCAATTTTACAATGAAGATGGTTCAGTAGCTTATACAGAATATATTGATGGTGGCACGCATATTTATGCGATGAAAGACGCCAAACTTTATACTAAAGAAGCGTTTGTGGCCTATTTCTTCCAAAAATTAAATTTAACAGCTGACGATATTGTGATTTTTGATCGTGCGACTGAAGTAGGTCAAGCTATGATGCAAAATAGTGGCGACAGCAAGTTAGGGGTGGTTGTACACGCGGAACATTTCAGTGAAAATGTGACGGACGAACATCACATTTTGTGGAATAACTATTATGAATATCAATTTACAAACCATAAAGAGGTTGATTTTTATATTACTGCAACAGAACGTCAAAAAGAAATTTTAGCTCAGCAATTTAAGAAATATTTAAATGCAACGCCTAAAATTTTTACAATTCCAGTAGGATGTTTAGATCAACTGCGCAAGCCAAACAAAAAACGTAAACCTTATTCAATGATTACGGCGTCAAGATTGGCGAGTGAGAAACATATAGATTGGCTCGTACGAGCAGCGGTGATTGCTAAAAAAGAAGTGCCAAAGCTCACATTCGATATTTATGGTGAAGGTGGCGAAAGAGCGCAGCTTCAAGATTTAATTCAAAGTCATCAGGCAGAAGACTTTATTCAATTGCTAGGTCATGTCAAATTAGACGATGTTTATACAGATTACAAGCTCTTTGCGGCAGCTTCTACGAGTGAGGGATTTGGTTTAACGTTGATGGAAGCGGTTGGTTCTGGGTTAGGCATGATTGGTTTTGATGTGAATTATGGCAATCCAACGTTTATTCGAGATGGAAAAAATGGATATCTCATTCCAATTGATGTCAAAGAAGAGGGCAATGAGGCGATTATTCAGCGTCTTGCGGATGCGATGGTGCAATACTTTAATCATGGACCTAAAAAGCCACACGATACCTCTTATCGAATTGCACGTCCTTACTTATTAGAAAATATTCAACAAAATTGGAAAGACTTAGTAGAAGAGGTGCAACATGGTTAATTTGTTCGAACATTTTGATAGTGAAACAAAAGCATTATATGATTCTTTAAGTTTAGCTGGTGAACAAGCGCCAACGATTGTGCTAGAAGATGATGGTTTTTTGCCTGAAGGAATGATAACACCGTACCAATTTTTCGCGAGCTATCGTGCACCTAAAAATGGACGTCCGCTTTATTTCAATGCAGTTCCTGTCCCTAGATTTTGGGAAATAGAAGGGAATAATGAAGAAGCTTGGGTTAAAGATATGAGTCAAAAACGCGCAATGATTCGGTATAGACCGGGTGAAAAACGCCGTCATGTGAGTCATGTTGAGTGGTTGAATCAACAAGGAAAGTTGCAGTATGTGGATCATTATACGCAACATGGCGTGCTTTTTGCACAAACGGTTTATGATTTAAATAGAAACATGATTTTTAGACGCTATTTTGATCAAGACGGTAAAGATGTCATCTACTACAATTTCTTAGCGCAATCAGTCGTATTAAATTGGAAAGGTGAGCAGTACCACTTTGAAAGTCATATCGCATTTTTAACCTTTTTCTTAGAAGCGTTGGAGATTGACTTAAGCCACTTTGTGGTGAACTCATTAGGAACGCCTTTCTCAGTGCTGTATTATCTGAATCATACAGGGCAAGATGTCCTCTATTGGCAAGAATATTGTAAAGGGAATGTCCCAGGCAATATGGAATTAATTTTTAATAACGATACAGGCCAAAGAGATTTCCAAATTGTAGTGACACATAAAGAAGAATATGAAGCAATTGCTGAAGCGGTTAGTGAAGATGCACGTGAAGTTATTCATGACGGCGGTTATTTGTATCAATATGAAAAGACGAGCACATATCAACTCCAAATCCTCACAATGACAAACACCGATCAAATTCATCATATCGCTTCAATCATAGAGTCCTGTCCATTTGCGACATTCCATATTGGCGCTGTCACTGAGATGTCGTCGGTACTCACTCAACTTGAGCGTTATAAAAATGTTCGATTATATCAAGCGATTGAATTAAGTACAGTCGAAAAGTTGTATCAAAAGTGCGACATTTATTTGGATATTAATGAAGGTGGCGAAATTATCGATGCCGTTCGCAAAGCTTTCAATTACGATATGCTGATTTTAGGCTATGCAGCTATTGCACATAATCGCACGTATACGGCACCTCAAAATTTATTCTCAAAAGAGGATGAAGCAGCGGCATTAAAACAAGCATTACGCGATGTACATTTGAAAAAGCGTTACTTTAAAGTCCGCCAAAATTATCAAAAAGCACATGCTAATGAAATCACCGTTAAACAATTTAAAACGATTCATCAATTGGCATACGGGCAAAAGTAATCGCTTAAGCGTATGCAATAAACAAACGGAGTCAGACTTTATGCGATTGATCCGCATCGCTTGTCTTGACTCCGTTTTTATTTTTGTGTTTTCGACTTTCTCCAATGTGATTAATGTGCTTTATTCACGGACCATTTCAAAGATACCGGCAGCACCCATGCCGACACCAATACACATTGTCACCATGCCGTAACGTGTGTCTGGTCGTTTTTTCATTTCAGAGAGTAAACGTGCGGTAAGCATCGCACCCGTTGCACCGAGTGGGTGGCCTAATGCAATGGCACCCCCATTAACATTCGTTTTATCAGCACTGAGTCCTGTTTCTCGCATAGAAGCTAACGTTTGGGCTGCAAAGGCTTCATTCAATTCAACTAAATCAATATCATCAATCGTTAAGTTGGCAGATTTTAACACTTCAGGAATGGCGTAAACAGGGCCGATACCCATAAGTTTTGGATCTACGCCGACTGCTTTAAAACTCACAAAGCGGGCGATAGGTTTGACATTGAGTGCTTTTACTTTCTCCCCAGACATGACAACGACAAAGCCTGTTCCATCAGAAAGCGGTGCAGAAGTTGCGGCTGTGACTGTTCCGTCTGATTTAAATACGGTCGGTAATTTACGCAACGTTTCAACGTTCGTATCAGGGCGTATAAATTCATCTTGGTCAAACGTTTTTACATGTACCTGTGGACCTTCAGCATCATATTCAACCTTGTGAACATCGATAGGTATAATCTCATCTTCAAATTTACCCTCTCGCTGTGCACGTGCAGCACGTTGATGACTTTGTACGGCATAGGCATCTTGGTCTTCTCGAGAAACTTTGTATGTTTGTGCAACATTCTCAGCTGTAAGACCCATAGGCGTTGAAACGCCTACATTTTGATCCTCTAAGATGGGATTGTTGGTTGGTTCATTTCCTCCCATAGGTACTGCACTCATCAGTTCTACGCCGCCTGCGACAATGATATCCCCTTGGCCCGCTATAATCTGATTGGCTGCGAGCGCAATTGTTTGTAATCCAGATGAACAATAACGATTGACGGTTTGACCGGGTACGGACTCCGGTAGACCTGCTCTTAATGCAATTGTTCTGGCGATGTTTTGACCTTGTAAACCTTCAGGAAAAGCATTTCCGACAATGACATCATCGACCATATCAAAGCGAAATTGGCCGCCAACCCGTTTTAAGACGCCTGATAAAACTTGAGCTGCCACTTCATCAGGTCTTTCGTGAAACATGGCACCGTTTTTTGATTTAGCTGCTGCCGACCGTCCGTATGCGACAATATAGGCTTCACGCATATTCATCATCCTTTCTCAACAAACTTAATTTCTTAAAGGCTTTCCATTTTTTAACATATAACTGATACGGTCATATGTTGGTTCTGTTTTTAAAAGTGCAATAAAATGTTGTTTCTCTAGTTTTTGCATATAGCGTTGATTGATATAAGTGTTGCGCGGTAAGTTTCCGCCCGACAGCACTGTTGCAATACGTACCGCGATATCATAGTCATGATCGCTAATAAAATGGCCTTCGCGTTGTGCGTCAAGTTGACCTTTAGCTAAGGCGAGAAAATCTTGACCTAAGGCAATGTATTGACGCTTAGGTTCAGGTCTATAATGTGCATCAGCTTCGAATTGTGCCCGTTTTAAAGCAACTTCTACACGTCGATCTTGATTAAAAATGATGCTGTCTGTCGGTTTCAAAAAGCCATAACGGCGTGCTTCAAAGGCATTGGTAGAAACTTTAGCAAGTCCAATTGTTTGTAACCGTTGTGACATAGAGGCTTGTTTATCATTAAGCAGGTGGTCAGTTTGGAGAATACGTCCAGCTAATTCAGCAAGTCCTCCGCCACTTGGTAATAAACCTACACCTGCCTCCACTAAGCCGATATACGTTTCACTACTTGCAACGACAAATGGAGAATGAAGCACCAGTTCACAGCCGCCACCTAATGCTCGGCCTTGAACCGCAGTCACAATAGGCTTCGTACTATATTTTAAGCGGTTGAAACTTGAATGAAGCTTTTCGATTGCAGGTGCGACCCATTCTTCTACTTTTTGAGCTTCATGTGCTTCTTTCATCGCATAGAGGTTCGCCCCTACACTAAAGTGGGGGCCTTCTGCGTAGATCACCATACTTGAGTAGGCTTCGTTTTCTAATACGTCAATCGCGTCGACCAAATCATCATTAAAGCCGTCAGTGATAACGTTATTTTTACTTTGTAGCTTAAATAAAAGTTGACGACTGTTAACAATTGCTAATTGTGAATCATCACGATTCCAAATGACTTCATCAATCATTTCTGAAACAGGTGTCACATGTGCAATCGTTTCGCCTTCTTGATAGAAACCATCTTCATGTGCTTCAATCCACTCTGGCAAGTCACCCAGTTCAGATTGTAGCCGTGCTTTCACACGCTCAAAGCCCATTAAATCCCAAAGCTGAAATGGGCCGAGTTTCCAGTTGAATCCCCATACAATTGCGCGATCGATATCACGGAAATCACTAGTGGCGTATGGGACATTGATCGCAGCGTAATAGAAATTGTTACGCAACGTTTCCCATAAAAATAGTCCGGCAGGGTCTTTCGCATTAAAGATGACATCTAAATTGTGCGCTAAGTCTTTGTTGAATTCTGCCAATATTGGGAGTTGAGGCGCTTCAACTTGAATATAATCTTGTTGTTTTGGATCGAAAACAAGTCTTTGATGCTGCTTTTTATCTTTCTTATAGAAGCCTTGTTTCGTTTTTCGACCCAGTGCGCCCGCTTCATAGAGTTGATTGACTAAAGTAACATCTTTGAAGTAGGGTTTTTCTTTTTCTGATTGTTGCATACCACGCGTTACGGAAACGGCAATGTCTAACCCAACTAAGTCAGACAATGCATAAGTGCCTGTTTTTGGACGCCCGATAATCTGTCCTGTGAGTGTATCGACTTCAGGAATAGATAAATTTTGTTGCTCTGCGCGGTACATAATATCATTCATTGTTTGTGTGCCGACACGGTTTGCAACAAATCCGGGTACATCATTCACGACAATGACGCCTTTACCTAAGACATCTTCAGTGAAAGTATGCATCTCATCAATAATCTCTCTACGTGTTTGTTGATTCGGTATTAATTCGACCAATTTCATAATACGAGGTGGGTTAAAGAAATGTAATCCCATAAAACGCGCTTTGTCTGCGTCATTAAAAACTTTTGCGATAGCCTCAATCGGTATTCCTGATGTGTTCGTTGCAAAGTAAGCATGAGCAGGTGCAGACTGTGCGACGCTTTTCCATATTTCGTGTTTGACGCTTAAGTCTTCTTTAACAGCTTCTAAATACAAGTCAGCATCATCATTTTCTAAGTCATCGTTAAAGTTGCCATAAGAAAGATTTGAAGCAAAATCTAAATCGAATAACAACGGCTTCTTAGGGTGTGTGATTCGTTCGTATGCTGCTTTAGAAATTTGATTTGGATCTGATTCGTCTAATACGATATCTAATAATTTAACTTTTAATCCTGCATTGACCAATACTGCGGCTAATTGTGCGCCCATTGTACCAGCACCAAGGATTGTAACTTTTCTGATCGTCATCATCATTCCTCCATTTCTAAGCAATTTCAAGCTTAATTAATATGACATTGTGTGACAGGTGACTTTCAAAGCATAAATGATTTAAATAAATGCGGAAGTTCCTGTTAATGCGCGGCCAATGACGAGGGCATTAATTTCATGTGTCCCTTCGTACGTGTACATGGCTTCAGCATCTGAGAAAAAGCGTGCAATGTCATACGTGTCTGCTAAAATACCATTACCTCCAGTTATGCCGCGTCCCATCGCAACAGACTCTCGAAGTCGTAACGTATTCATCATTTTGGCTGTAGATGTTGCGACCTCATCATATTCACCATTTTCTTGCATGCGTGCCAGCTGTGCACACATCGCCATCGCATGTGTGAGATTACCTTGAATCATCGCCAGTTTCTCTTGAACAAGTTGAAATTGACTAATTGATTTTCCGAATTGTTGACGTTCTTTTACATAATCGAGTGTGGCACGCAATGTCCCAGCAAGTGCGCCGGTAGCCATATATGCGACGCCTGCGCGTGTAGAGTAAAGAATCTTAGCAATATCTTTAAAGCTTGTAATGTTTTGTAAGCGGTCAGACTCTTTTACTGTCACTTGATTAAGGTGGATCAGTGCATTAGGGACAATACGTAAAGCAATTTTATTTTCTAAAATTTCAATGTCGACGCCTTCTTGATCAGGTGTCACAATAAAGCAATGTGGCTTCCCTGTCGCTTTATTAATCGCAAATACAGGGATGACATCCGAAACATGGGCGCCACCAATCCATTTTTTGGCACCATTTAACACCCACTCATCACCACGTTGCTCAGCGACAGTTTCTAAACCACCCGCAACGTCAGAACCGTGATCAGGCTCAGTTAACGCAAAACAAGTTCTCAGTTCATGAGACTGTAATTTAGGTACATATTTGGCCACTTGTTCTTTGCTACCACCAAATAAAAACGTATTATGACCGAGTCCTTGATGTACCCCTAATAAAGTAGCGAGTGAGACATCGAAGCGTGCAATTGTGTAAGACATGAAAAATTGAAACAGTTGGCTCGGTGTTTTTGCATTTTCACGATCTTTAAAGAGTAGGGGATGACTAAAATAATTCAAGTCACCGATATCTTTAAAATAATCTTCTGGAACAGTTGCATTGACCCAATGTTGATTAATGTCTTTGCGATATTTGCTTTCTAACAGATGATTGAGCTCTTCAAGTAATGTCAATTCGCCATCGGTTAACATTTTGGAAATGCTTAAAATATCTTCAGGGTAAAGTTGTTTCAATCTTGCTTCTTTTTCAGTCGTCATTTGACATTCCTCCTCAAAATTGTGTATACGATGTGTCCCTTATGCATTGTGATTGGCTTCAGAAGATGACTCTTTATTCACTTTTGAATTCATCATTTCACGAATTACGAGTTTGTCTGGCTTTTGTGTGGAATTCAGTGGCATATGTGTGACTGGTAAATACATCCGTGGCACTTTGTAGCCGGCAAGTCGTTCTCGCATATGCTTGTCCAATTGTTCAACATAGTCAGGTACTTTTTTCTCGTAAAATAATAGCCGCGGCGATAGATTCTCCATATTTTGGATGTTCATAACCCACGACAACGCATCGATCAATTAACGGATGCTCAGCTAAGGCATTTTCAACTTCTGATGGTAAGACATTTTCGCCACCAGTGATAATGAGTTCTTTCTTACGATCAATGATGTAAATATCACCATCTTCATCTTTTTTAGCGAGATCCCCTGTTAAGAAGTACTGATTATGGAAAGATTTTTTCGTTTCTTCAGGCTGTCCCCAATATCCAGGTGTCACATTTTTAGAGCGAATGGCCAACTCCCCAATTTCGCCATCGCCCACTTCGTTTTTATCTTCATCCAACACTTTTGCGTCGACAAACATGACCGATTTACCTATACTCATCGGTTTGTGACGTGCATTTTCAGGTGTATTGACCATGACAAGAGGGGCTTCAGTTAAACCGTAGCCATTAATAATGTTGATGCCATATTTTTTGAATGCTTGTTGGATACTGGGTAAAGGTTGCGAGCCGCCTTGAATAACAAACTTGATGGCTCTAAAATCGTCAGGATTAAAGTTTTTTTGGTTCAATGTGCTGTAATACATGGTTGGAATCATAATCAAAAAGTCAGGATGATATTGTGCGATGAGGTCATTGAGTTCCTCGCCATTGAAATAACGTTGTAAAACAAGCGTGCCACCGGACATTAAAGTAGGAAGAACCGTATCGTTAAAGCCGAGTACATGAAACATCGGTGTTGAAATAATGGTTAAATACTCGGAGTTGAATTTGTAAGTCAATTCAACATTTGCGCCGTTGTTGACGAATGATTCATAGGAAAACATGACGCCCTTTGGCACACCTGTTGTGCCACTTGTATAAATCAATGTAGCGAGATCTGTTGGCTCAACGGCTTTGGCTTTGTAAACGTGATGTTGAGAGGGGTCAACTATTTGATTGTATGCATCTGAATCTATATCCATATGCAAATAATCAGGATTGATCTCATTAAGTGAACTCAAATGCTTTTCTGCGTAAAAAAGAATTTTTAAACCTGAATCTGACACAACACCGGCAATTTCTTTCGGGTTAAGTCGCCAGTTGATAGGAAGAAAGACTGCGCCCATTTTGAATGAGGCAAATAATAAATCCAATATGGCGACATCATTAGGTGCAAATATACCAATGACATCTCCTTGTTGAACCCCTTGTGACTCGAGATAATGTGCCATATTATCCGCACGAATATTGAGTTGTTGATATGTCCATTGTGTCCCTTTAAATGGATCGATGACAGCTGGTTTTTCAACATCAAAATCTGCGCGTGTTTTGATCCAGTCGAAATTCATAAATATACCCCCTTGTTTCGTTTTGATCGTCATGCTTCTGTCTGTATGCGATCTAAAAGCGCCCCCCATACGTGATGATAAATGGATGTGTCGGTGGTTTTCAGATTCTTGGAAACGAGCGGTCTAAAGCCCATTTGAGCAATGACATCTCGTTCTATATCTAGTCCGGGTGCGATTTCTATTAGCATCAATCCATCTTGAGTGAGTTGAAAGACGGCACGTTCTGTCACATAATAGATTTCTTGCTGAAGTGACTTGGCATAATCCGCATTAAAGTCAATATTGGATACGTTTGAGACAAATTTTTGCGTCTGC